>JADYXS010000469.1 GCA_021772155.1 Candidatus Obscuribacter sp.
CTTAACTCCCGATACCCACTTCCGCCTGATGTGGTCTATTCTCGTTTCGTCAGCTGACCAAGTCCTGACCAGATCAGTCGAGGCCGAATTCCTTGTTGACCCAGGCTTCCAGTTCTCCTTCCCAAGCCATCAAAGAGTCTGGTTCGATGAGTCCTCGCTTCACCGCTTCGAACAACATCCGCCCGCGTGGGTTGAACAACTCCGTTCCACTTGCTTCGTTGGCGAAGACGTCCCTTTTCGTCCGCAGCTTGCTATAGAGAGCAGCAGCCCTGCATTGCACACCGCGGATGCTGATATGCCTTCTTGAAGAAATTGCCCTTTCAGATAAGCCAAGAGCCAGATCCTGCAGCGTCTCAAATTCACGATCAGTCAGCCCGCCCCCGGCGCGATTGGGTTTGCTTGCAGCCCGCACCTGCGGATCAATATACGGATTGTCTTGTAGCCAAACAGAGGTGATTGCATGAATTAAAGTATCGTCGGCATGATTCTTTAGCACGTATCCGTGGATCGCCTGATCTGGAACAATGCGACCTAAATCACGGATGTATACTTCGCGATGATATTGCGTCCAAAATAGAATCTTCGCCGAAGGGTTAACAGACCAAATTTGTGTTGCGGCCTTGATACCGTTCACACCAGGCATGGCCACATCCATGATAATCAGCTCCGGCGAATACTTCAAAGCGAGATCTATTGCTGATTGTCCGTCAGCCGCTTCGTAAATCTGCCCTAATGAAGTTGATACTTTACGCACAATAGTTGATGCATAGAGTCGCAGTCCCGGCAATGAATCGGCGATCAATATGCTCGGCTGGCTCGCGGCGAGGTTCTTTGTACTGGCCACGTTCATGTTTGCCAGGTATGCGGTCTCTGGATTGTACTCTGGTGTCATGACTACCCTCTCTAATGCAATAGCAGCAGCTTACTTTCACAACCTAACCAACTTCTGTCCAACAAAGAACAGAGAGGCATTGCGCTGATTTACCGTGTGAATATGCAGTGATCAAAACGGTCAGGTCGACGTTTCGCTTGCCTGCCCGCAGGGTCATGGCCGAAAAGTTCGCCTAAGGCTTCTTGGTTAATTGGCGAACCTGCCGCAGGGCAGCCTGACCATCAGCGATATCATTGGCACGCATGGCATGTGGCATTGCCGTATCCAAAAGCTTTTTCGCCGCCTCAACTTTTCCGCTGGTTAGATAGTAAATGGCCAGTGGAATTTGCACCCGTGCTTTAGCCTCAGGTCCAGCGTTCGGATACCGTCTCAACGCCTCTTGCAGGGAACCCGGTCCGCATTGCACGGACGTCTCCGTGCACGCTTTGTGATACATCAGAGCCAGATCGAAGTAATCCTCCTCGGCGTTATTATCTGCCCGACAACACACCTGCAACCCTTCCGCTGCTATGGATCGGGCCTTCGGCACATCATTTGTTTGGAAGAAGTAGTTGCCAAGTGATGTGTAGGCGAGCACTAGCATGTTTTGGTTAGTGACTGGGTCATTTTTACACCCATTGATGGCAACTCTAAGCTGCTCCGAGGATTCTTTGGTAAGCGAGTGCTGGTTGCTGAAACGGGTCAAGCGGGTCATAGTCTCGGAAGGAGAGTCCTGCACGATTGTCGAGCCCGGAGAAATAGCATGTTCCGGTGGACGCAAATGAAAGTAAATGCCGAAGAATCCAGCACCGGCGCATACACTGCCAGCAATCAATAAAGCGGAGTGTTTTCGCCGCTTCTTACTACCTGCAACCGGGATTTTCTCATTGCGGCCCGGTTCGGCTGACCGGACCACCTTGCCTTCCAACTCCGGTGCCTGCTCGTTCAGAACAAGCTGCAAATCATCGGCCAAAGCTTGAGCCGAGGAGTAACGATCTTGTCTATTTTTCGCCACGCATTTGGCGATAATCAGTTGCAAGGGATGGGCTATTTCCGCCCACTTCTCGGTGCTGCTAATTGGTGCATTTATGTGCTCAAACATGAGAGCGAAACCATTATCGGCCTCGTGCGGCGGCACACCGGTAAGGAGTTGATACAAGATGCAACCGCAGCTATAAATGTCCGTGCGCAAATCTAGCTTTTGACCATGGCACTGTTCCGGACTCATGTACATGACACTGCCGACGGTTTCTCCCGTTTGCGTCAGCTTTTGGCCGAGGAAGGTCGGCAGCCTGGCGAGCCCGAAATCAATAACTTTCGGAATTAGTGTTCCCTCGCTTGCTGCACAAAGAATCACGTTGGATGGTTTGAGATCTCGATGTATAACATCGTGTGTGTGCGCGTGATGTAGCGCGGCGCTAATGCCCTGCATGATTCTTACGGCATCGACCACCGCCAGTGGTCCATTGGAAAGAAGCTGATGGAGGCTTGTGCCAGTCAGCAGCTCCATAGCGATATAGGGTTGTCCGGCCCAAATCCCATAGGCATAGAACTGCACGATATTGATGTGCAAGAGCCTGCTCAGAATGAGAGCCTCGCGTTCGAATCGCCTCACCTCGTCGGGGCACTCGCTGGGTACGCCTGTCAATTGCTTGATGGCGACAGTGCGCTGCAATCCTTGCTGATACGCTTCGTACACGACACCCATGCCACCGTATCCGACCATAGAGCGGATCTCGTACTTATCATCGACATTGGTACCAGCAGTTAAGCGCATTATTGGCAATATGCCCATAGTTTCGCCGCATATATGCACGACGCCCTTGAACATTCAGCTTGCCCGAAGCAGCTTAATGCAGTTGCCTGGTTACTTGGTCGGCAAAGCAGGCAGCGTTATTACATCACCAAAGATGAACCACATCTTGCGAGTAACATTGGGTTTGACCCACAATAAGTTAGTTTTGACCACTTCCTGCAGCGCTGCTGCATCTTCAGGGTGATTTAGTTTTGTCATACACGCGGCGCGAATCATTCTGACGCATACAGCTTTAGAAAGATCTCCGGCCCTCTGAGCGTGATTGACTGAACCGTTGCATGTCAAAAGACTTTCCTGATACCGCCCGCGCAAATAGAGTGCGCAAGCTAGTCCTGAGCGTCCCTCAACCCGCCAAATTACACTCTGTCCATCGTTTTTATTTTTTGCTACAGCGATGTCCAAACTCGCATTCGCCTGCCTGTAAAGTTTCTCGGCCTCTGCAATTTCGCCCAAGCGCCGGTAGGCATGAGCGCGCAAGACAGTGATCGAATTCGGATACCAGGGAGGACCCTCTGGCCAGATGCCATCTTTCGACCATTGCTCTGTAACGTCGATACATTCGCGATAGCGACCGGTTTCAAGATATATGCGTGCCAAACCAGAAACTACTTGGTAGTAGGTCACATATCCCATTGGCCGACCTGTGGGCAACATCACTTTCCGCACCGGTTCCAGCATATCTTTCCAAGTCTGTTCGCATTTAGCCTGATCGCCTTGTTCCAGGTAAACCTTGCCTAATTCACCACGCAAAAGTAGCCTGTCGAATGGAGGATTTGCCGCCAAGGCGAGGTGTTGCAAGATCAAATTCTTAGGATCCTTGCCGATGCTCAAGTATTGCTGTACAAGCTGATAAGCACCCTGAGTCGTGCACTGCTTCTTCTTAATCTGTTGGTCTACTTGGCTCGATAGAATCTCGATACGCTGGATAGTCTTTGCTTTAACATCAAGCTGCTTCAGAAGAGCTGTCGCCTTTTCAATCTGCGACTGAACACTTGAATCCCTCGTCACTGATAGCAACAGGTTCCGCGCCTCAGCATCGCGCCCTAGCTTGGCATAATCTTGGCCCAGGAGAAGGTCTATTTGGTTGTATTGAAGAGCATGCATGTGTGGAAAACGTTGCTTAAGGGTCTCTAGCTTCTGCAGCAGTGACAGCTCGCAACCAGAGAGCACACAAAAGTCATGATATCTGGAAAGCAAGGACACATAGTTAATACCGTTGGTGGCACGCCCACCACTTTCCAATCCCGCCGAAAGCGTGGACCGAGCCTTTTCCATGTCGCCCAATGCCTCGTATTGGATTGATAAAATTGTATAGGCATGGAGCAGCAGATCGGCGTTGCCATCACCGGCAGGATCATGGCGAAGCCTCTCTGTGGCCTGTGCCAGTTGTTCCACTTCAGCAGCAGTAAAGCGTGGCTTCCCGGGACGTGCATACTTGGACTTGTCATACCGTTTAATCAAGCCCGCAGTCATCTCCTTCGGTGAGACCATGGATGTCATCGCGCCAGAATTCTCGCCGTGCGACAAGTGGTGCCCTTTCGATGCGTACCAGACAAGTCCGCCAATCAAAAAGAGCGAAGCTGCTAACGCAGAGGATACAAGCAACTTCTTGCGCGAAAGTTTCGCTGGACCGGCATAAGCACTTACAGTGCTCGTTGTAGAAGCAATTGGGCTCTTTGAAGACAAGAAGCTTATAGCAACTGATTCCGACTGAGCAGCCTGAATCAAATGATCTCGCAGTTCACCACAAGACTGAAACCGATCTGCTGGTTCTTTCGCCATGCATTGCGCCACCACTTGCTGCAATGGGCCAGGCAGACGCTGCCATCCAGATGTATTCTGCACCGGTTCATGGACCTGCTGAAACATCACAGCTACCGCATTATCTGCACAGTAGGGCGGGTCACCGGTCAGGCAGTGGTACAGCAGGCAGCCCAAGCTGTAAATGTCGGCGCGGCGGTCCACCGGCTCGCCCGTACACTGCTCAGGGCTCATGTACATGACGCTGCCCACTGCGGTGTTAGTTTGCGTCAGTTGCTGGATACCAATCCCCGTAAGCTTCGCTAGCCCAAAATCAATGATCTTCACTGTCAAACGACCATCCTGTGCGCTGCTTAGAATGATATTCGTAGGCTTGATGTCTCGATGAAAAATGCCGTGCGCATGGGCATGTTCCAAGCCATCGCAAATCTGACGCGTATATTCGATTGTGTCTGCCAGTGACAAAGGTTCGTTCCTGGCCAACGATTTCTGTAAACTGTCTCCGACCAGACGCTCCATTGCAATATACGGAAGTCCGCTCCACGTGCCGTACGCGTAGAACTGAACAATATTAATATGGGAAAGTTTGCTAAGAATCAAGGCTTCCCGTTCGAAACGCACCAGCTCATCTTTATACTCTTCCGGCACACTGGAAAGCAGCTTCAAAGCGACAATACGCTCAATCCCTAGCTGCTGAGCCTCGTAGACGACACCCATCCCTCCGTGGCCTATGGTGCCTCGTATGCTGAATCTTCCATCGATTAAGGTGCCTTCGGCAATGAACATAATCTTCCTCAGATACTCATTTCGTTGCTAAGGCTGATCCCGGGGCGACTTCGGGAAAGATGCACCACATCTTGCGAGTTTCATCAGGTTCGACATGAACTAGATTACTTTTGGCTAGTTGCCTCATCTTAGCGGCATCTTGAACAAGATCGAGTTGTTCCAGGCAAGCTGCTTGAATAAATCTGCAGCATGCCAATCTTTGAAGATGTGCAGATTTCAAGGACCCTCCTGCCGCGGCCCTGCTAGTCGCCAAACTTTCTCGATACCGCCCGCACGAATAAAGTAAGCAAGCTAGACCACAGCGGGCTTCGGCACGCCAGTAGATACATTGTGGCTGTTTTTCGTCCATTGCCAAAAAACGGTTCAAATTCGCAATCGCCTCAGTGTAGAGTCTCTCAGCATCTACGGTCGCGCCTAAACGCCGGTAGGCATGAGCACGCAAGACAGTTATCGAATCTGTATAAAATCGAGGACCTTTCGGAAAAAATCCCTTTTTCGGCCATTGCTCTGTGAGGTTGATGCACTCCTGATAGCGACCGGTGTCAAGATATATTAGTGCCAAACCAGAAACTACTTGGTAGTAGGTTAAAAATCCCATAGGCCGACCTGTGGGCAACATCTCCTTCCGCACCGGTTCCAGGAGATCTTCCCAAACCTGCACGCACTTATCACGGTTTCCCTGCTCCAAG
Source organism: Candidatus Obscuribacter sp. (assembly GCA_021772155.1). Taxonomy (GTDB): domain Bacteria; phylum Cyanobacteriota; class Vampirovibrionia; order Obscuribacterales; family Obscuribacteraceae; genus JADYXS01. Next base: position 5,924 of record JADYXS010000469.1, read on the forward strand.
TAAGACCTGCCCAATTCGCAACGCAACATCAGCTGTTCGAATGGAGCATTTGCCGGGTTGTCCAGTTGCTTTAAGATCATATCCGTCGGATCTTTGCCGATGAGATGGTAGCACTGTGCAAGCTGATAGGCACGTAGATCGGTGGCTTTTTTCAATCTACTTTGTTCATCCATTTGTTGGGATAAAAGCCTGATTTGTTTGATCGCCTCTTCCTTCTCGCTCAATGTCTTCAGTTGAATTCGAACCTGCTCGCTGAATCCTGACGAGTGTGTGGTCTTCACGGCTGAACGCACCTGCTCGCGCGCCTCGGCATAGCGCCCGAGCTTGGCGTAATCTCGGCTCAACATAAGATCAATTCTTCCCTGGTCGGACGAACGCAGGTTGGGAAAGCGTTGCCTGAGTCCCCTGAGCTTGTCTATCAGCGACAACTCGCAACCCGAAAGCACGCACAAGTCATGGTACCGGCAAAGCAGGTTTACGGAGCTGAACGAGTCTTTTGAACTGCCACTGCGTTCCACACCGGCGGAAAGCGCTGACCGCATTTTCTCCAGTTCGCCCATTTCATCGTATTCGAGAGATAAAATCAGATAAGCTCGTTGGAGCAGATCGCCATTAGCGTCGACGTCAGGATCATGACGAAATTGTTCACTTGCTTGCGCAAGCTGCTCCACTTCAACTGGGTTAAGGCGTGGTCCGCCGCCAACTGGACTCCTCAAGCGATCAAACCTGTGAATCAGTCCCGTCATACTTTCTTTCGGTGAACTGAAGGACATCATCGCGCCATGATTCACGCGCTGCAACGGAGTCTTATGCGACGTGTACCAGCCAAATCCAGAAGCGAGCAGAAGTGAAGCGGCCAACACTGCTCCCACAAAAAACTTCTTGCGCGAAATTCTTGCCTTGCTAGCATAGAAATCTACGGTTTTCGTTGAAGCTGAAGGCGGCTGGTTTGGTGATGAAATGCTTATAGCAACTGATTCAGACTGAGCAGCCTGAATCAAATTGTCTCGCAGTTCGGCGCAAGACTGGAACCTATCGGCTGGGTCTTTTCCCATGCACCTGCTGATTACTTGCTGCAACGTGCTGGGCAGAAGCTTCCACCCAGCTGTGTTCTGCACAGGCTCATTAACCTGCTGAAACATCACAGCCACGGCGTTATCTGCACAGTAGGGCGGCTCGCCAGTCAGGCAATGGTAAAGCAGACAGCCCAAGCTATAAATATCGGAGCGATGATCCACAAGCTGGCCTGTGCATTGTTCGGGGCTCATGTACATAACGGTGCCCAACGCCGTATTAGTTTGGGTCAGCTTTTGGACGTTGTTACCCGTCAGCTTTGCTAGCCCGAAGTCGATAATCTTCAACGTCATGCGACCGCCCGGCGCGGTGCTCAAGACGATATTAGTAGGCTTAATATCGCGATGAAAAATGCCATGCGCATGGGCATGCTCCAATCCATCACAAATCTGACTAACATATTCGATTGTATTTGGTAGTGGCAAAGGCTCGTTCTTCGCCAGTAATTTATGCAGATTGTCCCCGACCAAACGCTCCATAGCAATGTATGGAAAGCCACTCCATGTGCCGTAAGCGTAAAACTGCACGATATTGGCGTGGGAAAGTTTGCTAAGAATGAGTGCTTCTCGCTCGAATCGCACCACCTCATCTTGAGAATCTTCAGGCACGCTGGCAAGTAACTTCAGCGCAACAACACGGTCGAGCCCTAGCTGACAAGCTTCGTAAACTACTCCCATACCACCGTGGCCGATGGTGCCAATGAGTGTAAATTTTCCATCGATAACGGTGCCTTTGTCGGCGAACATCATTTCCCCCACGACCTTTATGCCCGGCAGCGGCTGCTTGTTGAAGGATTTTGTCTGATTACTTCGGAACCACAGAAGCCAGCAATACAACGTCGTCAAAAATGTACGAGAATTTGCGAATTTCGTCGGGTTTCATGTGTGCCATTTGAACCATCGCTTTTTGCCGAGACGTGGCTGCATCTTGAACACGATTGAGTTTTTCCAGACAAGCGCCGTGAACAAGTTCACAGTATGTGGCTTGGAAAGAAGCGTGCATCTTAATGGCTTCTGTTACCGCCGCGTTGCTTACTTCACTGGCCTCCTTATACTGCCCGCGTAGATAAAGTGAACAAGCCAGTCCGCATCTGGAGTCGATCCGCCAGCACGTACTGTCTGGGTTTGCTTTTTTCATTTCTATAGCGCGGTCTAAATTCATAATTGCCCGCAAGTAGAGCTTCTCAGCATCCGCCAGCTTGCCTATATGCCGGTAGGCATGCGCGCGATAAACAGTTAAGTTAGTGTCACATAGTGAGGAAGTGTCTGGACCAATTCCATCTTTCCGCCATTGCTCTATAAGGCTGATGCACTCTCGGTAGTTACCGGTTTGAAGATATATTCGTGCCAAACCAAATACGGTCAGGTAATAAATTCCAAATGCGTTGGGTAGGCGCGTGGGCAGCATCACTTTGCGCATCGGCTCCAACATTTGTTTCCAAATCTGTTCGCACTTACTTTGATCGCCTTGCTCGAGGTAAGACTGGCCCAATTCGTACTGCAGTCGAAGGCGATCGAATGGCACCATTGCCGGGTTGGCGATGTTCTGCAAAATCAGCTCCGTGGAATCCTTGTTGATGCGTTGATATTGCCGTACAAGCGAATGAACGCTGCGAAATGTCGATCGCTTCGCTTTGATATCTTCGTCTAATTGCTTTGAGAGCAATTTGATTTGTTTGATCGCCACTGCTCTATCATCGAGCTGCTTCAAGAGAAATTTTCCTCGATCGATTTGTCCGTCGGAATACGTAGGACTGTTCACCACCGAAAGTATTGCCTGCCGCGCCTCGGAATCTCGCCGAAGCTTCATGTAATCTTGGCCCAACATAAGATCAACTTCGTTCCGTTCGTTGAAAGCCATGGCCGGGAAACGTTGCTTGGCCCCCTTTAGCTTGTCCACCAGGGACAGCTCGGTATCGGAACGAGCGCACAGCCAATGATATCTGACTAACAGGTGAACGTAGTCGATAAAGTCGGTGGCACGCGGGCTAATGTCCAAACCATTGATAAGCGCCGACCTAAGCTTTTCTACTTGACCAGTTGCATCATAATGCCTTGCTAGAGTCTCGTAAACACTCAGCAGCAGGTTGGCGTCGGCATCAGCTTCAGGACCGCTACGGAATTGTTCGAGGGCTTGCGCCAGCTGCGCCACTTCCACTGGGCTGAGAAGCGTCTCCTCTTTGCGGTGGTACCGGTGAAGGATGCTCGTCATAGTTTCCTTCGGCGAACCGACGTAGGTTATCTGGCCCGGTTTCCCGGTTGGCAACGGGCTCTTGTGTGCGGTATACCAGACAGCTCCGCCAGTCAGTATGACTGCAGTTGCAATCGCTGGAACGATAAGCAACTTCTTGCGCAAACTCTCCGGCCGGACGGCATGGACATCTGCTAGTTTCGTTAAAGATGAAACCGGCTGGTTTGGCGATGAAATGCTTAGGGCAATTGATTCCGACAAAGCAGCCAGCTTCAAATTGTCTCGAAGTTCACCACAAGACTGAAATCTGTCCGCCGGATCTTTGGCAACGCACCGCGCGACGATGCTTTGCAGCGCGCCCGGCAGACGGTGCCATCCAGATGTGTTCTGCACCGGCTCATTGACCTGCTGAAACATCACAGCCACCGCATTGTCAGCACAGTGAGGTGGTTTGCCAGTCAGGCAGTGATAAAGCAAGCAGCCTAAACTGTAAATGTCGGAGCGGTGATCGACGGGCTGGCCTGTGCATTGTTCGGGGCTCATGTACAACACACTGCCCACTGCCGCATTAGTTTTGGTCAGTTGCTGAATGCCAATTCCCGTCAGCTTCGCCAGCCCAAAGTCGATGATTTTTGGTATCAAACGACCGTCCGGTCCACTAATCAGAATGATATTTGTAGGCTTGATGTCGCGATGAATAACGCCATGTGCATGCGCATGTTCCAATCCGTCGCAAATCCGGCGAACGTACTCGATAGAATCTGGGAGTGGCAAAGACTCGTCCCGCGTAAGCAACTTCTGCAAACTGTCGCCGACCAGAAGTTCCATCGCAATGTATGGAAATCCGTCCCAGGTGCCATACGCGTAAAATTGCACAATATTGCCATGCGAAAGCTTGCTAAGAATGAGTGCTTCCCGCTCGAATCGCACTACTTCATCTTTAGATTCTTCCGGCACGCAGGAAAGTAGCTTAAGCGCAACAATACGGTCAAGCCCTAGCTGATGGGCTTCATGTACGACGCCCATACCACCGTGGCCGACGACGCCCCGCAGTTCAAATTTTCCATCGATTACGCTGCCATTGCCGACGAACATTATCTCCCCCACCACCGTTATGCCCGGCGGAAGGATGGTTAATGTGGTCCGTGGCCTTTCAGAAATGCTCTGGTCTAACGCAAAGATCGGCGCTTATTTACGCTCGTAGGTGGCAGTATTCCTTCTGGGAAGCACCGATACGTTGACGGTACTATCACCATTTCGCACAGGAACGGTCATCACCCCGCCGCTCAGATCAGAGGTGACTGGAGCGCCTGTCACTTGTACATTTCCAGGTCGGGACCAAAGGACGCTGGCGTCTCCGACCCGGAAGGAAATTGAGCCATCAGTTGACACAGATACATCGCGCACGGGCACACTATCATTCAATCTGTCGAACATGCCATCTGCCCGGCGCACAAAAGTTTCTTGCCCTGAACCTGTATCAAGTGTTACGTTCGTCACGCGCCCCTGCGCGTCATAATTAACGGAACGACTTTCGCCGCTCAAGCTATAAGAGCGACGAAAACGACCCTGGGCATCAAGAACATCGCCATTATGGGCGGGAGCAAGCTGATCTATCAGTAGATCCAATCGACGTCGCATTTCCATTGATTCTGTGCCGTCACGCGCAGAAAGCATTCCGGGAAGCGCAGCATCAGCCATTTGTAGAAGTTGCGTATGTGCTGCGTCACGCCGGCGAAAATCGCCGCTATCAAGTTGCGAAATCAAGAATGGTACAGCTGCCGGTCCAAATTCGCGAAGGCGCTGCTGAGCTTGCGCACGAGTATCCGGAGAGCGGAGCTGGTCTATCGATCGTTCGATGTTTTCGCGTACATGAAGGGGCACGCCGTTCTGCGCTGCCTGCAGATAACGATTGCCCACCAGATGCGCTGCAACCGGTGCAGGCGCTTCGAAATCGATACCGAGACGAAGTCGCGGAGGCTTCACTATTGGCGCAGGCTCCAGTGCCACCGCTTGAGGAACCGGCCTTCCTCGAGCACCTTCTGGCACGTCCCGATTGCCGGCGGGTTGTTGAGCATCCCCAGGACCATTAGGTAGTACATCTCGATTGCCGGCGGGTTGCTGAGCGTCCCCTGGACGAATAGGTAATACAGCCAGGAAGGCAATCTGATCGACGGACCCATTTCCACTTGCCGCTAACGGTGCTTGGCCAATTAGCGACAGCAGGTTGAGTGGCTCATCTGACGCTTGCGGGAAATCGGAATTTGGAAGGTCAGATCTATTCCAATTTTCAACCATTAGCTTGACTCCCGATAGTAACTTCCGTCTGATGTGTCCTATTCTCATTTCACCAACTGACCAAGTCCTGACCAACGGCGGGCCAGTCAACCGTCGTGTGAGATTGTGTAATCCAGTCACTGCGGCCTCGTTAACGCACGGGATGCTTCTCTTGCTCATCGCACTTCTGCAAGATCGACTCGCAGCGACTTTTCCGCTCATCGGTGCTTGCCAGGGATGCCGCTTGGTTCGCGGCTTGCCGCGCAGCGTCGAATCGTTTCAGTTGCAGGTAATCTGCTGAAAGCGTAAGACAGAGCTCAAACCGTTGCTCCGAATTGGCCTTCGGGTATCGCTTAAACGTGTCTTCTAACAGTGGTACTAGCAACAAGTGGGAGCGCACCGGCTCAGAGGCCTCGTGGTAAGTCTGCACCAAAAACACAGTGGCTTCGCCGTGTTCCGCATAGACGCCACTGCAATCTTCCAAGGCTTGCTTGCAGCAGCGGCGGACAGCAGCCCAATCCTTCTTACTGCAGTAGTATCTGATCACCATGTGGTACGCTCCCATCAAGATCCACCGACCGCCATTAGGTTCTTCTTTAACCGCAAGTGCAGCCGCGCTGTTGGCCGCTTGCCGCGCAGCGTCAAATCGCCCCTGCTCCACATAATCGTATGCAAGTGATCGATAAAGCCCCAACCTGTAGCCTCGATTACCATTGGGATAGCGCTTCAACGTGTTCTGCAGAAGCGGAACTAGTGAAACATTGCAATGCGTGGGGAGACAGGCATCATGGTATGCCTGCACCACATTCAAATAAACGTCGCCGGCGGGGTCTGCTGCCTTGTCACCGCAATCTTCCACAGCATGCTTGCAGTATCGGCGCACGGCAGCCCAGTCCTTTTTGTCGGAGTGAGATATGATCACCTGGTGGTATGCTCCTAACAATACCCACTTCCCTACGTCTTTATTTTTTTCCTTGACCGTTAGTGATGCCGCCTGGTTGGCTGCTTGCCGGGCATCTTGGAAGCGTCCGAGCTCCAAGTAATCTGTTGCTAACGCGCGATAAAGGCCAAACCGGTGGCTTCGATTACCCTCAGGATATCGCTTCAACGTATTTTCCAACAGCGGTATCAGTGATAGTTGGCAATGAGCCGGAACGCAGGCATCATGGTACGCCTGCACCAAGTTTAGATAATAGTTGCCGTTGGGGTCCTTGGTAGTATCACTGCAATCTTCCAAAGCTTGCTTGCAGTATTGGCGCACGGCACCCCAATCCTTCTTGTCGTAATAATATGAATTCGCCATTTGATAAGCTTGCATCATTAGGCTGGTGTGATCCATATAACGGTATCGGTCGCGTTTGTAGGACTCAATCAATGACAATATCCGCTTCACCTTAGGTTCATCGAGTTGACCAATCTTGTTTTCATTCACGAGTTGGTACAACTGATCGTGCACCAACGTTCTCGCTAATGGCTGGGGAGGCGCGACCTCGGTGCGTCCGAGCGACAAGACACCGCCTGCGATGATCAAGCAGAACGCAAGAAATGCCAGAGTGCCCACTACAAAATGCTTTCGAGCTGAATTGAATTCCGGGCCGGAAGGTGAACGAAAGGGATTCTTCGCGCTGTGAAAAGTATCATCGGCCGCAACTGCACTGCCTTCGAGCTCTGCAACGTGGCCATCCAAAACTCTTTCGAGATCTTCTTTCAATGCTGCTGCAGATGAATATCTGCGTTCCTTTTCTTTGGCCATGCATTTTGAGAGCACCGGCTGCAGTTCCGCAGGAACTTTCAACCAATTCCCCGTACTCCCGACCGATTCGTTGAGCTGTTGAAACATCACTGCAGTTACATTGTCGGCGGTGTATGGCGGAAATCCTGTCAGCATCTCGTAGAGGACGCAACCGAGGCTATAGATGTCACTCCGAGCGTCCAAGGGCTGTCCCAAGCACTGTTCCGGACTTGCGTACATGACGCTGCCTAACGCCATGCCAGTCTGAGTCAACTTCTGAAAATTATTCAAGCCAATCAATTTGGCTAATCCAAAATCAATCAGCTTAACGTGCACACCATGTCCCGGAGAATCCACCGTGAGAATGTTTGTCGGCTTCAAGTCGCGATGTAGAACACCATTGGCGTGGACATGTTGCAGTCCATCACACACCTGTCGCGCTATGTCCAATGCCATAGGAACGTCCATCGGCTCGTTCTTCGCTAGCAGGCGCTGCAGGCTTTCTCCATTGACGCGCTCAATCACAATGTAGGGAATTTTGCTCCAAATACCATAGGCGTAGAACTGAACGATATTAGGATTAGACAACCGGCTTAGAATCAGCGCCTCTCGCTCGAAACGAATGCGATCTCCATCGTCACCGCCAGCGCTGGCAGTTAGCATTTTCACAGCAACAACACGTTCCAGGCTCCGCTGATATGCTTCGTATACGACACCCATCCCACCGACCCCAATGGAACCGATCACTTCGTATTTGTTATCGATTAGCGTACCTTGGGCTATTAACATGAGAACCCCAAACATTGGAACGTCATTAACGCGCAGAAAATTCTCTTTGCTCGCGATTGCACTTATCCAAAAGGTGCTTGGACTTTTGTTTCTCTGCATCGGACTCTGCAATGGATGCCGCCTGGCTAGCGGCTTGCCGCGCTGAGTCAAATTGCTTCAGTTGAAAGTAATCTTTGCCTAGCGCCAAATAAAGCTGGAGCCTGACTTGCTCATCGGCCTTCGGATATCGTTTCAATACGTCTTGCAACATCGGTATTAGCGACAGATGGCAGTTCACTGGCTCACAAGCCTCATGGTACATTTGCACGAAGCCCAAATATTGGGAACAGTCAGCCTCGCTAGTCCAGCGGCAATCTTCCAAAGCCTGCTTAATGCGCGGCCTAAGGGAAGCGAAATCGCCTTTCTTGTAGTATGGCTCCATCGCCAGTCCATAGGCTTTTTGGATGAGGTTGGTGTGATCGAGTGCAAAGGATCGATCGCGTCTGTATTGATCAATCAAGTCAAATAGACGTTTCGTTGTCGCTTCATCGCATTCTTTGGTTCTGGTTGTATGAACTAGTTGGTACAACTGGTCTCGCACCAAATCCGGTGTCGTCGCTTCTTGGACAGGTTCAGCGGTGCTGCGCCTGAGCGATAGAAACACGCCTATGACCATTGCACAAAGCGCAACTGAGGTCAGCGCGACAATCAAAAAATTCATACCAGCCGAACTCGCCAGTCGACCAGCCGAAGGGAACGGGTTGGATACGCCGCGATATGCGGCGGCGGCAGAAACAGGGTCGCCTTCAAGCTCTGCTGACCTACCTTCGAGAACTTTTCCGAGGTCTTCTTCCAACGCTTCGGCCGATGAATATCGACGTGATTGTTCCTTTGCCATGCACTTCGCCAAAACGGGCTGCAATTCGGCGGGAACTTCTGACCAATGGTCGGTACTGCCGACAGATTCGTTCAGTTGCTGAAACATCACGGCAGTAGCATTGTCGGCAGTAAATGGTGGATAACCCGTCACCATTTCATATAGCGTGCAGCCAAGGCTGTATATGTCACTGCACGCGTCTACGGATTGTCCCATGCATTGTTCCGGGCTTGCATACATGAAACTGCCCAGCGCCATTCCAGTCTGAGTCAACTTTTGAAAACGATCGGGGCCAATGAGCTTGGCCAGTCCAAAATCAATTATCTTGACGTGCGGTCGCTGTCCGGCGGCATCTACGATGATTACGTTTCCCGGCTTCAAATCGCGATGCAGAATATCGCTTGCGTGGGCATGTTGCAGTCCATCACACACTTGTCGCGCTATATCTAGAGCCAGAGGCACTTCTAATGGCTGGTTCTTCGCTAGCAAGTTTTGAAGACTTGTACCACTCACTCTTTCGATCACAAGGTAGGGAACACTGCGCCAAATACCATAGGCATAGAACTGAACGATGTTAGGATGCGATAACCGGCTTAGAATCAGCGCCTCGCGCTCGAAGCGCTGGCAATCATTATCATTGACGCTGGTGCTGGCAGTTAGCATTTTGACAGCAACAACGCGTTCGAGACTAAGGTGATAGGCCTCGTAAACAACACCCATCCCGCCCGAGCCTATTGTGCTGCGGATTTCATATTTTCCATCGATGAGAACCCCAGGTGGCACTAGCATTGCTTAGTACTTCCGTATAGAAGTTTTTCGTTGATTGCTGTCGCACTTCTCTAACATCCTTTTAGCGCACTCCTTGTGCGCATCGACGACTGCGATCGATAAAGCCTTGTTAGCTGCTTGGCGCGCCGCGGCGAGTTGTCCCAGTTCCAGATAATCTTCCGCCATGTACAAATAGAGCCCACATATTACTGTTGGATCTTCTTTCGGGTAGCGCTTCACCGTTTCTTCCAGCAGAGGAAGTAGCTCAAGCTGGCACTTCATTTGAAGAGAAGCCAGGTGGTACTGATGCACAACCCATAAGCAAGGATTGATGCTTCGACACTCATCCAGAGCCAGTTTGCAGTAACGCCGCATTGAACCATAATCCTTCTTTGCAGAGTAATGCTTTATCGCCAGCTCGCATGCGCGTAACTCGATCCACTTGCCTGGATTTTTCTGAGCATCGTCAACTGCAAGTACTTGAGCCTGTTTGGCTGCTTGCAGCGCATCATCAAATCGTTCCAGCTTCAGGTAATCTTCTCCTAGCTTCTCGTAGAGCTCCCGTGGAATTCTTCCATTGGCGTGCGGATATCGCTCCAATGTCTCCTGCAATAGCGGTATTAGCGAAAGCTCGCTATGCACGGGCACACAGCCTTCGTGGTACAAACGCACAGCATCCAAATAGGCATCGCATAATTGAGCATCGATGCCGCGGCAGTCCTCAATCGCCTTCCTGCAGTATTGGCGAAGTTTGGCGAAATCCTTCTTGCCATAGTAGTACCAGATCAATTCCCTATAAGCCTGGGACAAGGCTTGCTTGTAGCGGTTTTTTAGCTCTCCGTCAATCTCAAGATTAGGCACACGCTTAGCGACCTCACGTGCAGCGGCAAATCTCTCTTGGTCAAGATAATCCGCTGCTAGAGACACAGAAAGGGCAAACCTGGCCTGCACATTGCCAGCAGGATATCTACCTAGAGACTCTTCCACTAGCGGTATTAGCGCAAGTTGGCAATGCTCGGCAACACAGCCAACGTGGTACCTGTGCACAATTTCCAAAAACGCATCGCCACCGTCAGCACCAACCCCACGACACTCCTCAACCGCTCGCTTTCCATATTTGCGAAGACTGGCGAAATCATTCTTCTCGTAAGAGCGCCAGATAAGTTGCCTGTATGCTCGCAACATGGTCTGCTTCCGTCCGTTGTTCTCCTGTTTGGTCTCTTCAACGGCTAATTGGCCGGCAATGCGACGCGCATCTTCCATTCGTTCCAACTCGAGGTAATCTGCTGCTAGCTCCACAAAGACTTGCGAGCGGATTACCCTGGTTGCCTTCAAGTAACGCTTCAAATTATCTTCCAGCAACGGAACAAGTGAAATGTGGCAGTTCTGCTGAAGACAAGCTTTGTGATAGACCAGCAATAATTGCAAATAACCATCACCCGCTTCGCTGTCGCCCACTCTGCTGCAGTCTTCGAGCGCTTGCTTGCAAAGTCGGCGCTCCACAGCAAAATCCTTCTTTTGGTCGTAAAAGGAAATCACAAGGATATAGGCTTCTAAAACCAAGTTGGTCCGATCCAACGAAGACGCTCGGTCTCCCCTATATGACTCGAGCAGTGAGAGTACCCGCTTGACCTTGCCTTCATCAGTCGCATCGCGAGTATGCACCAGTTTGTACAATTCTTCTCGTGAAGAAGATGACGACTGCTGCGTCGGTTGAGTCGCGTTTTGTGTCGCGAGAAAAATAATGCCGCTTACCAACAGAAAGAAAGTAAGCGATGCCAGCGCACCAACAGCGAAACGCCCGCGCTTAACTGTCCGTTCCTGTGCATCGGCCGTGTCAAAGGGATTAGACGGATTGCGGAAGGTCGCTTCTGCCGGAACCGGGATACCCTCTAGCTCTGCGCTCTGTCCACTTATGACCTTTTCAAGGTCTTCCCTCAAAGCGTCTGCCGATGAATAACGACGGTCCTTTTCCTTTGCCATACATTTTGAAAGAAGAGGCTGCAGTTCTTCAGGAACTTTGGACCAATGCTCCGTGCAGCCGACAGATTCGTTGAGCTGTTGAAACATCACGGCGGTCGCATTATCAGCAGTAAACGGTGGATAGCCCGTCAACATCTGGTAGAGCACACAACCAAGGCTGTAAATGTCACTACGAGCCCCCACGGATTGCCCCAGACATTGTTCCGGGCTCGCATACATGACGCTTCCCAACGCCATTCCCGTCTGCGTCAGCTTTTGAAAATTATTCCAACCAATCAGCTTTGCAAGTCCAAAATCGATCAGCTTGACGCTCACACCGCCGTCGGGGGAATAGACCGTTAGGATATTTGTCGGCTTCAAATCGCGATGCAGAACATCATTGGCATGAACATGCTGCAGCCCATCACATACTTGTCGAGCCACGTCCAGAGCAAAAGGAACATTCAACGGCTCATTCTTAGTAAGCAGGTGCTGCAGGCTTTGACCGTTCACTCGTTCAATCACAATGTAGGGAACGTTGTTCCAGATACCATACGCGTAGAATTGCACAATGTTTGGATGCGACAATCTGCTTAGAATCAGCGCCTCTCGCTCGAATCGCTGGCGATCCTCAGCATCGGCAGTGGTGCCGGCAGTCAACATTTTCAAAGCTACAATACGTTCGAGACTCAGGTGATACGCCTCGTATACGACACCCATCCCACCCGAGCCTATTGCGCTGCGGAGTTCATACTTCCCATCGATGAGAATGCCAGCTGGGACGAGCACTGCTCACTGCTCCGGAGAAGGAATTTTGAACCAGAATGTGCTGCCATGACCGACCTCGCTCTTGACGCCGATCGAGCCGCCGTGCGCCTCAACAATTGATTTGCAGATCGCCAGCCCCAATCCAGTTCCACCTTTTTCTGTGCGATCGCTCACTTCCACCTGGTGAAATCGTTCAAAAATCAGCTCCGTTTGCGATGAAGGAATACCGCGACCTTGGTCTGACACTGCTATCTGCAGCCAATCTCCATCCTGTTCGCAATTCACACTCACCTTTCCATCCCTAGGTGAGAACTTGATGGCATTCGCTAATAAATTGATCAGCACTTGAACCAACTTGGCCCCGTCAGCAACCACCTCGCACCCTGTAAGACCGGCTTCTAATGCAACGCGTTGTTTTTCCGCTGCATGGGCTACCACCGTCACAGAACGAGAAATGATCGAATCGAGCGATATCGGTGTCATGTCCATCTCAAGTGTTCCAGATTGCATTTTTTCAATATCGAGCAAGCTGTTGATCATTTCAATTAACCGCTCTGTCTCGGACTCCGCTGCCTGCACAAGCTGCGCAGCCTTCGGCTCCAGAGTGCCCAGGTACTGAGCACCCAAAATCATCAAAGTATTTTGAATCATCGTGAGCGGTGTGCGAAGATCATGGCTGACCATCGCCACAAGTTGCTTCTTGAGCCTCTCAACTGCATGCCGCTCACTGACGTCCATCATCACTGCAAGTATTTTCTTCGTTCCGTGCAAAGTGAATTCGGTCAAGGAGAACTCGACCTGCAACGTCGATCCATCAGGCCGACGTGCGTCCAAATCAGTTACTCGACCACTGAATTTTGCCACCACTTCACTGAGCGAATCCGGTCTGTTTGCAAACTGATCTGCAAACAAGATAGACAGGTGCTCGCCTAGGAGATCCTCATAGCTATAACCGAACATCACATCCGTTTGCACGTTCGTCATTTCGATGTAACCGCGCTCGTCAACGATAAGCAATCCAACCGGCATGCTTTCGATAATCAAACGAACCCTGGCTTCGCTGTCCTTCAGCAGCTCCTCGGCGCGGATTCGATCGGTAATGTCATGTGCAACGCAAAAATATGCCTGCTCTTCGACCGAGTAGTTAATCGACCAAAGCGCGCTAACAACGGCACCATCCTTCGTCACCATGTTATTTTCGAACTTGCTTTCCTTGCCGCTGCGGGCGTCAGCCAGCCAAGCATGCGAAGCATCCGCATCGCTTTCGTGGACGAATTCGGTAATCGAACGACCGATCAGCTCACGCGGTGCATATCCCCACGCGCGCTCGGCAGATGGGCTGACGGCAACGAACTCAAAGTTCTTATTCAGCGAACAAATGACATCAACTGCGTTGTCGAGAATGTCTCGTTCGCGCTTTGCGGCCGCCTCGATTGTGCGTGCCATGTCATGGAACAGCCGGTCTAGCCGGACTAGTTCGTCCGAGCCTTGTATTGGTGGATTCAAAGGTTCACGACGGGCCAGGCGAGAAGCATTATCAGTCAGCACGCTCAACCGGCGAGTAACAACTGAGCTAAAGCGCAATGTCCAGGCCACTGTAACGGCGACATTGACGACGGCTGCGGCGAGGATGGCATATTCCATCCAGCTTATGTCAATACGGTCTGGCGCCGAGGCATCAACCGGGTGCTGCGCCTTGAGGTGCGAAGCGGCAGCTTCATACCCATCAAACAATCTCTTGACTGAAGCTTCGAGCGGCGCATTCATCAATCTACTGTCGGTGACATCGGACGATTGAGCAGTTTCACGGTCAAGAACACCGCACAGCTCGGCAAACAATTGCTGCATCCGTTCGGCTTCTTTGATTTGTGCCGGATCCGTCAACAGCTGCTGCACTTCTGCCAGTTTTTGCTTGCAATCCTCGGCATGATGGTTATATGCGTCCAATAAATTGGCCTGACGGGCGTATGTGAACGCCAGCGCGAACTTAGAGGCATCGGTCAGTAGTTTTTCCGACTGTGAGATGCCGCTGTTAATTGCCAGTTCTGTGCGCTGGTGCTCCATTCGCACGTGTTGACGGTCAAAAAAGTACCAAACTGCGCCGATAAAAAATAACCCCGCAGCCAAGGGCACAGAGGCTAAAATCAATCCTTTGCGTTTTAGATTGATGTTTGTTTCAGACACTGTATGCTTTTAACGCCTCTTTTTACTCTTATCGGCCTGTACCCGATAGGCGCCAGTGGATAACGCGAAAACGGGTTGGATTATCCGATTCCCTTCGCATGATGCTGCAACGGAGTCGCGCGCTGGCACAATTGTCAGTCATGGGTCGAGCAAGGTCTAGGGATGGTCAATGCCGGGATAGTTCTTTTTGACGGCGATCGCACATCTGCAAAATCACCTTGCAGCGAGTCTTGTACGCCTCGTCAATTGCAAGCAATCCCGCCTTGTTTGCTGCTTGCCTCGCAGCGTCGAAGTTTCCCAGTGCCAGATAATCTCTTGCCAGGGCACAATAGAGCACACACTGCTCATTTTGACTCGCCTTCGGGTATCGTTTTAACGTGTCTTGTAGCAATGGTATTGAGGACTGCTCGCTATGCAGCGCATGGGAGACTTCGCTATACATGCTCGCAAGCGAAAAATATTGGGACCATTGGTCCGGCTCAACATTGCGGCATTCACTCAAACCCTTCTTGCAGTAATCCCGCGCCTTGGTGAAATTTTTCTTTGTGCGGTGATGGATGCTTGCCCCCTGATATGCCTTTAACAAGACCCTTCGTACAATTAGTATCTGCTCTTCGCCCACCGCAAGTGATGCCGCCTGGTGGCAGGCCTTTAGCGCCGAGTCGAATCGTTCCAACTCCAAGTAATCTTCTCCTAGACATGAATATAGGTGAGCCCGAACATCTGGACCAGCCTCTGGGTATCTTTTCAAGGTATCTTGCAGCAGCGGTACTAGTGAAACATTGCAATGCACAGGTACACAAGCTTCGTGATATGCCAGAACCATACACACATAACCATTGCCGTTATTCACGTTGAGATTACGACAATCGTCTAAGGCCTGCTTGGCATATTGGCGCACAGGACCGTAATCATCCCTCCGATTGTAATATCCGACCGCCTGAGTATATGCCTGCAAGACGAGCTCACTGCGATCCGATGGATAGTGTCGGTCGCGCTTGTATGACTCAATTAAAGACAGCAAAAGCTTGGCTCTAACTTCATCGACTTGTTTGCCGTCATATACAACTTCATGCAACTGCTCTTGCAAATTAGCAAGCGTCGACCGTTTAGCCGGCTCATCTTCGCGACTTCGTAGCGATAGAAAACTGGCAGCGATTATCAGGCAGAGCACAAGGAATGCCAGCAGAAGCCAGATAAATTGCTTGCCACCGAATCGGGGTTCCGGACGCGCGCCGGAAGGGAACGGATTAGACGGGGTACAAAAGGCGGCGTTGGCGGAAACCGGCAAACCTTCTAACCGTGCCGACTGACCATCAAGAATTTTTCCAAGGTCTTCGTTCAATGCCAGGGCTGATGAATAGCGCCCTTCCTTTTCCTTGGCCATGCATTTCGACAACACGGGCTGCAGTTCAAGAGGAATTTCAGACCAATGTTCCGTGCTACCGACAGATTCATTCAGCTGTTGAAACATCACCGCCGTAGCATTGTCGGCTGTATAGGGCGGATAACCGGTCAGCATCTGATAAAGGACGCAGCCGAGGCTGTAAATGTCACTGCGGGCGTCCAGTGGCTGCCCGAGACATTGTTCTGGGCTGGCATACATGACAGTACCCAACATCATTCCAGCTTGAGTCAACTTCTGAACATCCTCGGATTCAACGATCTTCGCCAGTCCAAAATCAATCAGCTTTACCTGGCGACGGCCGTCTGGTGAATCCACTACAAGAACGTTTGTCGGCTTTAAATCGCGATGAAGAACATCTTTGGCGTGCACATGTTGCAGTCCATCACATATTTGCCGGGCAATATCAAGAACCAACGAAACGCCCAACGGCTGATTCTTAGCCAGAAGGTGCTGAAGACTTTGTCCGTTCACTCGTTCGATAACAATGTATGGAACGCCGGTCCAAATGCCGTACGCATAGAATTGAACGACGTTCGGATGCGCCAACCGACTTAAAATCTTTGCTTCTCGCCCGAAACGCTGGCGATCTTCGTCGTCCGAGGTGGTGGTGCCAGTTAACATCTTCACCGCAACGACGCGTTCCAGACTGCGGTGATAAGCCTCATACACCACCCCCATCCCACCGAAGCCGATGGAACTGAGCACTTCGTATCTCTCGTCAATTATCGTGCCTTCGGCTAAAGACATAAGGCCTCCAGTCAACTTATGCCACAATGAAACGCAAATTGCCGACTTACCCCTCCGAAGTTCGAACGAGCATGCTTGTCAGTGGCTGACGCCAAAACCGTTTCGTGAGAGTATGATTCACCAATATGGCGAAGATTTTGCTAGTTGAAGATGACAAGAAGCTGGCGGACACGGTCCGGCTACTCCTTGAGATGGA
>JADYXS010000470.1 GCA_021772155.1 Candidatus Obscuribacter sp.
ATTAATGCGAGATCACTAACATTGTAAACCATGAACGGACGATCGACTTGTTTTCTAATTCTTACTGGTCTCTGATTCATTGAATCAGTATCCATTGAGTTTGATTTAACTTCATTGTTAACTGGTGGCGGTGAAACAAGTGTGCAAAAAATCCTGGAAATGTTGGGCAAAGCAGATCAACAGAAGGATGCAGAGGCAATTTTGACTCAGCTTGCCAGTTCTGATAATGTTCGGGAATTTGGTAAATTGATGGTCGACACGAAATACGCGACTGTTAGAAAAATGTTGATGGGTATGCTTCGTTCCGGCGATGCCGCTCAGGCGCGCAGCGTGAGCGCCTTAATGGGGTCAATGCGCGACCGAAGCGATAGAATTAGCAGTCCATTTGAGCAAGCTGAACCGGAAAGGTCAATTAGGTCACTGCTCGACAAACTCTCAAAATCTGAAACTGCCGAATTCGCCAAGCAGACCCTGCTGCTGGCTCAAACTCCTGAAGCTCTGGTTGCGCAGGCGCGTATGCTCGAAACACCGGCAGGTCAGAAAACCTTGAAGCGCCTGATGGAAATGGCTAAGAACAAAGATCAAAAGGATATGGCACTGACGATCCTCAGCGCCACGCTGACTCCTGAAAGTGCTGGCGAACTTCTCAAACTATTCGACGATTCTAAACTGAAAGCGGGTGTCCTTTTGGAGATGCTCAGGGATGACGACGGCGGAAAAGCATTTGCTGGCACTGAGATCTTAAGATTGCTGGCCCGTGGCGACCTGGATCAAAAGGCGGGAGCGGAAAAGCTGCTGGATATGCTAGTCGATCCCGTCAAACATGAGATAGCAGAAAAGATGATGCTCAGTTTGTCGCCTTCTCGATGGCCCTTGATGATGCAGGTCCTGACCGAAAAGGCAACTGAAGTGTTGGCAAAGTCTCTGATTGAATTGATGGAATCAGAAAACCAGGAGGATGTCCGGTCCGTGGCAATATTGATGCGTATGTTAGAGACCGAGAGCCAAAAGAAGGAGGGGGTGCGGCTGTTCTCAATGTTGAATACAGAGCGCCACCGCCACGAGGCCATTCGCATTTTGCGTGACCGTTCAGCAGGCTTTTCATTCAATAATTAACACCACGTTGTTCTGTCCGATTGCTGTGTAGAAGCGTGCGACATGCACGGCCCTTGTGCGGCCTGGGAGCGAACAAGTTCGTAGATCAATGCCGGCGGGACGTCGGCGCTCCCGGGGCTCAGCGCAAGGTTGGATCGGCGTCTGCGGCCTGGTGGCGAACGTCCTCAAGAATAGCTTGATCATCATCGACAGGTTCAGCGTCGTCTTCATCATCCAGACCAACCACAAATGTACTTGTTGGAGTTGCCTGCGCATTTTGTGTAGTATCGGGGATGGTGCTCTTGTGTCCGCCACTAAACAAAGCCAGAAATGCTTGGAAGGGTGTGGCTGTCTTCTTCTCTGCCGGGCTTTCGTAGTAGAAGTATGACAAAGGATCTGCAAGATCGTCGGCGGTGTCGTAGCGAACCAACATCCCTCTGTTGGCGACCGATATGGATCCGGTCTCTTCTGATACCACAATGCACAGTCCGTCGTAGATCTCGGATAGACCGATTGCTGCTCGGTGTCTGGTGCCGTACTTTAAGCTGAGCTTCTGGTTGTCGGTGATCGGCAGGATCACGCCCGCTGCGACGATTTTGTCTGTTCTAATAACTACGGCGCCGTCATGTAGAGGCGACTTCTGTTCGAAAATACTCAGCAGAAGGTTGCTGGATACTTCTCCGTTGATGGTCGTTCCGGGACTAAGGTAATCACGTTCCCCTTCTGCCGGTTCGATAACGATCAAGGCGCCTGTGCGAACGCGGGAAAGCTCACGCACAGCTGCGATCACGTGGCGGATAACAGCCAATCGCTTTTGCTTGGGCGTGTCTGTGATGGAGAAATCAACTCGAAATGTAGTGCGCCCAAGGTAGCCGAGACCGCGGCGAATTTCAGGCTGAAAGATAATAACGAAGCTCACTACCGCGACTGGAATCAGCTGTTGAAGCAATGTGGTAATCAAAGTCAGCCCGAGCATCCACGAGAGCAGGCAAACTGCGGCAATCACCGCGATTCCCTTTACCAGACGTTCAGCCTGTGTTCCGCGAATTCGCCCCCAGGTCCAGATAACTGCGTAACCGATGACGATGAGCTCGATGGCGATTCTGGCAGTATTCGCCCATTCGGCTATTCCAGCCTGAGTGTGGTAATTGATGATTCGCAGCCAGAGCTGTTCCAATGTCTACCTCAGCAATCGTTTTGGCACCCTGTCGTGGCGCAGGAGATCGTCGGAACTCTCGCGCTCAATGATGACTTCTGCTTCCCCGTTTGAGACTAATACGCATGCTGGGCGCGCAGTGCGATTATAATTCGACGCCATACTGTAATTGTAGGCGCCGGTGGCAAACACAGCAATAATGTCGCCAGTTTGAGCGGATATATTGGTTTCCTTTATTATTATATCGCCTGATTCGCAGAATTTTCCGACAAGGGTGACTGATTCCGTCGTAGATGGCGCATTCATGCGGCTAGCATTGCAAGCCGTGTATTTTGCATCGTAAGTGATTGGACGAGGATTATCCGCCATCCCGCCGTCGACAGCAACAAAAGCCTTTCCACTCGGTAACTGTTTTAAGTGACCAGTCGTATACAGAGTTACACCGGCCGGTCCGACGATGGAACGACCAGGTTCTACAAACAGTTTTGGAAGTGGCAAGGCGCGAGTTTTGAATGCCAATTGCACCTGAGTCTCGATACTTTTGGCCCAGTCGTAGATAGGGGTTGTTTGGTCTTCGGCCGTATAAGCGATGCCCAGACCCCCGCCGACATCCAGATGTGTGAGTTTCACATTTAGGGACTTACTGATGTCAGCGAAACAATCCGCAAGTATGTCGATGTTCTCGTGATAGGGCTCAAGCTCATGAGCTTGACTGCCGATGTGCGCGTGTAGTCCGAGAACATTTACTGAATCTAGTATCAATGCTTGCGCAATGAAGGCTTTCAGATCCGCCAGGGGCACTCCAAACTTACTGTCGTGGTGCCCGGTGACGATGTGCGCGTGGGTATCAGGCTCAACTCCCGGGATAACCCGAACGAGGATCGAAGCCTTTCGTCCCAGCTGTCGTGCTATCTTTGCCACCATCTGCAGTTCGGAAATTCCGTCGACCACTATCATGACGTCGCCGTATCCAAGTCCAGCTGTCAGTTCTTGCTCTGATTTGTTATTGCCGTGCATAAAGATATCGACAGCGGGAAACTCCGCTTGCATGGCGGTAAACAGCTCCCCATAGGAAACTACGTCCAGACCAAGCCCATTTTGCTTTAGCAAATGCACCATGGCTAAACAAAGGAAAGCCTTGCCGGCGTAGAGAACTTTTGCATCAGCATAGCCGACCAAGCCATTCTTGTAGGCGTTCATGGCATCGGTTATCGTTTTTTCGTCCATGACCCAAAGGGGCGTGCCGTATTTTTTTGCAAGCTCAATCGTGTCAAGACCGCCGATCGTCAAATGCCCCAGTTCGTTTGAACTAGCCGTGCTCGGGCGAATTTCAGAGTTTGGTGATTGTACCTGCAGCATGAGAACTCCTGAGAATTCTGCAATCCTAACATGACAACGGAGTTAAGCCTGAGCTGCGGTTTGCAAGCGGCACACTTTGTTGCGCGGGGCTAAGGTTCGATTGTGAAAACGTTGTTCGATCTTACTGCCGAGGCAGTGTACTTAGCAGGCCGTAAATTCACGCCTGTCTGTCGCGCCGGTTGCTTGCGCGCATACACTGGTTCAAGATTGCTGTATGTTCGTGATTCCGCCTGAATGGTGGCGAATGATTCCACAGCTTGCAGTTGTTGTTGAACCCGGGGTTTTCGTACTGGCTCATCCAGTCCACTTAAGCTAAATCCGAGAGATTGCGGTTGATTATCACGCACAGGCAGGTAACTAGCCATTACGCGGGTGTTGCGATTGGCATTTTTCAAATAGCCAACTGCCACTTCATAGGTTGGTTTTGCCCAACCATCACGTGCGGAGAACACACCAATAATGCGCCCTTCATGCAGGTAAATCATGCAAACCATTTCATCGCCGCCGGTATTCACAACAATGCATCCAGGCATTTTTAATTCGGCAATCGATCTCAGCGCCTGCTCGAACATTTCGTGCGGGGTGCCGTTGGTATCAATATTTAAGACGTCGCCATGGAAAAGCGATGCAGCTGCCAAAACAAGCTCCTCAGGCAGCTCATAAGCATCTAGAACGTTTCCGGGTGAAGCCAGATCAGCTAAAGCAAATTTATGGGCATCTTGTTGCAGGCACTGGTAGTCCATCTGTTTTGCACCGTACAGGCAGCCAACCACACGTCCTTTATAGATCAGGATCGCCGAACGAGATTTGCGTTTGCGAGAAACTATTCGCAAGCAACCAGTTCGCTCATTGCCTTCAAGAGATATTAAAAGTTGGTGGAAGCGCACTGTGCTTGTATGCGCGATTTCATGCGTCGTTCCGGAAGCTGCCAGTGGAATCATGCTGGTTGCTCGCCTGGAGGCTCCGAAGCGATTGGCGTGAAACGCCGTAACTTCTCTGACAATTTCCGATGGCTTTTCTTTCTTTTTCCAAAACACCGAAAAATCCTCTCGATAGCCCACCCATTTCGATGGAGCACGCCTGGTTGTATTTGGAAGTTATCAGAGCGGGCCCACGCGGTCACTGGGGGAATTACGCACTATTTACGGAATTTCTGCTGCAGTCGTTCACCAGACCAGCGTTTGAGGCAATTTGAGTTGTCGGTATGATTCCCGAGTCAAGCTCGGGGTATGTATCAATGGATAGGCAGGGAAGGTACAAGTTAATGGCATCAGATGACCTCGCTGGAAAGAGCGAGCCTGTGGCGACGTTGCACGACAACACGGCTACCCCGAGGGACGGACGGAGGGTGCGTGGTCAGGCTTTGCGCTCGGCTGTTCCCTACATAGATCACGCCGGATGGGAGATTACTGCTGATCGCCTCGATCCTGTAGCAATGTTGCACGAATCGGATTCGTGGCGTCGACCGGAGTTAGTGCCGATTCGCTATGGGCGGATGTCCAAAACCCCGTTTACCTTCTTTCGCGGGTCGTCCTCTGTGATGGCCGCTGATTTGTCGAAGACGCCAAACATCAAAGTGAAAGTACAGGTGTGCGGCGACTGTCATGCCCTGAATTTCGGTGCCTTTGCCACGCCAGAACGTCATGTGGTCTTCGATTTGAATGACTTTGACGAAACGCTTCCGGGCCCATGGGAATGGGACTTAAAGCGTCTGGCCGTTAGTTTGGTCCTAATTGCCCGAGACAATGGACTGAAGCCTAAGGTAGAAGCAGAGGCAGTGGAGGCTGCCGTCAGAGCTTACAGAATGCGGATGGAAGAATTTTCCAGAATGCCGATTTTGGATATCTGGTATGCCAAGGTCGACTGGGAAAGTGTAATGGCGGAAGCTCCAGATAGGAATTTTCAGGATGGTCTACAAGATCAGTTGAAGAAGGCGCGAAAGCAGAACGTTTATCATTACTTCCCGAAGTTGACTCAGCAAACCAATGGCGGTTTTGCAATCAAAGACAACTATCCACTGGTTTATCATCCAACTGACGATAGCACTTTCGAAAAGCGGATGACTGAGGGGTTGGAGCTTTACAAGCAATCCTTGCAGGACGATAAGCAGCGTCTGCTGGAGCGATATCGGTTGGTCGACGTTGCCATCAAGGTAGTTGGAGTGGGAAGCGTCGGTACTACTTGCGCGATTGCCTTGCTCCTGGGACCCGACGATGATCCTTTGTTTTTGCAACTAAAGGAGGCGCGACAGTCTGTGTTGGAGCCATACGTCGGTAGCAGCGCATTTGAAAACAAGGGGCAGCGGGTCGTCGCCGGACAGCGCATTATTCAGTCAGCAAGTGATATCTTTCTGGGGTGGATGCGACTTGGCGATGGAAAGGATTTCTATGTCCGTCAGCTGCGAGATACTAAAGTGAAGTTGGACACTGAGTCTTGGAGCGCAAAACATCTGGTATGCATGTCTGAAATGCTGGGTGGTGTGCTGGCGAAAGCGCATGCGCGCTCTGGAGACTCGACTGTGGTTGCCGGTTATCTTGGCGAAACAGACGCTTTTGATAAGGCCGTGGCGGATTTCTCAATCGCTTATGCAAATCAGGTAGAAAAGGACCATGCCTCTTTAGTAGCGGCTATTCATTCTGGACGTATCACGGCGGATTCAACGGTATAAATGGCAGAAGAATCGAACACCGCCAAATCTCGACGGTACGCTTGCGCGACGTGCGCAGAAGAGTATGTGGATATAGATGGCTTAAATTGCCCATTTGACGGAACGCGCCTTACACCAATAGCCGAGGAGCTGAGTCCTGGATCGGTTCTGGCCGGACGTTATGAAATTTTGGAAGCTGTGTCTGGAGGCGCCATGGGGCGCATATACAAAGCCAAGCACAAGTTGATGAAGCGAAAGGTGGCGATCAAAACGATGCTGCCACAACTGGTGGCAAGCGGCGCTGCACTCAAGCGATTTCAGCAAGAAGCAGAGTCTCTAAGCGCGTTGAGCCATCCCAATATTCTTTCAGTGTTCGATTTCTTTATCAGTGACGATGGGCAGCCGTATCTGGTAATGGACTTCCTCGAAGGCACCAATCTGGAGCAAGAGCGCATCGCCCATGGTGCGATGCCTGCCACCCGAGTGGTGCATATTTTCAGGCAGGTGTGCGATGCATTGGCAGCGGCGCACGCGGCTGATATCATCCACAGGGACGTCAAGCCGTCGAACATAATGTTGGTCCGAGTTGGTGTGGATACAGATTTTGTCAAAGTAATCGACTTCGGTATCGCTAAAATACTTGCACCAAATGACGATTCTGATGGCAAGTTGACGGCCACTGGCGATACCTTTGGGACGCCGCAATACATGAGTCCGGAACAATGCCGAGCGAAAGTGCCTGACGCTAGATCTGATGTCTATTCATTAGGTTGCGTGATGTACACCGCTTTAACCGGTAAACCGCCGTTTTCTGCTGATGATCCGATGCAGTGCATGTACATGCACGTCAATGAGGCGCCGCCGGATTTTGCCGCGGAATTGAACTGCCCAGCGGAGCTAAAGCAAGTCGTTTTCAAGGCTATGGCGAAAGAAGCCGTAGATCGGTTTCAGAACATGGAAGAGATGCGGGCCGCGATCGCATCATCCATCGTGGAGCCGCAGGCTATCACGGAGTATTCGCTAAAAAACTATGGGTCGGGAAAGACGCTGGGATTGTCGCCCAGAGCAGTGTCAGTCGGGATCGCGGTTATCGGACTACTTGCTCTAACCGTCAGCTTTTCGGTAGTGACGCACAATAAAAACCAGCCTACACCGCGTCCTGGTAGTTACGAAGAACTAGTTCCAAGCTCAAATAAATCAAACATTCCTGAAGCTTCAACGACGGCGATTTCTCCCGGTGAGCCGACTGGTGCCGCGCAACCGGTTGCTTCAGGCCAGTTGACCCCAACTCAACAGTACAATCAAGCATTAGCGCTGGGGCAGAAAGCATTTGCGGTCGACGATATTGATGAAGCGGCAGCGCATTTTAATGAGGCTCACCGTTTGTCCGAGTCTTTTGGAGAACTGGATCCGCGCTTCCTCGACAGCATGGAATGGCAAGGTAAGGTGGCGCTTAAGAAGGGAAATCTCACACAGGCGAAGCAAGCGCTAGATTACGTAATTTACGGACTCAAAAAACGCGGTGACACCAAGTCTGCCCACTACAAAGAAGCGCAGCACCAACTCAGAGTTATTGAGTCCGAAATCAAGTCGCGCTGAGTGGTGTCACGAGTGTTCTATTGCTGTAGAGGCGCTGCTCGTGACACGCCCGTTTCTATTTCAAGACAGATGAAATCGCACTTCATGATGCCTTCTGCATCAGCCCTTCTGCACAATTTTGAAAAGTTTTGAGCTGGACCTGGCTGCGCTTGGCGTACCGATTGTTCGCCCCAAAGAAGCGGCATAGGAAGCTAGTCTCCCGCTCAGCAAGCCAGATTGCCTCGTCGAGATGTTCGAGGTTAAATGCTGTCATTGCCCGCACGTGTAGGGAGTTAGCATGTTCAATAGCTAGGTTGCGGGCGTCGTGCCAGGGGCGTTCACATATGGACAACACATAGTCGTCCTCGAACTCATCGATCAATCGCTCGTAGTTTATGGTCAATGGCTCACGTCTTTCCATGGTCCGGAACTCCTTCCTGAAATGTCCGGCACAACCGGCTCGTATCTGTTGGGTCACAGTCAAATCATATTTCGGTTGCAGCCGTTGACACATCCCGCTGGGGAGCGAATACAAAATACACAATTGGAGGACGCTGAGATAGTGCTTCAAGCGTCATGAACAGTTTAGTTGATAGAACTTACCGCGTTGATGGCGAAGCATCAGCAAATGGACCGAACTTATCGCGCAAAGACTTTTCTGATCGACGATCGACAAGCGCTTTCGCCTTATCGCCAGTTTCCTCGTAGGCCGTAGCTCTGTTCGCGACGGCCTCATAATCGGTCGGATCCAGTTGAATGGCATTGTTGAAATCAGGTATCGCCTTGGAAAATTGCTTGCTATAAGCATAGGCTGCTCCACGATTCAGGTATGCTGGATTGTGACTCAGTCGAGATTTTGGATGGAACTCTATTACCTTGCTGTAATCGGTGATTGCCTTCTCATATTGGTGTAGTCCGAAATATGCATCACCCCGCCTCATGTAATTTAGCTGGCGACTGGGATCTTTCTTGATTAGCTCTGTGTACAGTGACGCATCGCGTTCGTATTGCTTACTCAATTTTGCCAGATCTCGGCGCGTGAAATACCATGGTTGTCCATTGTCAATAACGATCGGCTTCTGGTTGTCCGACCGGGTGGGTTCACCTGCGGATGTCGTGCTGCACCCGGTTGCTGCAAGGCCAAGTAACACCGATGATAGCAAAGCTATTTTTGTTTGAAATGACCTTGGCAAGCAGTTTCCCTCGTCGGGGGCATCAATGATATTCATCTTGGGAACGCCTAGGCTTGAATGCAGGGTCCGGGCAATTTCTCTAACTTGACACTGTCTTCGTAGCACCAACCCCAGTCTTCGCCGATTTCGAACGATTTGATGATCGGGTGCTTCGTGCCTTCGAAGTGTTTGGTGGCATGCTTGTTAATTGATGAATCGCAGCATCCTACATGCCCGCATGTTTCGCAGATGCGCAGTTGCACCCAATTGGCTCCGATTCGCAGGCAGGGTTCGCACCCTTGCGCCGATGGTGTGACTTCACGGATTTGGTACACGTGTTTGCAGTTAGCCATATCACTCACCCTCTGTTCACGCGAATTAAGATTGAAGAGTAGCAGATGTGCATGTCTCGAGTAAGTTTCGACGAAAACGAGTTTTGCAGTTTACCAATTTAATATAGTCAGCTTGTCCGAGATTGACCATCGCCTGACTTTGATCGCAAATGGCATTAGAATGGCGTGACCTCTCGGACCTATGCCAGGCTTGTGAACATCGAAGAATTCCTCAAACAGTTGGTGTCTTTCACCGCAATCGGCACTGAAGCTGTGGCTGTCGTCATTGTGGCTATTGGTGTTGTGCTTACGGTGGCCCGCATTGCTGTCATTAGGGCACCTCAGTCCGCTATAAGGTTGTATCTTGGGCGCTGGCTGGCTCTGGCACTTGAGTTTGAGTTGGCCGCAGACGTGATGCGCACGGCCGTTGCACCAACTTGGAATGAAATCGGGCAGCTGGCTGCGATCGCCGCACTGCGAACGGCTCTGAACTACTTCCTCGAACGTGACATAGACAAGGCGGACGCAAGTAGTGTTCCACCAGTGGCGAAGTCACAGAGCAAGATTTAGCGTGTCGTTATCTCATAAGCCGAAATTGTCGCGATGTAGTCTTATTAGTTCTATCGCTTCCACGACAGACGTTTTTCGTTAATCCTTCGCGCTACGATGAGTAATTTCGCTCCGCACCGGCAAACCAAATGACGCGCGTGTGACAGAGCGAGGAAAGCTGACGTGCTCTCCTCGCTCTGCGGAAATTGCCAGCTAGCGCATCGAGCTTGCTTATGCCAACCGAGTTTTGAGGTCTTTAATCATCTTGTGTGTGCCTTCCTGTCTAGAATAAAAATTTTGCGCGACTTGCTGAACTGCGAGATCTGAATCGTCCAAGAGTTCTTTGTATTGTTTGATCCCATGATCTTCACCCTCCTCAAGCATGGAAACGGCCGCTTTTTCACCGAACAAAGCTGCTCCACTTTCCATCGTATTGGCGAAAGCGCCCCATGCTCCTGATGATTGAGACGGCTGAGCGCCCAATTCCAGCACTTTACTTGTTATCGCTCTGGCCCTTTCTTCGTGACACTGCATTGCTGTTTCAAGCTCTGTCTTGCACGACCAATTTTCTACGGTTTTTAGAGCCGTATTATAAGTTTCTACTGCTGACATCTCTCCTTCGAGTAGGTCGTTCAGCTTGTTAGTTGTGTGGTTGCCAGAAGTATGTTCGTTGTTCATTGATTGCATCGTAATCACCTAAATGTCAAAGGGAAGTTCAATTCGTAGGGTGTAATCAGTCTCAGCGTGCTCGGCTCGAAGAAGACCATCACCGCGACCCGGAGATGATTGGTCGATCCACTGTCGTTGGATGATGAGCACCAGCTCCCACGCCCACTTCTTGGCATGCGCGGATATAAACGCCCGCATTCGTCATATAGGGGAGACTCGCAGAACCGCGAAAAGTTTCACGTTCCTGATGTCCCTTAACCATGCTTGCAAGATAGGCTTTCTGAAACTATTCGCCGTCCAGGTGAGCGAGCATCGACAGCTCACCTGCGCCTTTTACTCGAGGCAACGAGACATCCAAGAGTCGCACGCTGAGCGCGGTTTAGCAAGCCTTGTTGAACATGGTGCTTACTTCGTCAGAACACGATAAAGCAAATGTTTATCCGTACAGCCACAGAGCTTCCGGCGACGATTGCCACTGGAATTGAGTCCGCTGAATATTCAGGCAATTTTCTTCACGGTCAAAGGCGAGCAAATGGTGGCGAAAACCCATCTGTTGATCGCAGTTTCCGATTCCGCGTCATGTGATAATCGTCGCTGTTACCAAAGAGAGTTCAACATGGCTAATTGTTTTCTGGCCTCTAGGCTTTTACTCTGTCAAATCATCATTCAAGCATTTGTTCTTGCCCCGTCCCCAGCACAAACCCCAGAATCCAACCAAGGTCAAGTAGAGATAGAGTCCGGGGACCAGTCGACTCCAACAGGATCAACAGATGGTTTATCTAGACTAAAGCAATTGTCCGGCAGACCGCGGATAGCACTTGTGCTGGCCGGTGGTGGTGCTCGTGGTGCGGCTCATATAGGCGTGATGAAGGTGTTGGAGCGTGAAGGAATCAAGGTTGACTTTGTGGCCGGTTCTAGTGTTGGTGCTGTGTTAGGCAGTCTTTATAGTGCTGGAGTGAGCGCCGTTGAGATTGAACGGCTGGCACTGAGTGGGGAGCTTGGAAAGGCATTCTTTCCAAAGCCGATCTGGATGAAAGCACTTATGCACCTGCCGGCTTATGGCGCTCAAAAATTGATCGGACTGAAGCCACAAATCGGTTTATATAGCGGTGACACGATCAGGCGCTTCGTGAACAGGCACATCCCACAGAACATGCGCAACATTGAGGATCTGAAAACGCCGTTTGCCGCCATTGGTGTCAATGTCTTGGACACGCGCCCGGTCTGGATCACTAAGGGAGATGTCGGCACCGCCGTTCAAGCAAGTTCGACGGTTCCAATTTTTTATCGTCCAATAAATATTGATGGTAAACGATTCATAGACGGCGGGCTACGAGTTAACTTGCCGACAAATACAGCTGAAGCCGCCGGTGCGAATTTCGTTGTCGCGGTCCGGTTGCACTCCAAGTTGGACTATGATAACGCTGACCAATTCAAGACCGTGATGAATTTATCCGATCGCGCACTGAGCATTATGTTGGCGGAAATAGAACAAAAAGCGGTTGCAGACGCTGACGTAATGATCGAGCCAGACATTGATGATGCAACGTCATTTTCGTTTGCCCCTAAACAGTTGGCTAAATCAATTCGCGCCGGTGAGATTGCCGCCGAGGCAGCAATGTCAAAGTTTAGGGCGAAACTGGCGGCTGCGTCCCAGCGAATGTAATTAGGAGCTCCTAAATACGGCGAGCGAGGCGCCGAAGTTCGCTGACAGGGTCATGGATGGACAAATCCACTTACTCACTGAAAGCCAAGAACGTTACCTCTACGGCTCCGAGCTAAGCGTATTGGTTAACGTCCACGAAAGAACAAGTGCAGTAAACCGTTCAAAAGAATTGTTCCCAAAACACTCAATACAATGCTTGCAATTATGCTCGTAATCAACATGCCCCTTTAGCGCATCTGTTGCTGGTTTGTTCGGTTGGTGCTGGGATCAATGTTGTTATTGTTATTGTTGTTGTCTGTAGCTGCGTTGGCACCCCAGCCTAATGCCAGTCCAACTGCAAATGGGATAATCATTTTTGCTACCGAGTGATCATCTTTTCGGTCATTAGCGCGATAAGTGCCTGTTGTGCGGCTTTCGCCTGTCTGTTGGGCCATCTCTTTTACCTCAATGAATTCACTCTGCTCGACGTTGTTATTCTGGCGATAGTTTCGGCAAACGGCTTGCTCAGCCGGGGTTCTGTAGTTCGTATGAGCTCCGCAGCGGCCATTTTGGTAGTTATCGGGTTTCTATCAGCGAGTTTGTCATCAATTATCTGGTAAGCTCTCCGCTCATGTATGGGCAGAAGTTGCCAGATTCATTTGATGCTTGCGTGCTCTTGCGTGCGAGATCCACAGGCAAAAGTAAATGCGTCCGGCTCCTTGTTCGGTATAAACAGTGCCGGATGTACGTGAAAACTAAGTTTACCGCCGGCCGTCCAAGGGCACATCGGCGCCCACTAAGCTCGGCTACCGGCTCAGGTCTATGTGCAATTGAGCCCGCAGCTTCGCTTTGCCGTCGCTTGGCAAGGAAAGTTTACCCAATGCGATGCGGCAGCAAAAAAATTCCTTCCCGAAAAGCGCAAAATAATTGGCCAATTCACGCCCGTGACATTGGGGGGTGGCATAATTTCAATGACCAACTACGCTATGCGTTCAATGAGTAACCAAGGGGCTGCAAATGAAAATGGGTACGGCGCTGCCGATAATACTGCTATCTAGCGTACTGTCTGCCTGCACAATTATTGAACCGGGGCAGCGTGGCATCAGAGTGAGCCTCGGCAAAATGGATAAGGATCTCTTGAGTTCGGGTGTCCAATTCTACAATCCGGCCATAGACCGAATTGTCGAGTATTCGACCAAGCAAGAGGCTCGTGATGGCCAGGCTGATCCGCTAACTGCTGATCAACAGCCAATAACTATCAGCTACAAAGTTCTCTTTCGAATACCGGAAGCGCAGATAACTACGCTCTACGAAAAATACTCCGGCGATCCTTACGATCGGCTAGTTGCGCCCCAAGTGCAGGAAGCATTCAGGCAAGTAGTTTCGCAATACAAAGCGGACGCCGCAACGAAAAACGTGAACATCATCAAGAATCAGGTTCTCGCTTTGGTGCGGGAGAATGTTAAAGGATTGGTTGAAGTCACCGATATTCCTATAACGCACGTCGGACTGCCTGAAGTGTTACAGGCCGCCATTGCGCAAAAACAGGTAATGGAGCAACAGGCGCTTCAGAAGTCATACGAATTGGATAAGGCTAGGAAAGAAGCGGAAATTACCATTGCGCAGGCGCAAGCCCAAGCTAAGTCGATTGAGCTTCAGAGCCAAGCGCTGCAGAAGTCTCCGACTCTAATTGAGTGGGAACGCGTGAAAAAGTGGGACGGTGTATTGCCACAGACGATGATCACAAGCGGCGGAAATGCCGGCGGGTTCGGTACGATGATCCAGCTTCAGCCTTCAACTAGAAGTCAAAAGTAGGCGGACGTCAGTCTTTCTTGTCGCGAATTGGTTTTTGCGTTCGTAGCACAGTCGGAGCATTTTCTGCTTTGTCTGCCTCAAGCAGTTTTGCCGTAAAGTCATCGGAATCTCGTAGGGCATTCACTTGTTGTTGCAAGGAGCGAACTTCGTTTTCCAGAAAATCAACTCGAGATCTCAGCTCTCGCTCCTGTTCTGGTCCCAGCTCTTGGAATTTTAGTTTCAGTCGATCGGCAAAGGCTTCAGCTATGGGAGCTCCGATCTTCGAAATCCCGGCCAGGATAACAGTGGCGATGATGATTCCTACCAGAATTTCAACGATTACCATGCAATAGCGCTCCTCGGTCCATGACCAGCAGACAAACCCAGTATACCGCTATACAAGGGGCGCTAATCCTTAGTAACGGATGGCGGCTCTATCGGCAGAAACATGGCAGATGAGATGCTGCCACTACAGGACTAGGCACCACGGCAATCAACTGGTGCCTAATGATACTGTATATGATACCATTTGTTGTTTGAGACCCGGGTAAGCATTCAAACTGAGTCGAACGCGCCAGGCACGTGCAGGATTTGGCTCCCTTCCATCTGGAGTTTGTTGCCGGTGCGCTTGATTGCGGTGTAGGTCACAAGCACCGCGTCGCATTGGTATCCGCAATCGGACTCTTTGAACCGGGCCAGATAGGATCTGGCAGTTATTAGAATCTTCCGCCTCTTTTGCCAACCTATCGCGTCGAATCCCAAGTCGATGAAACCAGAGGCAGTATGCGTTTTACGTCGCGTTTTTACTTCAGCGAAGATGACGACGCCTTCCTTCGATCGCAGGATCAGATCTATCTCGCCGAAGCGTCCGGATCTCCAATTTCGTTCCAAAAGTGTGTAGCCAAGGTTTGCGAAGAAGGCGGCTGCCGCTTCCTCACCCAGTCTTGCGACATCCTTTGTGTGAGCGGGAGTTGTCAAATGCAACGGTACGTCTCGTTTCGACCCGTCAGTCATACTAATTGACCCCTGGTTGGCTATAATTTCAACTCCCTTTAAATACGATTGCTCAAGTAAAAAGTTCAATCTCAGGACAATCATGCTCGACATAAAAATCATTCGCGATAGACCAGAAGAAGTGCGCAAAGCCCTTGCTCGCCGCAATGGCGATTTTCCAATAGACGAGTTGTTGGAGGTCGACCTGGAATACCGCAAGGCGCTCACGGAATCGGAAGCGTTGAATCGTCGCTCGAACGAGATTGCTAACTTGTTCAAGTCCGGACAAGTGGCGAAAGAGCAAGCAGATGTTCTGAAGCAAGAGACTAAAGAAATCAAAGCGAACGCGGCGAAGATCGACGAGCTGAGGCGCGATTTCGACACGCGGGTGGAAACGCTGTTGTTGGCAATTCCTAATGCGCCAGATGATTCCGTTCCTGTCGGCAAAGACGAAACTGAGAACGTTGAAATTAAGAGCTGGGGCGAGATACCGAAGATCGAGAATCCCAAGCATCACTACGAACTTGGTGAGTCGCTCGGCGTTTTGGATTTCGAACGCGGCGTAAAAATTGCTCAGTCACGATTCACGGTGCTCATGGATATGGGCGCCAAGATGGAACGTGCGATCATGAATTTCATGCTTGATTTGCATGGGGCCAAGGGCTACCGCGAGGTATTTCCGCCAATCTTGGTGAACCGCGCCAGTATGCAAGGCACCGGGCAACTGCCCAAGTTCGACGGCGATTTCTACAAGTGTGCTGATGACGAGTTGTATCTGATCCCAACTTCTGAAGTCTCGGTCACCAACCTCTACCGCGACGAGGTTCTGAAGGAAGAGCAGCTGCCTATTCATCATTGCGCCTACACTCCCAATTTCCGTCGGGAAGCCGGTTCTGCCGGAAAGGACACTCGCGGCTATATTCGTCAGCACCAGTTCAATAAAGTTGAATTGGTGAAGTTCTGCTTGCCGGAAAATTCCGATGCAGAACACGAAAAACTTACTGCCGATGCTGAAGCGATATTGGAGGCATTGAAATTGCCGTACCGTCGCATGCTACTGTGCGCTGGTGATATGGGCTTTTCTGCCAAAAAGTGCTACGACCTGGAAGTTTGGTTCCCGGCGCAAAATAAATTCCGCGAAATTAGTTCCTGCAGCAACTTCGGCGATTTCCAAGCACGTCGGGCGAATCTCAAATACAAGCCCGCTGACGGGACAAAAGCCAGATATATGCACACGTTGAATGGTTCAGGTCTGGCTATTGGCAGAACATTTGCCGCAATTTTGGAAAACTATCAACAGGCTGATGGTAGCGTCAAAGTACCGAGCGTCCTCGTTCCTTACTTGAACGGTGTAACCGAGCTGCGTCCAAGTGAACCAAATTCCCTTGTTGCAAGCCGGAAGTAGCTTTCGCTAATTGATTCCACCAGCTATCCATGTGATCCAGAACAAACTCAAAACCGTCTTTGAATTCGCTCACATTTAAAGCCATGCTCTCGCTCTGCTTGATGGTGGCAAGAGCCAAGCGATTCTTGTGTCCGACCTCGAAGTCGAGTATGTGCATCGCAAAAAACATTGCCAGGTTCGGTTCGTTTAATTTTATTTTTTTGAGTTGCTTGGCTGTCTTAAAACTATTTGGAAGGCAGCATTCGCTTCCTTTTAACTTGGCGTAGGCGTTGATGATGGTTGCGACTACCGACAGTTCTGGTACGGCTGAGTTTTCCAGGCCGTAGACATTTCCCAGCACAAAACTTGGAGTCGACTCCTTTAAGGAATCTTCCAGAGCAATCAAAAATTCAGCTGTCGGCGCCGATATGCGCCTCGGCTCCGCGAATCCGAGCTCTTTAAAAAGCCCGTTTCTCAGAATTGCATAGTGAGAGACCCCACCGGTGCGAGAACCACTCTCTTCTTGGATGTTCAGACTTAGTTCGCTTTCTAAATGGTTGAAGCCGGCAAAGCGATTTTTGGCAACAGACAGCAATTCCACGATCATGGCCGGCAGGTAGCAATACTGTCCGAGAATGCCTTCCACATCCGTCATGGTCAACGAACCACGTTCAATACCTAACAAGACCGGATTGTCGCAGGAGCTCATTGATGCATGATTGAAGCCCAGGCTTTCGTCCAGATCCATGAACGCTGTTACTAGATCTCGGGTCGATAATGAGTTCATGTACATGGGCACTTGAAGGTTTGCCATCATCACATCGCCTGTCATTTGAGCTCCTCAGTTTTTCCTGTCTATAAGTAGCCAGGATTAGTCCAGGGTATTGAAAATGTCGAATATCGTCCAAGCTTACGGATGTCATTGGGTGTCGGCAATGGTGTTTTTACGAGTCCCGTTTGCCGTGCCCGCCATGCCGAGCAAGTGGTGCATTGCTTGGCGGGTGGGGTTACTTTCGCGCTCGGGGTTTGATGCGGACAACTGACCGGGCACAGTTAAGCTGTTGGGAGGATTTGGCCGTGCGAAAAATTGTATTGCTTGCGATGGCGACCGCTTGGATGCTACCGGCTTGTGCCCAGCAGAAAGCTGATGATTGGTATCCGCAGAACATCGGACCGCCTGCCGGGCATAAATATCCCTGTGCTCTGACGGCTTTGCCGAAAGACCTTACTGGCATTCCGCCGGCTGAACGCCGCTTCGTCAATCACACATATTCTTTGATTCTGAAATGCTTGCAGGCCAAGCTAGTGATGATCGACACGCTGTTTCAGCCAAATCAGTCTTATAAAAATGCCTACGCGACCTACTATAGGGACGTTGTCGCCGCGCGTCAGCGATTAATGGCGGAGCCAGTCCCCGCCGGATGCGAGCCGTTCCGAAACTCTGTTGTTGCAGCGATCGATAAGCAAATTCAATATTTCGGCAAAGCGACAACTTTGCGACAAGCCGGCGGTTCTGCTCAGGATGTGCTCAATGTGCCGGAGGGCAAGGTGGCCTCTGCAATTCTTCAGCAAGCTTGGTCGCAGATGTCCTCGAAGTATCCATCGATGTCACCGGCAGTCCATGATAGTACTTACCATCACCTCTGCGCGATGGATGTATTCTAGGACTATACTTTTGGAGAGCCGTGGCAGATGCGGTACATGATCAGCGCAAGATGTTTATCCTTGATGTGCGCTCTGGCAGTTCTGATGTTCTGTCAGCCGTTCTCTGTTCGCGCTGCCAATGCGTCTTTCGATAGTGGCATTAGTTCTTATCAGAAGCGTGATTTTCGCGGAGCGCTGACTCACTTCGCTGCGGCCCAGAAAGCCGGTTTCCAAACCGACAACGCGATGTACTATCAGGCGTTGTGTTGGCAAAATCTAGGGAATTTGCAGAACGCTAAAACTGTATTTGGCGAAATTGTTCGTTGCTATCCCAGTTCCGCCGCTGCCCAACAGGCACAGGTCGCATTAAATGGTCTATCGCCCACGTTGGCGACTGCTGCCGGCGATTCTTCATGGATAACCAATAAGAGCAGCGGTCCGACGAAGTTAGATCCGACCGATTGGTATATGGGTTACAAGGTTCTGTCAGAAGTTCCGTATGCTAACACTCGCCAGGGCATGGTCTTAAACGTGATGATCAACGGCAAAATGGTCCCGGCCATATGGGACACTGGCGCCCATGGAATGCACTTTGACAAGAGCTTGCTCGTCGCCCATGGCGTCGACATTTCCAAGTCACACAAAGCGGGCAGAGCGATAGGCGTTGGCGGCGAAGTTCAAGTGTATGAGTTTGATGCGGATGTTGTTGTGGGGCGGGAATCAGCTCGAATCCCGGTGTCCTATGTTGATGATGATGGGGCAAAGCGGGCCGGTGGTGAACACCAACCGATCGGTTTGATCGGCGAAGATTTTTTCGGTAAGTATGTTTACGAAGTCGATCCCCGCTCGAGGGTGATCCGCTTCTTGAAGAAAACGACGGTCGACCATCAGCATCCAGCCGATCAGTCTCGACAGAATGCATACAGGTCGATGGGTGAGCCCTTTATCTGGTCTAACGGATTAATCCTTGTCACACCTAAAGTTAACGGACGTGAGTGCGATATGTACCTCGATACCGGTTGCTCAACTACCGCTTTTTCGGATAAGCAAATGGGCCGCGTCGACATCTCACGACCGGCTGACAGTGGTTATGGCAAGTCCGGCGGCGTCGGTGGCAGCCGTGACAGTTACTTCTTCAAAGTCAGCTCCATTGTACTTGGACCGGCCTCCGTTCGCGATCTTCAAGTGTCTGTTGTGATTAACTCCGGTATTTCGGCACCACTGCTTGGACAGTCGTTCTGGGGACAGCTGAGATATATCGTTGATCCAGAACATCAGATCATTCGCATCCAAAAGGGCTGAAAATTGACAGAAACAACTTCGCAAGAAACTCGCAGCATCATTGCCAGATGGCAAGGACTTTCAAGCACGGAGCGCGAGCACCTGGTACTAACTGAACACACAGATGGGATAGTTGCGGAATCTGTTTTTCTCAGTGGTGGCGGTGCGGAGGCCTTCGCAGTCCACTACAAACTAGCGTGTGATAAGTTGTGGAATGCACTGCGATTGGAAGTGTCTGTGATTGGCAGCAACAAACATCTGATCCTTCGGCGAAACGTTGAGACGGGGCAGTGGTTCAACGACAAGGACGAAGAGTTGATCCAATTGCAAGGACTCATTGACGTGGATCTTTCAATCAGCCCATTTACAAACACTTTGCCCATTCGTCGCCTTCAGCTCGCCAAAGGGCAGGCCGCGGACATTACGGTCGTTTATGTAACGTTGCCTGAGGTCTCAATCCATGCAGACTTGCAGCGCTACACGCGCATGGACACCCTCCTCTATCATTTTGACTCTGTTGACAGCGACTTTCATAGAAATATAGAAGTCGATAAAGATGGGCTAGTCACGCACTACCCAGGCCTGTTTGCTCGCATCTCGTAATCGATTGAGGAGCGGCCGAGAAGCTAATCGGTGAAATGATGGTAGACGAAAAAGAACATACCTTGGACAGCCCGGTTGAATCTGACGAAGACCCGATGGATTCACAATTGGATGCCCAACATGCTGATGTTGCCTATTCAATGGGCGATGAGAATCCGACCTCAGCGCACAGCGAGATCGAAGCATTAGCGGAAGCCGCGCATGAGGCGGACCCGATCCATATCAAGGCGTTGTGGAGCGTGCGAGTGGTGGCACTCGTTACCTTCTTGAGCGGGCTTGTTTGCGTTGTTCATCCTTTGTTCATTCGCATGGCGGCCCATCCAAAGCTCTTTACGGCATTGGTACCATACTCGGTGTATCAATGGAGTCGCTCACTTACCAGCGCCTTTGGTCTTATGCTGATCTATTTGTCGCTTAACCTCCTCAGAAGAAAGCGCGTGGCCTGGATTCTTTCTTTTGCATTGACCTTTATCTCACTGCTGAATTTGCTTGCTCGAATCGGCACCGAACGTATTAATTGGGTGGTCGACCATAGCCAAGACCTGACTTTGCCGCTAACGGCTCTGGTTCCCACAGCGATGGCGATGGTGCTGCTGTGGATGTGGAAAGGAAGCTTTACTGTTCGGAGCGAGCCTAGAGGAATTCACAGAGCGATCAAGTTCGTCCTGATTTCAATGGGTGTTGCATTCTTGTATGGTGCCGTCGGCTTCTGGCTTCTGGATCAGAAGGACTTTGGTATCAACTTTGCCTGGTCAGATGCCGTGTATCGCACATTTCGTGAGCTGACTTTGCAAGGCAATAATGATCTTGTTGCACATACTCAACACGGAGCATCATTTCTACAGTCATTGCGAGTTTTGGGAATGTTGGCTGGGGTCTTCTCTCTCTACAGTATTTTTCGACCTCTAGAATATGAACTGTCCACATTGCCCCGAGAACGATTACTTGCAAAGGCAATATTGGACAAGAATGGGCGTAGTGCTCTTGATGAGATGAAATTGTTGCCGGACAAATCGTTTTTCTTTGGCGGCGACCAAAATTCATTCATCGCATATAAAACTGTTCGCAATATTGCCGTTGCTCTTGGTGATCCTGTTGGGTCAGAAAAAGATTTGCCAGAGCTGACCGCGCGGTTTCTGTCTTTTTGCCATAACAATGGTTGGAATGTCGCATTCATGCAAATAACTCCGGATTTCTTGCCAATGTATAAGAGGCTTGATCTCGACGTTTTGAAAGTCGGGGAGGATGCTGTAGTTGATTTAGAAAAATTTTGCACGTCAACAATAAAGGCAAAAACATTTAAAGCACCATTGCGCAAATTCGATAAACAGGGTTTCACCCTTGAGCGCCTGTTGCCGCCGCATTCTGTAGTCATTCTTGATTCGATCCAACAAGTGTCGGACGAATGGCTTTCATTGCCAGGCCGGAAAGAAAGAGGGTTTAGTCTGGGTCAGTTCGATCGTGCAGCTCTTCAGTCGCATCCGCTATTTGTATTGCGAGACGACAAGAAGGAGATTATTGCTTTTGTCGATCAGGTTCCGTCTTACGTAAAAGGCGAAGTGACTATCGATATGATGCGACACCGCCAGAATGTCCCCAGTGGTACCATGGATTACTTATTCGGTAAGTTGCTACAAGCATTGAAGGAACTGGGGTTTACTCACTTTAGCCTGGGGCTGGCCGCACTTTCTGGTGTCGGTGATAAGCCTGGCGCATCTCTGGAAGAGAAAGGCGCCTTCCTGATATACAATAATCTCAATCGATTCTTCTCGTACAAAGGCTTGCGTGCTTACAAGCAAAAGTTCGATCCAGAATGGGAAGAACGTTTCCTGATTTATGAAGGCGGACCACCCGGACTCGTTCGCACTGCGGCATCTCTTATTGGTGCCATGCGTGTGTAACAGGTGCTCACTCCAACGAATTTTCCCGCGTCTCCAAAAATAATTTCCGCAAATCGATTGTTCGTGGTACAACTGAAAGTAAGCAGTTCGTCGGACTGCCCATTTCGTTTCAAAGGAAAGTCATACAGTGATCCGGTTCTTACAGCATCAAAGCAATAGTAATTGGGAGCTCAGCTTCCAGTCCTATTCGTCGTTTGCTGTCTCTTTGAACATTCAGGATCAGTATCATGCTTTCACTAATAACACGAACACATCCACGAACTAGACCTTCTGCCGCTGTAGCACAATTGGCAGTGCAGGATCTTTGTAAGTTCAAGGTTGTAGGTTCGACTCCTATCAGCGGCTCCAAATTTTTATTGCCAGGTAGTTCAGCGGTAGAACATCGCGCTGTTAACGCGACTGTCGATGGTTCGATCCCATCTCTGGCAGCCATTGCTTTGGAGGCGATCCGAATTGGAAAGGGGTCCGTAAGGCATCGAGCTTTCAACTCGACAACAGCGGGGGCAGAACCCGTCTACCCTTCCATCCATGCACAACAGGTCGTGGTGACCAGACCGTCTCCAAAACGATAGGGCAAGGTTCGATTCCTTGGTTGTGCGCCATTTCTGGTCTGCCGCCGGACGAGATTACTTTGTGCCAGTGTGGAAATTGTGGTGCCAATCTACCACGGTGTAATTGCGATGGCATATCGCACTTGTTTGGGAACAGAGGGATACTTTCGATAAGCTCCATCAAGTCGAAAGCCACTTGATTCAAAAAATTGAATCGAGTTGTTATCATCTTCCATTGTCCAGACTAATATTTTGGAAAACCCGTGATCGCGTACATAGTCGATTGAGTGCTTTAACAAGCTGCTCCCAATGTGCTTTCTTCGATGTTCTGGCATTACGCATAACAACTCGATGTGAGCCAAATTGTCGCTGCGTTGCTTTTTGAGGACGCTGAAGCCTACGACGAAGTTTTCTCGTTCGGCCTGAAAAACGGCTAGATCACGGGGCTCGGCAAGCAGTAACTGCTGCTGCCAATAGTGTTCTCTGTCCGGCAACGCGATGTTCGTCGGTGCTTCATAAGGATGTCCGGTCCGGAGGAAATATTCGCTCCATGATTGATCATGGACGGCCGCGAGCGTTGCGGCACTCTTTGGGCTCGATTGGCTGATGGCAACGGCAATCACGGCAGTGTGCTCGGAATCATTATTTTGGTTCATGCTGGCATTGTAAACCAATTGTCGATGCCCTACGCTCCATCAATCGATATGTCCATACAACGGGAGGGGCTTGTCCCAATACAGTTCACTTAACGCTTGGGTGAAACCTGGGAGCGCCGGCGTCCCGCCGGCACCTGATTGCATTTGTGGTGGCAGCATCTTATGCTGCCACGCCGGCGACGATCAAAAGCCGGCGGGACGCCGGCGCTCCCAGGGGCGGCAAGGACAGCGACGGACAGAGGATTCAATTCGCCTAAGTGAACAGTATTGGGACAAGCCCTCCTCTACACATTCAGCACCGCGGGAGGGGACAGGCCCCTCCCCTACACGGCATAAAGAATCATGGTTGACGATCAGTGGCGAGCTCCCGGGCTCTCTTGCGATCACGCAGGGCAAGCACGTCTTGATTTGAATGCTTGTATACAGATGCCCTCTTCAGGTAAAGCAACGGGCAGCGAGGATTTAGAAGGATGGCGCTGGTGAATGATTTCACCGCCATTTGATATTGGTCATGTAGCCTGAACATTTCTCCTTCCTGCGCAAATCTCATCCAAGCTGATGATGAAATGGGTGCAAGAATGAGTCGACGACGCGGATAATCGACAGTAGTTCGAAATTGATTTAGCAGACCGTTGCCGATCTCC
The DNA here is from genome assembly GCA_021772155.1 of Candidatus Obscuribacter sp. Lineage (GTDB taxonomy): Bacteria > Cyanobacteriota > Vampirovibrionia > Obscuribacterales > Obscuribacteraceae > JADYXS01. Next base: position 23,654 of record JADYXS010000470.1, read on the forward strand.
GCATCAGTGACATCTTCCGGTGCGGCCGCCTCATCAAGGTCGATCTCACAAAGCTCTTGCGAACGCAAGATATTGCCCAACACTAAGTCGAGCCTCAACAGAGCTGCTGGGTGCGCTCCCCCATCCATCCACATATGAGTTCCCGATCGTTTGACCGAGCGACCCTTGAGCCATGATTTAGGAATTAACGCTATCTGATAGGCTCCTGAATCCACAATAAACTTTTTTCGTGCTTTGCCATCAACGCTTACGGAAATTACTGGACGATCTCCATTGAGCTCAAATGGGATTACTAGGCTTCGTGGGTCTAGTGTTTTTGCAGATAGTGCCAACAGCATTTTTCGTTGCTCAAGGTCGATCGTCACAGCAAATGATTTGAGCAGACTTCCACCGATCAGTCCGGCTAACTTCGGTTGCGAAGGCAGGTCATACGAAGAGAAAAGGCTCGTCATTTCATAGGTGTATGCAGGCACATTTTTTAAGTACAGATCGCCCATACGCATTTCGGAGATGCGAAGGTACTTGTTGCTTTGTCGATCCATTTGCACTATTCCGGGCGTTCTCGACAGTTCCTTTGCAATTTGTGCATCCAGGCAAATCATTGCCGTGCCGGTGTCTACCATGAACAAGTAAGGCTTACCAGAAAGCTTGACCGTGACAAAGGAGATGCTGTTGTCCCAAAGCACGAGCGGCACTTCCAAGCACTTTCTAGCCACCTGGGCTTTGCACTGAGATTCCAAAACGTTCTGATCGTTCTGCTCATCAGCCACACTGGGCCGACCGATCACGCAGATCACAAGAAGGGCTACGGCAATGTGCCATTTCATCAAGGCAATAGCCATCTCTCGGTCGAAAGCAAAGCTATGAGTACCTTTAGGTGTGAGCGTCATTATGCTGAACATGGATGGCCTGATGGGCTTTCATATTACAAAACGTCCAGTATATGGTGACAGCTGCCCAATTGGCAAAAACATTGTCATAAGTGATCAGGCATGACGTTTGTCATGTCAGCGCATGACTTTCTACACTTTCGACTTCCGGCTGCTGAGCCTAGAATGGTGTCACTTCGGGGGCGTCCGTATGCAGAAACCAGCGAAGCAGGCGCGCATCAAAAAAGTTCAAATTGCAACGCCCTGCCTCGCGCCGTGGGTAAACATGCCTGGTGACGACAGAGTTCGCGGGTGCCAAAAATGCTCCCGTAACGTGTACAACGTTGAAGTGATGGACGAATTCGACCTCCTCCAAATGATCAAGCAAAAGGAAGGCAAAGTCGACCCGCGCGTTTTTCGTCGCAGAGACGGCACGATCATCACAAACGACTGCCCGGTTAGCACGTTCGCTTTGGGCTTGCGCCAGGCCAAAATCGGATTCGCTGCGCTGGTTGTAGGTCTTGCCACACCTGGCTTAATCAACATGTTAGTTGCAAGTTCAGGTGATATTCACCGCCTGATGGCTGAAGACTCTACGAGAATCGGCCGCCACTTTGATGCGGAAAATTTAGTTCAAGGTCTCTATCCAATTACGGTGGCAATAATGGATTCACGACGCGCCTTTGAGCAAGCGGACTTAGTCGCAAGGATGGAGCCAAAGCTTAGGCTGCACAAGAAGCAGCCGCAACACTGGAGCCGTTGACTTAACCAGCCAAAAGTAAAGCAATTGTTCTTCTTGAAACCTTGCGGTTTCGAAACGGCAGTTCTATTGTTTGTGATGAGGCTTGGGGAAATGTGATGCAGTTGAAATGCGAGAAGGCTTACATTGCAGCTGTCTTGGCGCCCTTTTTTATCGCAGTTAGCATCATCATTACCAAAACTGCCGGTGAGAGTGCTCATCCGCTAGTCATTGCCGGAATTGGTTCGCTGATGGCAGTGCCGTTCTTATTGGCTATTGCCGCGACATCCAGACAATCGTTGGATCTTCGCAAGATCACCCAGGAGCTGCGCTCGCCATTTCTTCAGGTCCTTTTCACTCGGGCGATTATTGGACAGGCGCTCATCGTAACTGGCTTCACGCTTACGACTGGGGTAAAGGCAGTGTTGCTGCTGCGGCTCGAACCGATTTTTGTGTTCGCATGGAGCGTGCTGCTCCTTAATGAGAAAGTGAAACGTGGCAAGTTGGTGCTGCTGATCATCCTGCTGGTGGGCTCTGCTCTAGTTGTGGCTCCCGAAGGAAGGTTTGATGCACTCAACATCGGTGATGGCCTAATTGTTCTCTCGTTGGTTTTTCTATCCTTCTCATACCTGCCGACTCAGAAGGTCGTGTCTGAGGCGAATCCAGCCGGACTAAATATTTTGAGCAGCGTTATCGCCGGAGCTTTGCTCACCGTTTTTGCCGCCGTTTGCTATCGGGGCGAGGCTTTCGCGTTGAGTTTACAAACCTATTCGTACATTCTTGGTTACGCAGTGATATTCTCCGTGATTGCCGTAAGTTTGTATTTCTATGCTTTCAAAACGCTTCGTCCGTGGGTCATTGCGTCCTTCCTTTCGTTAGAGGTTGTGTTCGGTCTGGCGCTGGCGACATTCTGGTTGCACGAATCAATCAATCTAATGCAGTTATCTGGCGCAGTTATCGTCATGGCTGCCACGGTAGCAATTGGCCGCCTTCCTGGTGAACTCGACACACAACCGCTTTCAGTGGTTGAACTTGCTACTGTGAAAGCCACAACAGAATCTATTTAACCGAACGCCGCCGATCGCATGAGTAATAACCGTCCAGCTTGGCTGGATTGGCTGGATTGCCTCGGCGACCAATTGACTGCTATTCTGTGATTCTAGGGGTAAATTGGTTGGCTTGGTTGCTTAAGTGAGGCCCGTTTAATGGATTGGTTGGGTGAGCTCGAGCCAATTATTCGACACAAGGACCGTCGGAGTCCTCTGTATCTGCGCATCACTGAGCGCATTCGCGCTTGCATTGAAGCTGGACGCCTAACCGATAACGAAAAGCTCTTGCCCGATAGAGAGCTTGCTAAGCTTTTGAACCTTGACCGATCCACCATTGCCCGGGCTTACGACCAGCTTTCTGTTGAGGGTTTGGTCTATAGTCACGTCGGCAGAGGCACGTTCGTTCAAAAATCTTCACAGCCGCGAGCGCGGTACGACAAGCATACGCCAGCCAATGATGAACCTATTGGCGAGATGGTTTGGGGCGATAAGTATTCTCGCGCAAGCCAGAGTGTCGCCTCCATCGTCAATCGACAGGTCCCTTCATCGGCGCAAAATGAAGACTGTATCTCATTTGCAGCAGGAAGCCCGACTGAAGAATTTTTTCCGCAAAACGAATTTCGCCAGATTGTAGAGGAGCTTCTGTCGTCAGCTTCTGCCCAGGAAATGTTCGGATACAGCGAACCGGAAGGGCAACCCGAGCTGCGCAAGCAGGTTCAGACCTATTTGCGAAAGCAGGGAATTGAGGCGAAATCGGATGAGATTCTGATTCTGAGTGGATCTCAGCAAGGGATCGATCTTGTCGCTCGCACTCTGCTCAATCCTGATGATGTCGTCTTGATGGAAGATCCATCTTATTTCTGGGCCTTGTGCAATTTCACCGCGACCGGTGCTCGCTGTTTACCAATATCTATGGATGATGAAGGATTGCGCTTAGATCTGTTGGAGAGCATCGCCAGTCGTGTTGATGCAAAGCTTCTCTACACGATGCCGTCTTTCCAGAATCCGACTGGCATCACGATGTCCGAGTCGCGGCGCAAGAAAGTCCTGGAGCTGGCAGCCAAGTTTCAAATTCCGATTCTTGAAGACAACTTTGTTGGTGATCTCGACTACAGCGGATTTCCAAGGCGCTCGTTAAAAAGTTTAGATGAGAATGGCTGCGTGATATATCAAGGAACGCTATCCAAAGCGTTATGTCCAGGGCTTCGGCTCGGGTGGCTGGTTGCTCCCGCTCCGGTCATGAGTCGTTTGCGATTGGCCAAGCGAACGTGCGATCTTTCGACCAATTCGATGGGGCAAGTGATTCTAGCGGAATACCTCAATAAGGGACTTTACGAAAGTCATCTATCCATGGTGCAAGAAGAGTATGGTCGCCGCCTTGATACTATATGTAGTGCGATCGATGGGCTTGCTGCTCAATGGATCTCCTATCGCAGGCCGGATGGTGGTATGTTCTTGTGGGCGACGCTCCCGCCAGGCTATTCGGCGCGAGAATTACTTTCTTACGCAGAACGTGAAGGTGTCACCTACAGTCCCGGCGATGTTTTTCATATTTCTAGTGGGCGCAGCGAATGCTTGCGACTGACATTCATTCAACAAACTCCTGAGCTTATTCAAGAAGGCATCCGCCGACTTGCGAAAGCTCTCAAAGCTTACGGCAATAACCGAAAGCGCACTCGAGGCGAAGGCTTCAGGGTTACAGAATCAACTTTTATCTAACTTGTTAACCACAATTGCTAACTATAACCAAGCACCATAACAGAGGAAAATCATGGTTACTGAAACATCAAACAAGGCTAAGACCGGAACCGATCTGGTTAAAATCGCACTTCCGAAAATGCTGAAGGGCGGCGTCATTATGGACGTAGTCACGGCAGATCAAGCGAAGATTGCCGAAGAGGCCGGTGCTGTAGCAGTCATGGCCCTAGAGCGCGTTCCCGCTGATATTCGTGCAAATGGTGGCGTTGCTCGCATGAGCGATCCCGAACTAATTATCGCAATCAAGAATGCAGTGACGATTCCAGTCATGGCTAAAGTCCGCATCGGACATTTCGTCGAAGCACAAATTCTTCAAGCAATCGGAGTTGATTGTATTGATGAGAGCGAAGTGCTGACAATGGCGGATGATGAATATCACATCGACAAAACCAAGTTCGCCATCCCATTCGTTTGTGGCTGTCGCAATCTTGGTGAAGCTTTGCGCCGTATCGGCGAAGGCGCCGCTATGATTCGAACCAAAGGCGAAGCCGGCACCGGTGACGTTGTCGAAGCTGTGCGGCACGCCAGAGCTGTTCTAGGTGAAATTCGCAAACTTACAGTTTTGGCTGACGAAGAGTTGATGACCTATGCCAAGAATATCGGTGCACCGTTTGACTTGGTGAAAGAAGTTGCCAGAACTGGCAAGCTACCGGTCGTGAACTTCGCAGCTGGTGGCATTGCCACCCCTGCTGATGCGGCATTAATGATGCAAATTGGTGTTGAAGGCGTATTTGTCGGCTCCGGAATCTTCAAGTCCGGCAATCCGCAGAAACGCGCTGAAGCAATCGTTAAAGCAACCACTTTCTGCAACGACCCCGAAATGCTGGCTGAGATCAGCCGTAATATCGGTGAACCGATGGTAGGTCGCACGGTCGACAGCTTGGCCGAAAGCGAACTCCTGGCCCGCAGAGGAAACTAAAGATGAAAATTGGCGTTCTAGCGTTGCAGGGAGACTTCGCTGAACACAAGCGGATGATTGAAGCTTGTGGTCACGAAGTCCAATTAGTGAAGCATGCAGTTCAGCTTGACGATGTTGATGGGCTTATCGTCCCGGGTGGCGAGTCCACCACAATCGCTAAGTTAACTGGGAATTCCACCGATTGTATTTTTGAAAAAATTCTCCAGCGAGCGCAAGATGGAATGCCGATTTATGGCACCTGCATGGGAACGATCTTTCTGTCGCGAGACATTGAAGGATCTTCCCAGGGGCGCCTTGCTTTAATGGATATCACCGTTCGCAGAAATGCATTCGGATCTCAGAAATTCAGCCGCGAAGAAGTCGTTTCAATTCCCGCCCTCGGTGCGGAGCCCTTTAGCGTCATATTTATTCGCGGCCCGATCATCACCAAATGTGGTGCCGACGTCGAGGTGCTGGCGCAGGTTGATGAAGGCATAGTAATGGCACGGCAGGGTAATCTGTTGGCGACTGCATTTCATCCGGAGCTGACTTCCGATCTTCGCGTGCACAGGTATTTCGTGCGCATGGTTGAGCAGTATTTGCACGACAAGAGGACAAGCACCATGTCCTTCAGCGTTGAACCGCAGTTGCAATTCGTTTGACCAAATTTGCAGCTTGACGCACAGCCTGAATCGATGGTTGTTGTATACTTTCATAGATTTAGTGAGACTCTTTGTGTCAATGCCGATAACGGATAAAATTGCATTGGTCATTACGTCCATTCAAGCGCCTACCCCAAGCGTTTTTGCTTGGTTGGACAGGTTCGGCGCGTTATGGAAGACGATTGTTATTGGCGATCGGAAAGGACCGAGTTCGTACGATCAAAGGGCGAATTTTTACGATATGGTTGAGCAGGGGAATTTGGACTTCCTGCTACCGAAGCTCCTTCCGGAAAATCATTACTCCAGAAAAAACATTGGCTACCTGCTGGCAATCAGCTCTGGCACAAACTGGATCGTTGATACGGACGACGATAACGCTCCCCTTCTAGGGCACGACTTCAAGCTATCAATCGACGTGCAGGCCTTCGTCGCAAGGCCATGCGAAGCTTCGCCGTGGATAAATGTTTATCGCTATTTCACAGATTCCCAGATTTGGCCGCGCGGCTATCCGTTGACGCTAGTTAATGAGCCGCAGCCATTCTTGTCGACAGATATGCACGATTGCCATGCGCCAGTCCAACAGCATTTGGTAAATTTGGAGCCGGATGTTGATGCGATCTGGAGATTAGTCCTGAACAAAAAAATCACTTTTACACCCGATCAGAATGTCTTTGTGCCACCAGGGGCTTATTGTCCGTTCAATAGCCAAGCAACATTTTGGCATCAATCGGTTTTTCCGCTCCTCTACATTCCCTCAACTTGTTCGATGAGATTGAGTGATACTTGGCGAAGCTTTGTGGCTCAGCGATGTCTCAAAGAAGAGGGAATTGGCATTGTTTTTTCCAGTCCTGGTTTTGAGCAAGATCGCAACACTCACAGCCTTATGGACGACTTTGAGAACGAAATTTTGGGCTATATCAATAATGATCGATTGATTGGCTGTCTTGATGCAACCAAGCTGGTGCAAGGAAACTATAGTGAAAATGTCAGGCTCTGTTATAGGGCTTTAGTTGAGGCCGGATTGTTGGATGCTTCAGAACTTATACTTGTCGACGCTTGGATTGCGGATGTTGCATGCTGCTTGCGCCACGCTAATTTGAGCTTGGCGGATGTCTGATTTAAGTTCGCTGCTGGTTGTGTGCAATTTTACGCAGCCTTGGTATGCCAATGTCCCATTCCTTGAGCAGGTGTATAGGGATAAGAAAATTGTGTTCTACGGCGATGAAGTCTGGGACGCGCCAAGCCAAGTAATCAAATACAATCAATCGAACGGTGCTGGATCCAAGACCAAGTTTGGCGCGGGTTTCTTTGCATATCGTGCGTTGCTCGATGCGGTGCAGCGTTTCCCGGACTTTGACGGCTATCTATTTATAATGGACGATGTTCTTTTGCGCTCGCAGACTCTTGCTCTGATTGATCCGTTGTCTGTTTACACAGGTTTCGACGACTTGCATTTTGCCCGGTTGATGCCTGACGGAAAATTTGCCTCTGATGACTG
>JADYXS010000058.1 GCA_021772155.1 Candidatus Obscuribacter sp.
AACCAAGAGCATATCTTGCCGATGGCAAAGAGCGAGCAGCCCGATTTCCAGGTGCATGGCCGGCTGTGTCGTACGGCGGCAGGTCTGCTCCAGCCGATCAAGCGCTTCTACAATTTGGGAAAGTTCTGAGCGTTCATACTTCGGAGCTTGTTGCCAGAGACCGTCAATATAGTTCGGAGACCCTACTATCAGTGATGAAGCAGCTTCCTGGCGGTTCGGCACATCATATAAATAGGATGCCTTTGCCAAATTTAAAAAATGGCGAGCCAGTTCTTGAATGACTACGGCTGGTTCGCGACCCTCATGAAGCAGTTTGGCGGCGGAAGTAAGCAGGCTATGTCCGCTGCGTTCACCGATGTGTTGGCTCATTTCCAACAAAACGTCTTCGTGCAGTGCTCCCAGCAGGCTTAGCAGGTCACCGATGTCTACAGGCTTGTTGGGAGCCGAAAGAAGGCTTGCCTGGTCGAGTAAACCAATTGCGTCTCGCAGTCCACCGCCCGAGCGGCGAGCGATGAAATCTATGGCCCGATCTGTAATTTCAATGTTCTCGAGGTTCGCCAGATTGCGCAAATGCACCAGTAAGTCTTCGTGCGTGACGAGTCTGAACATCAGTCTTTGACAACGACTTATGATAGTTGGCAGCACCTTGTGCTCTTCGGTCGTTGCCAGAACGAACACCACATTTGGTGGCGGGTCTTCAATTGTCTTGAGAAGAGCGTTGAAAGCCTCTTTCGTCAGCATGTGGCATTCGTCGATGATATAGATCTTGTAACGCCCGCCGGGAGCTACAAGGGGGGCTCTTTCAATTAGAGCTCGCGCATCGTCAACGCTGTTGTTTGATGCTGCGTCAATTTCAAGCACTGCCGGAGAATTACCGGTTTTGATCTCCAAGCAGGAGGCGCATTTCAGGCAGGGATTGACGGTGGCTTTATCGCCGGCTTTGCAATTCAGTGATTTTGCAAGGATACGGGCCGATGAAGTTTTGCCCGTGCCGCGAGGACCGGTAAAAAGATATGCATGGGATATGCGATCGTGATTGATCGCATTTGTCAGTGTTTGGAGCACGGCGCTTTGCCCGACCAGCTGGTCAAGAGCTTGCGGTCGGTACTTCAAATAGAGCGGTTCGTGCCGCTTCAAAGAAGGCCCCGCTGCACGGTCCTGCACGGAGCCGCCTAGAGTTGCTTCGTCCATAATTTGCCATTCTCCTGCTTGCCAGATCGTAACCGATCAGGTGGGGGCAGGCAGTCTAATCGATCTTATTTAACGTTGAAAATCAGTACACTCACGACCCGGGGCTGTTGGCCGGGAGCGGGGCGGGCCAGTTGGAAGCCAATTTGACTGATCGGATAAATGTAGTTTTGTCCGGCGCCCGGTCCAGCTTCTTGCAAGATGAACGCCGGTTCGCCGAACTTTTCCTTGACCCGAGCCAGACTATCGCCAAGTGAAACGCCAAAATCAGAGCCGATTAACGACGGTTCAAAAATACGCATCGCATCCAAAAGCCCGTTGCGCATAAAGAGCTGCATGGATGTTGCAGTTTTGCTCTGAGGACGGTTCCAAGACCAAACGGTCCACTTGTTCACTTTCTGTTGCTTCATGTTGCCGATTTGATGCAATGCACTGTTGGCCTGCATTTCAGATGCGCCGAGCCGAACCAGCGGAATGCCTGTAACCACGTTTGGTGGAAGCAAGGCGATGTCGGACATGGCAATTTTGCTCTTAATCATCCTTTCGTCAGATACCGAAGGTCCGTCCTCCGGTGTTCCTTTGTCCCCGCCGGCAAGAAAGGCGCTTGGGGGACTTGCCGGGGCGGCACTGCCAACGAACCGGCCCATATTCGTACTAGGTACAGCTGCACGCATCTTGGTGTGCACTGCAGAGTCAGCCTTGGAACTCAGCCTGCGAGAAAGTACGCTCGGGTCGGCGTTTTTCTTGCCGACGCGTTCTTCGAAGTCATCGGAATCTTTGCTGTCAATGCTCTGGAAGGAGATCTGATCTGCTCGCGCCCGCGATGGGGAAGCCATCGGTGCTCCAGCTCCTCCTTGCGCCCAACCATCGGCTCCTGAAGAAGCCATCTGCTGAGCATCTTGGATGGCTTTGGTTATACCAAGCAGCTTACCGGCTGCTGTAGCTAGATCCGGTGGACGGTAACTGCTGCTGTAACCTTCACTTTCGCGTTTGGCTTCCTCTCGCATTTGCGCTGGACTTTCCCATACACCGGAGGAGCTTGAAAGTTTGTTACTGGATTCCTTTGCCACTATAGGGAATTGACGGTTCCCGAGAAATGTTTGCGGAATCGGTTCTGCCGCTATCCGTTGGCTAAACGTTCCGGAAGTTCCAGAATTACCAAATGCCACTGCAAGGGAATCAACCTCGGTTGGCGCCATTTGTGACGCGGGCAAAGGTCGCGCGGAATTTCTGCCAGAGAGCTTCTTCGGTCTTATGGCCAGCCTATAATCCGTCGGTCCGTTTTGCTGTTGGGCAACCTCCATTTGTTGTTTGTACAAATTCTTGGCCATGGCAATTTGGGGAGCAGAGCGCACGCGCTGAAAGATATCTTCTAGCAAATGAACGCCGGAGGCAGGTGGTGAGGTGCGCGCATAGCTGACCTTGCCTGATAATTTAACACCAGAAGTGATCTGCTGAGCTGCCACCGTCAGTGGTGCCAGTGCTATGAGCGAAGCAAGAAGCAAGACTTTCGATAAGCCTTTTGGTCCCGCCAGGCGCTGGTGGCCCATGCTTGTTTGCTCTTGCTTTGCTTGGTCTGAGAACATAGCTATTTCTCGCTCCCGGCAGCTGTTTTCCCTTCGAAAATTTTGCCTTCCCACTCCTCGAGTTCGGATTGATTGATCAAACCACGTTTGTAGGATAAGTACACTGCGCGGCAACGTTGGTTGAAGTCAGTCTCCTGATTCTCGCCGCGTCCGGGAATGGCCATTTTGCCGTATAGAGACTTGAGTCGTGACTGCACAGCCTTTTCCGTAAGGTAAAGACGGCGCGCAATTGAGGAGTCTGTCAGCCCCAAAGCGATGCAGATGAGCGCTTCGTACTCTGCTGGGGTTAAGCTTGTGGCGCGATTTTGCGTGCGCTGAATCACCCGAGCGATGCCCGGATGAATCCAGCAATCGCCGGATAGCACAGCTTTAGCCGCTTCAACCACCTGGTCGTTTGAAGCATTTTTTAGAACGTATCCGAAAGCCCCATCAGTCGGGACGATCTTCCACAACTGGCGAACGTACACTTCATCGGAAAAGTTGGACAAGATAATCACGCCTGTTTCCGGCAGCTTTTGCAGGATTTGCTCTGCCGCCTTTATGCCGGAGATATGCGGCATTTTGATATCTAAGAAAATTAGTTCCGGCTTTAACCTTAGCGCGGTGTCCACAGCTTGTTGACCGTCTGACACTTCGTGAATTGGGGCGTGCTCGGGCAAGTTCTTGCTCAACAAGTCCTTAAGCCAGATGCGGTCTCGTTCTTCATCGTCAGCAATCAAAATTGTCATGCTTTTTCCAATCCTTTCTGAGGGAGGTGCTCAATAGGCGGGGTGCCTTTTGCATCGGACAATTGAACCATTGGCATGCTTACTTTTAGCTGCGTGCCCGTTTCAAACACTTCAGCTTTCTTCCACTCTACCGTAGCGCCGATCAACTGGGCGCGGTGTCTTATGTTGAGTAAGCCGTGCGAATCTTTTCTAACCAGGCGCGGGTTAATGCCCTTGCCGTCGTCGGAAATGGTGATTTCCAGATTGCTGTCATGGGTCTGGATGCGCACTTCCACTTGCGTACCTTTGGCGTGCTTCCCGACGTTGTTCAGCGCTTCTTGAACGATTCTGTAGAGTTGGAGTTTTGAAAAATCGGTTATTTCGTAGTCGTCTTGCTCATTGCGATCCACGAAGCTGTACTCGATATTTGTGTCCCGAGACAAGATTACGGCTAGATTCTCCAGTGCCGGCACAAAGCCCATGGTCTCAAGGACAGACGGGTGAAGGTCATTAATTACCCGGCGCATTTCTTGAATTGTGGCATCCAGCCTTTGCCGCATCCGTTCTGGGACCGTACTTTTGTTGATGTCGTCCACGACGAACAACTCGTCGATCATGCGGGCGACCGCTGATAAGGCTGGCAATGTCTCGTCATGAAGGTCTTCGGCAATTCTCTTTCGCTCTTCTTCCGCGCGCACTTGCATGTGCTCTCGAGCTGCCGCCAGCTCGCGGTTGCGTTGCCGCAAATCGGTGTCCAGGTAAATGACTGTTCCAAAAATAAAGCCGGAAATCAACATCGCCAGTGGCGCCACTACCGGCAGTGCTACGCGCCCGAGCATGAAGCTCAGTTGCGCAATCAAAACGAGAAGCAATCCGCCGCATACCATGAACAGCGCTCTGCGTCCCAGTGGCAGCACCGAGGACATGGCACCGAAAGTGGCGCCGAGCAAAATCAATAGATGGTGAGCGATGCCCTTGGGAAAGCTCGAGATAGTCTCGTTATTCAGCAGCGTCGAAATTGCATCTGCATGAACGAAAACTTGTGGTGTCAATTTGCGCAGCGGCGTTGCCACATGCGAAGAGTCCGCACGACGTGCCGTCAACGTCGGTGCGATGATGACGATCTTGTCTCTGAAGACACGCGGGTCGAAATTAGGATCAAGTATTGCCGACATGGAATACGTGGGGTAATCGGTTTGTTTAAAGTTGATGTACATCGGTTGATCGGGAGCTAAGGATTGCAGTTGTGGTCCAGAGCCCAAACCCATCTTATTGCGATAGGCATCCATAACCGCTTCGGTGAGCGATGGCACTTTGGTTAATCCGGAATACTCCGTGTTGATTTCATTTGGCGCATCGAGAGGCAGCCGCATGACCATGCCGTTTCCTTCGCGAGCCAGTTCGTCATAGCCGTAACCAACTGCGTACTTCATGAATTCGGCATCAGGCAGATCGGAGTTACCTTCGACGCTCCCAAACACGGCTAATACAACATTTCTATTGCGCTTGAACTGGCTGATAAGTTTTAGATTAGATCCGCCGCGCAAATCGAGATCGACGGCAATGACTGTCGGCTTCCCGTTTTCGATTATCGCCAAGACATTGGCTAGAACGCCCTGCGACTGGTAATCATTGAAGCGCGGAAAGCCAAGGTCAAACTGGGAGGTGTCATCGAAACCGACCACGACGATATCCGCGGACGTGCGTTGAACCGGCTCGCCCTTCAGAGCAAGTTGGTTGGCTGTTCGATATCGCCACTCCAACATGCTTAACTCCATGCTTTCCAATAGAGGCGAGTCACCAAAGAAGACTGCCATCAGACAGCCAGCAAGTGCTCCCCAGAACAACCGTTGAAAAACTAGAGCGTGTTTGCCCTGAGCGCTTGGTTTTCTGTTAAAGGGAAGGCGTCTCAGCATCGCGGAGATAGCCTCGAGCGGTCCTCGGAGCACATTCATCGGCTCAACTCCAGTGTATCCAAAGCGGGCGCCCATTTTTCTGGGGTAAACCCTAGAGGCCCGGGGCCTAAAGCCCGGGAGCAATGGCGCTTCGTATTAGCTAGCCTATGAGTACGAATTTGCGCCATTTTCTCGCTTGTGAAGTCAAGAGGAATTGATTTGATGAAAGCTGCTCGATTACTACCTTCTATATTACTCGCTGCTTCTGTTTTGCTTTCGCCTGTGGCGAACGCGGCGGGCATGATCATGATCGATCCGATGCCAGGAATGCCCATGCCGGTGATCGTTCGACCAGTGCCTGTTGTGCCCGGGCATCCAACGCCCCGCCCACATGGACCGCTTCTCAAAGGCTCAGTCATGTTCGGGTTGCGATTGCAGTCCGCCGATGTCCGGGTTGACATCCATGACCAGGTTGCAAAAACCTACGTCACTCAAACCTTTATAAACGATACGGATCGCGACGTCGCCGGCACATATCTTTTCCCTTTGCCGGACGACACCACCTTCAGCTCATTTTCTCTACAAATTGACGGCAAGCCTGTGGAAGGAAAGATCCTCGAAGCGATGGAAGCACGGCAGCAGTATGAGGAAATAGTAAGGCGCATGGTGGATCCTGGTCTTTTGGAATACGCCGACTATAAAACTATTCGGGCACGCATCTTCCCTATCCCGGCCCACGGAACTAAGAAGGTGGAGCTTGAGTACACTCAACTTTTGCAAGCTGAAAATGGGCTGATGAAGTATCGCTTCCCGCTCAAGACTGAAGGGGCCGGAGAAGCAGAGGATATCAACGTCAAGGTCAAGCTCAACAGCAAGCAGGGGCTGCGCACAATCTGGTCCCCCACTCACACAATAACAACGGATCGCGATGGCGATCATGCAGCGAAGATTGCATACATTGGAAAGGATGCCATTCCTGATAAGGACTTTTTTCTCTATTACAGTCTTTCCGACAAAGATCTTCAAGCCAATCTCCTGACCAATCGAAGCACCGGAGAGGACGGTTACTATCTGCTCACGCTGGCACCGCCGGTGGAGTCGAAAGAAGTAGTGGCAAAGGACATTGTCTTGGTTGCTGACACTTCCGGATCGATGCAAGGCGAGCGGATGGAGCAAAACAAGTTAGCTCTAAAGTATCTGGTCAATGCACTCACTGCCGAAGACAAGTTCAGCATCGTGCAATTCAACACGGACGTTGATTCATTCAAGTCCACCCTATTGCCGGCAACAGCGGAAAATAAGAAAACCGCATTGGCTTACATTGATGATCTTGAAGCTCGGGGCGGTACCAATATTGGTGACGCTTTGAAAACTGCCGCCACTATGCTTGATACGGCAACCGATGCTAGCCGTCCGGGCTACCTTATATTGATGACCGATGGTGAGCCCACTGTTGGCGAGACAACAATTCCTGGTCTGCTGCAAGCATTGAAGCCGAAGCGAGATATCCGCCTCTTTGACTTTGGTGTTGGATACGATATCAACACTCGCTTGCTCAACAAGCTGGCTGAGGGACACCACGGCAGTTCTCACTATGTCGCGCCGGATGAAAGTATGGAAACTTCGCTTTCGAACTTCTATCAGAAGATCAAGAGCCCGATGTTGACTGATGTCAAAATCGAATACGACGGTGTGACGGTCAAAGATATATATCCGCGTGAGGTCAAGGACATCTTCGCCGGTTCCCAATTGCTTTTACTTGGCCGCTATAAAGGTGAAGGAGACTCGACCGTCAAGCTCACGGGCACCGTCAATGGAGTGCCGAAATCATATAGCTTTCCGGTCAAATTCGCTGCTGCCGAAGCCGACCACACTTATCTTCCTCGCCTTTGGGCTATGAGACGTATCGGGCACCTGACTGACGTGGCCAAAGACAACGGTGAAAACAAAGAGGTGGTCGATGAGATTATCGCTTTGTCCAAGAAGTATGGAATTATCTCCGCCTATACGTCGTTTCTCGTCACAGATCCCAATGATCGCGTCAATGGCCGGACAGTGGCAGGACTGCCGCCTGTCAATATGGGTCGATTCGTCAGCAGGGGCTTTACTTCATCCGCTGATGAAGGGGCCGCTGGCTCCCCGCCAATGGTGCGATTCGCTGGCGGCGGCGGCGGCGGCGGTGGTAGCTCTGCAGTAGCCGGTAGACTGAAAGTGCGCAGTCTACGAGAAGAACCGCGGCGTGTGGCTGCTTCCTCCGCTAGTGCGCCATCTATGCCACCACCGCCACTGGCTGGAGCGCCTCGTGAATCATTCAATGCTGAGAGCGATTTGCTCGACATGAAAGACTCACTGCGTCGGATGGCTGATGGTCCGACGAGCGGCAAGAAGGCGGTGGATCTTGAGAAGCAGTTGACGGCAATGAAGGAGCAAGTCGCCGTTTCTAAAGAAGATGAATCGAGCATGAAAGAAGCCGGCGGCAAAACCTTCCATCTCAAGGATGATGTCTGGGTTGACACGGCATTTGATGAGAAGTCCTCGCCCAAGGTAGAAGAAATTACCTTTGGCTCCAAGGAATACTTTGACCTGCTAAAGACACCAGGCTTATCCAAATTCCTCGCGGTCGGCCGACAAGTGCTGTTTGTGTTCAACAATCACACCTACAAGATCACATTTAAGGAAAACGCCTAGGTCCGCCAGAGCTTGTATGAAGCCCACAGGAAAAACCCCAGACAAATGAATCGGATTTCCCGGTCGTCTGGGGTTTTTCTTTCTTATAAGCTGAGCATATTGAAATTGAACTGCCTATTTTTGACAGGTCCTACTAATGAAATTGAATATTCTTAAATCTCTACTGCTAGCAGCGACAGTCCTGGTTTCCCCTGCTGCACAAGCGGCTGGAATGATCATCATCGATCCTGTCGGTGGAATGCCCATGCCGCCAGCTGTTCCTATCAGACCGATACATCCGGTAAGACCGAATCCAACTCCAAGACCGACGCCTCCTGTTGTTTTGAAGGGTTCTGTTTCTTTCGGATTGCATTTGCAGGCAGCTGATGTCAGAGTCGAAATTGTTGATCAAGTGGCCAAGACGTACATAACTCAAACATTCAGCAATGATACCGATCGCAATTTGGCCGGAACCTATCTGTTCCCGTTGCCCGAGGACACAACCTTCAGTTCCTTCTCCTTGCACATTGATGGAAAGCCGGTCGAAGGAAAGATTTTGGAAGCCAACGAAGCGCGGCAGACGTACGAAGAGATCGTTCGCCGAATGGTAGATCCTGGCTTGTTGGAATATGCAGACAGCAAAACTGTTCGAGCACGCATCTTTCCAATTCCGGCCCATGGAACCAAGAAAGTCGAGTTGGAATATACGCAACTTCTGAGAGCTGAAAACGGCTTGTTAAAGTATCGCTTCCCTCTAAAGACAGAAACTTCTGGCGCTGCAGCCGAAGAATTGAAGGTCAACGTAAAGCTTTCGAGCAAGCAAGGACTGCGTACAATCTGGTCTCCCAGTCACACAGTTGCGATGAACAAGACCAATGACCACCTGGCAAAAGTTAGTTATATCGGCAAGGACACTGTGCCGGACAAGGACTTTGTTCTGTATTACAGCGTCTCCGACAAGGATGTGGCCGCTAACGTTTTGACGCACAAGAATACATCGGAAGACGGTTATTATTTGTTGACGGTGACACCGCCTGTGGAGGCGAAGCAAACTGCTGCTAAAGACATCGTCTTGGTTGCAGATACGTCCGGATCCATGCAAGGACTGCGGATGGAGCAAAACAAGAAAGCTCTTAAGTATCTTGTGAATGCGTTGAACGCTAACGACAAATTCAGTGTCGTTGAATTCAACACCGACGTTGAGGTATTCAAACCAACACTGGTCCAAGCTAGTCCAGAGAACAAGAAAGCAGCAGTGTCTTTCATTGACGAACTGGAGGCGCGCGGTGGCACCAATATTGGTGATGCTCTGCGTAGCGGTGTCACGATGTTGGACCACGCATCAGATCGTCCAGGCTACCTGGTGTTGATGACCGATGGTGAGCCAACTGTCGGCGAAACGACGGTGGAAGGATTGCTTAAGTCCGTGCATCCCAAGCGAGACATTCGTGTGTTCGACTTCGGTGTCGGTTATGACGTCAACACAAAGTTGCTCAACAAGTTGGCCGAGGCGCACCACGGAACAGCCCAGTATGTCGAGCCGGACGAAAGCATTGAAACGTCTTTAGCTAGCTTCTATCAGAAGATTCGCACGCCTGTACTTAGCAATGTCAAAATCGCGTATGACGGAATTCAGGTCAAGGATGTCTATCCGAAAAACCCGAAAGACATCTTTGCCGGCACGCAAGTACTTCTGTTAGGGCGTTACAAACACGGCGGTAGTGGCACCGTCAATGTTAGCGGTTCAGTGAACGGCGTGGCCAAAGCCTACAGTTTCCCAGTTGCCTTCTCAGGTGATCAACCCGGTAACACACACTTGCCGCGCCTATGGGCGATGCGCCGCATCGGACATCTGACGGAAATTGCCCAGGATAATGGCAATAACAAAGAAATCGTCGACGAGATCATCAGTCTTTCTAAAAAGCACGGCATTATTTCCGCCTATACTTCCTACCTTGTAACCGACCCTAACGAGGGACGTCCAGGTAATCGTCCGATGCCGATAGCTTTTGATGCTGCGGCCCCTTCCCCGCGCCGTAACAGTCATTTAGGCCTGGTGGTTCGTGGAGCCAGTCCGTCAAGCCGGGGATTTGCCAGCGGTGGACGGAGTGGTGCTGGTATGCGCGATGACGAGTCTGGGTCATTTCGGATGCAAAATTTCCAAAAAGAAGAAGCGGCAGCTAAATTCAATCTGATGAATTTGAGTTCGGCTTTGGTAAGCGGTAAGGCGGCAGTTCTTCGCACCAAGAGTATGGATGAGTTCAAACAAGTCGCACAGCTGCCCAGCGACAAGGATAACGCTGCCGCTATCAGAAATATAGACGGTAAGACGTTCTATAATCGTGGCGGTGTCTGGAATGATTCAGCATACGATGGCAAACAAAAACTCCAATCCATAACATTTGGCAGTAAGGAGTATTTCGACCTGATGCGAAATGCCCCAGGTATTGGCAAATACTTAGCTGTGGGGCGACAGTTGATTCTCCTCTATAACGGAATCGGTTATCGAATTGTTTTCGACAAAAAAGCATAACTTACTTCCTGCGCACCACAGATGGGCACCGCCAAACACGGTGCCCATCTGTCTGCTTGGAACTATCCGTTCCCTTCTGGCGTCCGAACTCCAACCGTTGAGCAGAACGAACGTGTTGAGGACAGTCATGAAATCAGGAAAACTGATCCTGGCGAGTATGGTGATTGCAGGCGCTTGCGCGCTCATTGCCAGTGCTGAATCTGTCAGGGAAAGGCTTTTCGAGTCCAATGTCCACAATCAGCGGACGCAACAGAAGTCAAACGTTTCGATTACTGCCAAGAAGCATCGCTTGATGAATTTGAAGTATCGAACGGCGCGCCACAACACTCCCGATGCCATAGTTTACGTACCGCCCGGCTTTGATCCGGACGGTCCCTTGAATGTTGTCCTGTACAACCACGGGCTCACTAATGATTTGGATGAAGCGTTCGACATCTGGCATTTGGACCGGGCAATGCAGAACGCACCGAGAAATACAGTGATGATTCTTCCGGAATGGGCGCAACGACCTCAAGCATTTAGCTCCGCTTCCGGAGATTTTGACAAAGAAAACTTCTTTCGGAAGATGCTCGGCGAGATTATGAGTAAGACGCCGGAGCTGAGCAACAAGACCGTTGACGACATTCGCACCATCACCATCGCCACTTTTTCCGGTGGCTTTCGGGCCAGTCAGACTCAAATTCATCGCAATGGATTAGAAGATAAAGTTCGCGGACTGGTTCTGCTTGATTCCTTATATGAATCGGACTTCTTCGATGCCTGGCTGCGCAAGAATATTCGCGAACTGGCTGCCGGACACAAGTTCTATCAAAACTTCTACTTTGACACAGCTGGCAATTCTATGGCTCAGCTTGCTCGAGTCAAGCGTATGGTGGCTGATGCAGGACTTCCGCTCACGGCTATTTATCATGAGAAATCCAAGCCGAAGGAAGTAATACCGGCCAGCGTGATCAGCGCACACGGCATTGTGTATGTCTATACAACTATGTATTCAGACACGCATAGTGCTCATCAAACCGCCGCGTTCATTTACTTTCCCCAGTCCTTGAAAGCTATTGCCCTGAAGGATAACCTGGATCAAATTGCTCGCAGTGAGCAAGGTGTCGACCCCATTTAATAATCAGATCTTTAGGTCCCGCTCATCCGGTTCGCGACCAAGAAGTCTATCGACTACGCGATACGAGTGGTAGCCGAGTTGTTTGATCGCTCCGCGCAGATACTCAATAGGCAGACGTTCGCTGTCATACAGTACGACCGCATTAGCCCAGCTTGCAACGTCCGGCGAAACTGGCTGAAAGTAATTCGTTTGCGGTCTTTCGACTTTGATGCGATAGATGCCGGGAACTTTGGACAGCTCCTCCTTCATTTCTTTAAGGCAGGCCAGGCACATCGATCCGCTGAGGCGAAACTGAACCTTGTGCCAGGTTGGCGCTTTTGTTGGCGTTTCTGCTGGGGGAGCGCCTTGTCCAGTCCCGCTTGCTGTGGCTGCAGATGGTGCCGTCCCGTCAACTGCTACCGGCGCGGGCTTCGGTGCGCTTCCGTTCGCGTCCGGTGAAGCGTCGGCTGGCAGGGGCGGCGAGGGATCAGTCGCAGGGGAAGGGGCAGGGCCCTCCCCAGGTTTAGATGGCTTATCGTCTACATTGTTCGGTTTGGCGCGGGCTTCACTTCTTGGGGCGGTTTTACTGCCGTCGAGCGTTGCCGATTCCTGCCCCTCAGCCGAAATGCCCAGAAGTCCCACTACTGCTGAAGCAGCGAAAGTCAGCAGTTTGCGATAGCATGAGCTGTGGGATAAGGCAGACATCGTCGTAAGAAGTACCAGTGTAGGGTCTCAACAGTGCCGGATGAGTTAAGTGTATACCGAACCAAGAGTTCACACGCGAGGCTAAAACGTCTCTTTGCAAGCCGGCATTAAGTTGTGCTAAGTGGTGTTCTAGCCTGAATGACTCCGTCTGCATAGCGAGGACAATTTCTTATAACCAAAAGTCCTGAAAACCATTGATATGATTGAAGCCCAAAACTATTAGCTAGTGACCTTTTATGCCCACGCTGCTAAATCTCGCGAAAACCTTCGTAGAAGCAAATATCGGCCCAGCGGACATCAAACGAATGTCCGCGCAACAACTGCAGGCTCTTGCCGGTGATATCCGGCAGCAGGTGATTCAATGTATCTCCCAGACAGGTGGGCACCTGGCCTCGAACTTGGGAATCGTTGAAATAACCCTGGCGCTGCACAACGTTTTCGAAAGCCCTAAAGACAAGATTCTTTGGGACGTCGGGCACCAGATTTACGTACATAAGATGTTGACCGGTCGGCGCGACCAGTTCGACACTCTTCGTCAATATAAGGGTTTGAGTGGGTTCGTTAATCCTGCTGAAAGCGAGCATGACGCTTTTATCGCCGGACATAGCTCCACATCAATTTCCCTAGCGGTCGGTATGGCTGTTGCCCGCGATCATCTCAAGCAAGATCATAAAGTGATTGCCGTAATAGGCGACGGTGGACTGACCGGCGGTATGGCGCTGGAAGCGATTAATCATCTCGGGCACATTCAACGGAACGTAGTCATCGTTCTCAATGACAATGAAATGTCCATAAGTGAGAACCTTGGCGGCTTCTCGCAATATATGAAGCGGATAAAGGAAACTTTCTTCTACCAGGACATCAAGGCAAAACTAAACCAGATAGAAGTCACGCTCGATGCATCCGAACTTAAACCGCAATTGTGGGATTTGATTTCGACAGTGAAGCGACAGGCTAAAGAACGCCTTGACACGCCAGGTATTGTTTTTGAAAAACTTGGAATTAACTACACCGGACCGGTCGACGGTCACGACGTTAATGCCCTGATTGCGGCTTTCAGTAAGGTCAAACACCTCTCTCAACCGCAAATCATTCATGTAATCACCCAGAAGGGCAAAGGCTATGCTCCTGCAGAAGCTGATGCGATCAAGTATCACGGTGTTACTGCTTTCAGTCTGGAGAAAGTTGATCCGCCGCAGCCAACGAAACCTAAGGTCAAAACCTACTCTCAGGTATTCACGGATGCCTTGATTGAGCTTGCCGAAATTGAACCGAATATGGTGGCAATCACCCCGGCCACTGCCGAAGGCAGCGGACTAGTGAAGTTCGGAAAAGCTTATCCGGAGCGTTTCTTTGACGTTGCCATCTGCGAGCAACACGCAGTGACGATGGCTGCTGGCATGGCCAAATCAGGTTTGCTTCCTGTCGTATCCATCTATTCAACATTCCTTCAACGTGCATTTGACCAGGTTATTCATGACGTAGCCATCCTGAATTTACCAGTTGTCTTCGGCATTGATCGTGGCGGACTCGTAGAAGACGGCGAGACGCACCAAGGTGTGTTCGACATTGCCTACATGCGCAGCGTGCCCAATATGAGAGTGTACGCGCCTAAAGACGCGGCAGAGCTCCGAAACATGCTGTACACCGTGATCAAAAATCCACAAGGTCCCGTTGCCATACGCTTTCCTCGCGACAAGGCGATTGACTCCGATGAAGATCAGGCGTTTGGCGTAATTGAAATGGATCGCTGGGAAACGCTCGTCGAGGGTCAGGATGTAACCCTCCTTGCTTACGGCTCGATGGTCGAGCATGCCCGTGCCGCGCTTCCAGCCTTAGCCGAACGTGGAATAACGGCGACTTTAGTTAATGCGCGCAGCTGCAAGCCGCTCGATAATGAAGCGCTGTCACAACTTCTCGCGAATCCTACAAAGCCCGTAGTGACAATCGAAGAGGGTTCTATTGCAGGTGGGTTCGGTTCTGCAGTTCTTGAATGGGCGGCGATGTGTCGCTCTGAAAATCCAGGCGCTCGTCAGCCCGAGATCGCTTGTATAGGTGTGCCCGACAGGTTTGTAGAACATGGCTCACGTTCCATCTTGTTGGATATAAATGGTCTGAGCGCTTCCAAGCTTGCCGATTTTGTTACTAAGTTCGTCAAGCGATAGTATCGGTGAATGCACCGCCGGTGGTGCATCGCGAAATTTTAGCAGTGCGAATTCCTTGGGGAAAGTTCGATTTGTGCACCGGATTTGGTGCCAGCAGGACTGATGCTGTATACGGTGACAGGAAAGCTTCGCAGCGATAAGCGGCGGCGCCATGGTGTGCCACGAAAGCACAAGGAGGTGACAGATCCAAAGTGCCAGTTGTGTAAGGGATGGAGGCAGATCCTCCGAGATCGGCTGATGC
>JADYXS010000059.1 GCA_021772155.1 Candidatus Obscuribacter sp.
CCATTAGCGCGGCGGGTTATGCCCACCGTTCATCGAGTGATGGGCATAACCATCAATTCGCGCGCTATCGGATATCAACTGAGGCACGGGCCGTTAGACCAGCTTGTTGTCGCAAGCGAATTTCACCAGTGCAGTTCTGCTCTTTAGCTTCAACTTCTTACGAATTCTCGAGGCGTGCAATTCAACGGTCGATTCTGTGAGGAAGAGCTTCTGAGCTATTTCTCTGTTGGCCAATCCGGAAGCGATCAATTTGAGCACTTCCAGCTCGCGCGAAGACAATGGTGTTACGAACGGCTCTGCCGGGACAACTTCTGGCGGGCGCTCGGCACGCGCGTTTCGACCGGCAAGATCGAGGGCGTTCGTTAGTTGCTGTGTCAAATTGCTGATCAGATTCATATTGAACAGCTGATCTTTCAGCTGCGAATATGCCTGCGCATTCGCAAGAGCGATAGCAACTTGCTGGGCGATCGTTTCGATCATTTCAATTTCTTGCGGAGTCCACTCGCGGGCATCGTTGTTTTCGACCACGATGATGCCATGCATTGTGCCGTGGTGCGCAATTGGTGTGGAAAGAAGAGCTCCTACACCGGTGTCCAGCAAGCCGTTCACATCTTCTTTGGCCAAACCCGGTGGGCGGTTGGGGTTTGAAAGATCGGAGATGACGATCGTTCGTTGCTTGAAGTAAGAAATGGCGCCAGGTGGTAGTTGGTTGCTCCGACCCAGTCCAAGTGGGGACAGGTTGGGATCTGCGTATTCATGCGTGACGATTGAAGCGGCTGGGCTGTCTGTCCGAACTATCAAGCAGGCACTGGCCCGTACGGCGCGGCCGATGGCATCAGCTGCGGATTGCAGGACGCTATCTCGATCTAAGCTGCTGTGGAGCTTGCTCACGATCTGTCTCGTTAGCCGCTCCCACGTTAACTGTTTGGATAAGGAACCGACAAGTTCTTCAACTCTGGCACCAGAACTCACTTCGGACGGAGCAATGGCCGGTTGTTCGGAATGGCCATTATGGCTGGCTGGATAGAGGGCTAATATCAATTCGCTTGTGTTGTCGGAACTGATAGTTGATAGTGTGGCGTCGAGCATCACTGTCTGTCCGCCTGAACTCGGGGCCAGCATCGAATTTATGTTCACAACGGGATGGGCTGAACTCAATTTTGCCGCTGCCGCCTTCAATCGCTGAGCATCGGAGTCACCGAACAGCTCAAGAAAGGGTAGGCCGCGCAAATCATTTTCGTCGCCATCGAGCAGCTGTGCAGCTGAGGCATTGGTCTGCGAGATCTTGAATGTATGTGGTTCTAAGATAATCAGAGGGAGGGAAGCAGTAGAAAAGATCCTGCCGTCTATCAACTTCTCCTGCAAGAGATTTGCTTGCCGCAGTGCGCCAGCGAGTTCTTCGGCGAAGGCCTCCCCTAGTTCCAGTACATCTTCTGAGATGGTGCGGTCTTCTTGGCAGAAATGAACTGTCAGGCAGCCCAGCAGTGAACCCTGGTGCAATAGCGGGAAAGCCACAGCGGCTTTGCTCCCCGTGTCGCTAATCAGTTGGTCGAAATCCGGGTTCTGGTTGCCTTGGTTGTTATCACTTTGAATTTCGGTAAGCGGTAACGGACGCCCCTCTGCCAGCAGTCTGTGCCATTCGGAACTGGTGAACAGCTGATACTTGCGATCGCCGACCGGCTTTAGAGGTTCTCTATAGTATTCAGCTTTAATAGCCAGCTCGTGTTCTTGCTCGTCAAGTAGTAAGGCTGCGCAGCGGTCCAGACCGAAGTGCCAACCTATGGCGTCTACTGCTCCCTGCAGCATTTGCTGTGGTTCAATGCTGCGGTGGATTGAGCGCGCAATTTGCTGGAACAGCTTTAGTGCAGAGTTTGCGCTGGAGGTTCTTGTATGCATGTACTCGTTACCCGGTAAGTTCTATAGGGGCGGTCGTGGTTTTCCATAGAACCAGACTCGGGGTTTACCCCCCGATAATTCAAGGATAGCTGGTTTTTCTCGTGACAACAGTGCGGGTTTCCTTGGGGTTATACGGGGTTTCCCTAGTCCGACCAATGCCCAGGCGCATGTGTTTCCGGCAGGGGAACGCTCGGCGGTCAATGAGCATGAGTTCTATTTGTTGCTTGGTTCCAGTAATTAAATTGGCCAAGCTTAGCCATGGTCAGGAACTGGATTGCTAATTGTGAGGTCGAAGAAAGACGAGTTCATCCGATTGCTTGGCGTTCTTCCGGGCTTGCCTAAAAATTAATCTTGCGCTCCGGCGCATCGCACGGGCAAAGGCCCACTATTCCCGGTTTTTGGGGGTTGAGCTTGTCAAGCAAATGCGATAAAATTAATGTACGTCACTGATGGGAGTCCCGGGATTGCTCGCTAGTCAACATCTAAGAAATCTGCGCCGCCAATTCGGCAAGCGACTGGTAGAACTCGCTATGAAATCCCCCACGCTTGTGGCGGATATTCAGCGCATTCGCGACGAAGGAGTGAAAATTCGCCTCGTTGACGGACCGTGCCGAGCTTACTACGACCGAAGGAAAAGAACCATTTATATAGGAAGGTGGTGTCCTCGGAACTACAAGCTGATCAGCATTGCTCACGAGTTCGTGCACGCCTTGGTCAAGCCCACGGTAGACCCAGTGATGGGCATCACCGGCAGGCAAGAGTTTATTGAACGCTGCCTTGACGAAGAGACTGAGGCAATTGTCCACGAAATCAATATCGTGAAAGAGTTGATGAAAGCGGGAGTCAAGGTCGATCCCAAAGAGCTTGAGTGGCTCAATCGACATAAACGAGGCGGGAGAAAAGCGATCCGCAAGGCGCTGGAGAAGACGATCACGTCCACGACCGGCGAGGGATACCCGGAGTATTACGGCAGCTGGTATGACGAGATGATCCCGGCTAGCAAGCGTATCCCGTAAGTCTTTTGAGGGGTTGTTCTCCACAAGCTGTGTAGGGCGCGGCGCCATGCGCCGCCCTAGCCATGTTTGATTGTTATTCCATGTATGCCAATGTGCGAACAGCGTCTTCTGCGTCCAGCGTGAATGGCTCAGCGGTCAGTCCGCGTGCGTATGGGATCATTTCCCGGACTTGTTCAGCGATGAGCTTTGCCTGAGGCATACGCGGGTGCAGGTGAATTGTTTGATAGTCAATCTGCACTTTCGAGCCATCGCTGGCTTGCGCAGTGCCGTTTCGAATCAAACTGGCTGCTTGACGCAGTATGTCATTGGGGTTTTTCATCACCGCGCGACTGTGGGTATGCGGTAGTAGATGCCCGTTGGCATCGTACATGCGGTCAATCCAGGCTTCTCCGGCAACCCTAATTCCAGCCCTTTCACCTGCGCTGAGCAGGTTCGGACCAGCTGGGCCGATGAGAACCAACCACTTATCGAAGTCCGCAATTGCCCTGGCGACTGTAACGGCTATTCTCAAATCGCCGGACATCTGGCGATAGAGGAAACCATGAGGACGTACCTGGGATATATCAAAGCCCAAAGTTCTTGCCAGGCCGGCTAATGCCCCCAGCTGATAGAGGATCGAGGCGCGCAATTCCGAAGGTGGCAGGTGAATCTCTCGGCGGCCGTAGCCCGCCAAGTCCGGGTAGCCGATATGAGCACCTAGTGCCAGCCCGTAATAGCGAGTCTCTTCAAGGGCCGCTTCCATCAGGACAGGATCCCCGGCATGCGCTCCACAAGCTATGTTTGCGGAAGTGACATAAGGAAGAATCTCACCTTCACCTTCCATGCGATAAGGACCGAAGCCCTCGCCAAGGTTGGTGTTGAGGTCGATGCCATGCTGCATGTAGATTTTGGCAGTCGGCGCTTGCGGCGTATTCTGCGGTGCAGAATCACGTCCACCTCCGCCTCTTTGGCGATGTCTCGATCTGCGCATTTAGTCTTCCCTGTAGTCTCCGGAATCTGCAATTTTAGCAGGTAGCGTTTTTCCAAACACAGACCGGTGCTTAGGGCAGCAACAAACCGGGATGTTTTATTTGAAACAGGGAAAATCCCGTGTCGCTCGTGCGCTGAGCCTCTACAATAGGAAAAGAGGTACTCAAGATGCTCAGACGGCTGTTCCTCAGTGTTCTTTTTTATCAGGTTCTTGCTCAATGCGGACCTGCGTACGCTCTTACGGATGAATCTAACATTCGACAAATGCGCGCACTGGCTGTGGCGAACTCAGCTCGTGGCGATATCGAGGGCGCCCTCAATTCCTTTGACTCAGCCATCCAGCTGGCCGAGCAGTCCTATGGTCAAGATTCGATGTTTGTGGCGGAGGTTTATTTCGACGCCGGATTGACCGCTTTGCGAGCTGACCGCTATCAAAGGGCCGAGCAGTGTTTGACCAAAGCGGTTCAGCTCAATCCAAATTCCATTCAGGCACGCCTGATATTGGCCGAGTGCTATAAGAAACGCGGGCAGATGGCAGCAGCCAAACGACAAGTTCGCACCGTTCTGGAAAAGCACCCCAATTGCTTGGAAGCGCGTCAACTTTTGGCGCTCATGTACCAGCAGGAAGGTAATCTGGCGCAAGCAACACAAGAATGCTATTTGCTGACGCAAGCTATTCGCGGCAAAGAAATGGTTATTCCCAAGCTTGCTCTAGCTCCACCACCAGTGGTGGCAGCCCCGGCTCCTGAACCAATCATCGTAAATCCGATCCGTCCTTCAGCTATACCCGCCAAACCTAAGCCTGTTGCTGCCATAGTTGAACCGAAGAAGCCTGAAGCAAAGAAACCTGAACCGAAGAAGCTTGAGCCAAGGAAGCCTTCAAAGGCTGAACTTCGCAAAAATGCTGAACGAAAAGCAGCCGAAGTTGCCAAAGCCACTAAGAAAAAACAAGATTCTAAAAAGCGTTCCAAGCCGAAAGTTGAGGCTGTTGCAGCTGACTCTTCCTGGGGGCTTGAGCCTCGCTTGAAGTCGAAAGCTGTGTTGTTGACTCCAATCAAAGGCGTCAAGGGTAAATCCGCTGAATCGGAAAAAGCAGAAACTGCCAAACCAACAGAGCTGAAAGGCAAAGTTGATCCGACGGCGGTGACGAAAGTCGATGTTAAGCCGGTGACCAAAGTTGCCGAGGACGAGTCCACGACGGAAGAAGAGGGGTTTGGTGGCAGCACCTCGGCTGCTAGAGCTACGGTCAAGGCCAAGCCTGTGGTCGTCGTTAAACCTCAACCGGCACCTCGTGCTGTGATGGTTAAGGCTCCTCCCCGAGGGCTTGTGCCTCCGCCACCGCCTGTGGTTCCGACTTTTACGCAGCCTTTCATCCCAGCACCGCCCACGATGGCGCCACCTGCTGCCAGGCCCAAGCCGAAAGCGGTGGAAAAGCCGGCAGAAGCAGTTGTGCCGGACAACAGGCATCCGACGGAAGAAGATTCCGATTTTCTGCTCGAATGGGGCGGCAAGAATAAGAAAAAAGGCAAGTGAGCCATCTTGTTCTGTGGAACCAACCGAAGCATCGCAAGACTTTCTCCTGGGCTCGGGAGAAAGTCTTGCCACCGTCAATAGTGCGACGTCTTGGATGATTCTTGCCGCCCTGATTCATGAATCAAGCAACAGGCTAGAAATTTCTCGACAGTGTTATAAATTTCCAAATGGAGATCCAGTACCAATCTATTGGATATTTGATGGACATGGATTGCTCATGTAATAGCCGATCTGTTGTATTCAGGAAAGCTGTAATAGGTAGGCTGGACGGCTGGCACCATGGTGCGTGATAATGAAATGGTGCATTAGCGTCATGCTTTTGCGAATCGAGTTCTTCTAGAAATCGAGTCCAAATGTCGGGATTTTTCCCTGTCATCGCACTTGCAGTATTTTTAGCAAGTACCCAGTCCTCCCCGATCCTTATGGGCAAAGCCCAGTATTGCGACAAGATTGCTCCTCTTCGAGCAACCTTGGCACCGGGAATGAGATTTAGTCCTGAGCAAGTGACTGTATCTGGCTGCAAGAACATCTGGTATCGAGTTCCAGCTTGGTTCGCAGGCACCTGGCACAAGCAGTCCCAAACTATTACTTATCGATTGACGACGGCAACAAAAAACGTCGATCGCTCGTGGCACACCGTCGATGTATCCGGAGATGAGCGATTGGGTTGGCAGCGAGATCGCGCTGGAGACTTCTGGGAGTATGACTGCAATTACGTCCAGCATAGTCAAAGCGGCGCCAATCTGACATATCATTTTGTCGAGCGTTGTGATCTGGTGTCATCGCACCCGGAGCGCCCGATTTTCGAAATACAATCGCTGGATATTCGCGTGCAGAAAAGCACCATGCAAATTCTGACGGTTGAGCGCACCATTTCCACTGAGACGTTGACCTTGTTAGCCAACGATCGGATGAAGGTGGAGTCAGTTAGCAAAGCTTTCAATGCTAACGGGGCCATGGTATCAGAAGTGCACAGCACAGCAGTCAAGGAAAGAATCGCTGATTTTTCTCCAGTGGACCAATACCAAAGACGTGATATGCGTGCCCTTTTTCGTCGCTACCTGATGTCCATCGGGCGACTCGATTTGATTCCAAATAATGTTCAGGCAAGCAGCGCGGTGGATGCACCATGATGTTCCGGGGATCAAGATGAACAAGTGGCTTAAGGTTGGGGTAGTTTCATCAGCATGCTTTTGGGCAGCGCAAATGCCATTGTCCGCTGGCGCTGAATCTGCCGTATGGTCTGGTTACATGGATGCCGGACTGGCTGCTTGCCAGGACCAGAATTTAGAGCGCGCGGAGAAAATGTATCGAGCTGCTCTAGAGTGTATCGAAGGCGAACTCAATGAGCCAAGTCAGTTTCAAGCTGAGACGCTCGAAAAGTTGTCGGAAGTTTGTTTGAAGCTCGGGAATGACGATGAGCCGGAAGCGTATTTTAGGCGCGCCTTGGAGATTCGCCAGAACAAGTGCGGACCCAATGCTCCGGAAGTTGCTGAAACTATGGAAAACTTGGCAACGCTTTATTATGATCGAGGACAGTATGACCTCGCCGAACCGCTCTTGTACTCAAGTCTGGCGATACGGGAAAAGAAACTTGGTGCCAATCATGTGGCCGTGGCCAGGACTTTGTGCAAACTGGCCAACGTTTATCGGGACCACTCAAACTATTCGCGAGCAGAATCGATTTATCGCCGAGCTCTGGCAATATTGGAGAAAAAGTCCAGTACCAATGATTTGCTCGTCGGCACGACAGTAGCTAATCTGGCGGCGATCATGCACTTGACCGGGCGTTATGCAGAAGCATCAGAATGGTATAAACGCGCGTTGACAATCGAGAAGCCACTCCTTGGTCCTCAAGATCCGCAAGTCATTGCCATTGCTCGTCAATTTGAGCAGGTTGAAAATTACGGCGCATCGACTCGTTCAATGGCTTCACGGCAGCACGCGGTGCGACCCGGTGTAGATAGCCCGCTCTAAATTGCTGATCTATTTGGTGGTGGCGCGTCGCTGTTGCTGACTAAGTGCAGCTGCTGGACGCTGATTGCCTGCGGTCCGTTGCTGCGGTGCGATCCCAGGCAAGCGCTGTCGCTGCTCGCTTGTAAGCACGCCTCGTACCGCCAAAAGATCATCGAGGTTGAGCTCTTCCATTGAGTCTTGCGCTTTGCGCACTTCTTTCCGCATCGTACGTACTTGCGCGTCTGTGCCATCTGCGCTGAATATCAACGAGCGCAATTGTTCTTGTTTCTCCATCAATGTTTTTCGGAAACTCCGGGCCTTATCACGATTTCCTTCGCGCACTTGTTTGATGCGTTGTTTTTGTTCTTCAGTTAGGTTCAGCGATGTGAGATCCAATCGTAATCCGCCCGGCATACCGAATTTGCCGCCACCTTTCATGCCGCCATGCCTGCCGGCGAATCCGCGATTCTCGCCGCCCATGCCCGGCTCAAATCCCGGTCCACCCATCGGTCCCCGTCCCATCTGCTGCTGACCAAAGCCCGGCCCGCCGGACATGCCCCGGCGTCCCATTCCCCCTGCGCCGAATCTACGGCCGCCCTCGGGCATTCCGTCGCGCGCTCCTG
Source organism: Candidatus Obscuribacter sp. (assembly GCA_021772155.1). GTDB lineage: Bacteria > Cyanobacteriota > Vampirovibrionia > Obscuribacterales > Obscuribacteraceae > JADYXS01. The sequence goes on from JADYXS010000059.1 coordinate 7,994, forward strand.
GACCTTCGCCTTCTACGAATTGCCCCAGCCGGCGTCCGCCTCGTCCTTGAACCGGCTCTTCCCCGGATTGTTGCGGTTGTTGAAAGTCTTTTCTATGCATCGGCGAGCGAAACTCTGAATCCGCCACGCCGTTGTCTGTCTGCTGCTTGAGCTGAGGCGCGGGCGGTATATCCGTACCATCGCCTTGTTGGGCTTTGACAGAAGTCGAACCGATTGCACTGAGAGCTAACAAGAGGCTGATACCGAAGACATTCCAGCTCGAAAGTTGGCGCTTTGCCGGCTGTTTACATCTTAATGTCATAAAGTCCATCCTCGTCCGTAGCAAATCCGACTGCGTCGGTAAATGAGTTAGTTGTAGCGGGTAGTTCTGCAATCTGTTCGTTATCGATTTCGTAGGATGTTGTTACTGTCGCTTTCACCGGGGTGTGCTTGTCTGGAGCCACTGAAGCAACCTGTGTGGCTCCATGATCAGCGGTCGCGGTTATTGAATTGTGTCTGACTTCTCTTTTGTGTTGCTGCACGGTTTCTTCGGCCCGGTCACTGGGCCTGGTGCCCTGTGACAGTACTTTGTTGGCGCCAGCTATCGGCGGAACTTGCTGAGCTAACTGCCCTGGCTTGGTGCCATGGATCGCCGCTACTTGTGTTCGCGGATCGCCGACGCTTTGAGTTTCCATTTGTGGCGACTGGGCAACGGTCGGCGCACCATCATTGGTGCCTGGCAATCCGCTGCGTACACCGAAAGCAATGGCGAGGACTGCCGCTGCCGCTGCCACAGGCATCCATATCTTTGGTCTGAATGCCACTGCGTTGTTTGGTCTATCGACAATCTGGTCCAGCTTGCTGGACAGACCGTCAGAAACTTGCAGACGAGGCATGGCTTTTAGGCTGTGAACGAGGCGTTGGATCTCTGCCAACTTCTTGATACAAGCTGAGCAGTCCTGGAGATGTTCTTCCGTGAGGACCTGTTCTGTCGCCGTGAGCTCACCGTCATGAAATGCATCGAGGCTTTCTTCGATTTGTTTGCAAATTGCATTAGTGCTTTCCATTTCGTTCACCTTGATGCGGGAGTCATATCGGTTCGTTCGAAATATGGCTCCAAGAGCTCACGTAGCTTCACGCGTCCATAGTGCAGCCGTGATCGGACAGTACCGATATTGGCTCCGACAATGCTCGAGATTTCTTGATAGGAAAATCCTTCGATGTCGTGGAGTACTACGACCGTGCGTTGGTTCTCCGGTAATTTTTTCAAAGAGGCGGTGATAACTTCACCACGCTCGGTCATGTCCAACGTTTCTGCTGGGTTAGGCGTCGGATCTGCAGCCTGTGATATGACCATCACCGTGTCAACTCCCTCGCTGTCGTGCGTCGATTGAGGGTCGAACACGAACAGGTTGAAGCCTTTTCGCCGTTGCTTGGTGCGTAATTTGTCCAAGCATGTGTTGTGGGCGATTCGAAAAATCCAGGCTGCAAACGAAGACTGCGCTTTGAACTTATCAATGTTCTGGTGCAGCTTGATGCAGGTGTCCTGAACCACCTCTTCGGCTTCCTCCGCGTTACCCACGATACGAATTGCCACGTTATACAAGCGGTTTTCGTATCGCCGAACCAGCGACTTGAAACAAGCCGGATCCTTGGTTTGGCGGTAATTTGCTATTAGGGCCTCGTCAGAAAGGTCCACTTTATTGCCCCCAACCCTCAGAACCTTTGTACCGGTTCATTGTTCGAAACGTTGCCACTGCCAAAAAAGTTCAATTTAACGAACCGAATGAGCAACAGTTAATCTTTCTTATCCCAGGACACTCTTTGCCCACAGGGGCCATCCTGCTCACTATAATTCGTTCATCGTCTACTGTGCAATTCGCCTAGGGGTACCAATGAGTCAAAATGTTCGAGTCGCCAAGGTATTCCTTTATATGAATCTTTTGTTGGCGTGCTCCGGAATTGCTCAAACTGCCCTGGCTGCAGATAGCCCTGACACTGTCTTCGACAAAGAGCGCTTTGCCAAGGAAGTAATTAGAAGCAAGGATTTGCCTAATTTTCATCAAGTTCATCCATATTTATACCGCAGCGGCGAGCCTACGGAAGCAGGATTCAACCAACTTCCGAAACACGGCATCAAGACCGTCATTGACCTTAGGGCACCGGCTGAGCGCACCAAAAACGAGGCCGCTTGGGCCGACAAGCTGGGAATCAAATACATCAACTTGCCGATGAGCTCCGAGCCACCGACCAAAAAACAAGTTCAAACTTTCATGACGGCAGTCACCGAGGCCAAGAATGACAAAGCCAAGGGAGCTGTTCTTCTGCATTGCGCGCACGGCTCTGACCGCACCGGATGCCTTGTGGGAATCTGGCGTGTTACCGAGGACGGGTGGAAGTACCCTGAGGCGTATAAAGAGATGCGGCATTACTGGTTCACACCAAAGTTCACCAAGCTTTCCGGTGCCGTCAAGGAATATGCAGGCGCAAAAAAGTAAGGATTCGATCATTCAGTCCGAAAAATGTGCCATCGCGTTGAGGTAAATTTATACCGGATCTGTTACTGCCCCTTCCCTATGAGCTCAGATCGCAAGACTGTCTTCAATTTGTTTGTTTGTAGTGTTCAACGCGCTGGATTTGGCGTTGGTGTGATCATCGGAACTGTCGATGGTGGCACTGCCGTGCCTGTTGACGGCACCACCATCGGTGGCGCCGTCAAGGCCGTTAGCTTGTCCTTGCCCAGTTTGGACCAGGGATAAAATTTGACGATGTCTTTCAACGTGTCTTTAAGCTGCTTCGTGTCAGAGTACATTTCAGCCAGTTTCACTTTGTACCAGAGCGCCTGCCAGTTGGACCGATCGAGAAACAAAGCCTTGTCGACATAGCGGTTCATTTCCGGATAATTGTGCATCTTGTACAGATAAACGGCGTAGTCCACATTGACCTGCGGATCTTGTGGCGCGTAAAGAGTCGCTCCTTGTAGGGCTTGTTGGGCCGCTGGAATCTGTCCGTTGTCCAGGTAGAGCAAGCTCCAATCAGCCAGTATACGCCCCTCAGCTTCCCTGTCCTGGAGCTTGTGGGCAAGCTCTTGCGCCTTGGAAAAGTACTCGTAAGCGATACGCGACTGTTCGGGTCGATTAAGGTCTTTCGCCATCACTCGGCGCAGATTTCCGATCCGTCCCCAAATCTTTGCCTGCAGTTTGGCCTCGCCCAGCGATTGCACTTTCAGCAGAGCTTTTTGATAAGCCTGCTCTGCAGCCCGCAGATCTCTGTAGATAACCAATTTTACGTCGCCGGTGTTGATTAGTTGCTCGATCTCCTGTCTGCCGCCGGTTTGCACATTTGGTTGCAGCACCAGTCTTTGAAATTTGTAGTCGAGCGTGACGGCGAAATTCTGCCAAAATGGGTTCCCCAGCACGCCTATGCCGCTAGATAGCACGAAACCCGGCTGCTGCGCTTGCCCTTCTTGTTCAACGGAGTAAGTGAAGTTTGTGCCACGTATCGTTTGCGCACCAAGTTTGACCAGCGGTACGTTTACCGTCGCTAGCTTAACTGAGCGTCCATCTAAGCCGGTCCCTTCAGTCATATGAGGTGTTTGATGACCGAGGAACGTCTTGGCGTAGCGAGCCGGAAGATTATTGAAGGCCGCTCCGGTGTCGATCAGAAAGGATACCTCCGTGCTGCCGTTAAGGACAGCTTTTACGATTGGACCCTGCTTGTTGGTAAATGGCACCAAGACTGCATTTGCCGGTGGTTTGTATGTACTTGCGTCGTTGAAAATGAGTTGTGCCTTCCCATAGTCAATCGTCACGGCGAATTTGTTCATGACGTTGGCGCCGATTATCCCTGCAATTCGCTTTCCTAGCTGACGGGTTTGCGGCGTAAGGTCCAACATCAGTGCCTGCACGTCGCTGAATACTACATCGCCGATTTCCAATTTCGGAATCGATGTCAGCTGGGCCGGCATGGCACCACCGGCGGCCATGATCTGCATGTTGCCCTGCTTATCCAGGAATGTTTCTGCTGCTGTGCGGCGGTCAATGACCGTTTGGGTGGCTGCAGTGTCAAACAGAAAGTCCATCGGTTCACTGCCGTTGAGGCGCACTTTCACTAGAATCTCTTTATGCGAGTATTCGAACGGAATCACAACCGCTTTCGAAAGACGCATTTCGCCTGGGCGATCCGGTCGGCGGAACTGAGAATCATCAATCTCCGAAGTGGTATCAATGCTCGACAAAGCCAGCTCCAGCACCGGCTTGTCGTTGACGTATTGAATCTGCTTAAAGGGCACCAAAGTGCCGCCTGCTGGTCGATATTGTGAAAAATCTATGGTGACATCAGCGCTCGTTTGTGACTGTGCATCTACGCCTTGGTATGTAATTGCCACAACCTGATAATTCTTCTCGTCGACATACACTGTTTGTGGCGCGTCCCCTGCGCGTGTCACTTCAATTGCAAAAACCGGTGTTGCGTGGTGAGTAGTTCGTCCGACCAGGCGAAACGTATAGGATGGTTGTTGAAAGCGCGTCAAAATTGAAGGCTGTCTATCTCGCTCTAGCTTTAATACTTTGGCTTGTTCGGTCGGAATCTCTTCGACTACCTTGCCTGTTGCTTTCCATGCCACCAGTCCATCATAGACGCTGCTCATCGGAGCGGCATCAGCGCCGGGCTCAACGTCTATGCGCAGATTCACACCTTTGCGCAGCTGCCGAAACTTCATCGGCTGCGCACCATCCACCACGGCAGTTTGCTCGCCGAGAATTGTGTAAGACTTGTCGAGTTTCTCCATGGCCTCCTTGCCTCCATAGGCAAGAAAGACTTTCGGAATCAACTCGTACAAATCCAAGTCAGCGGACTTCTCAATCTCGGCGCAAATGGCTGTGGGCATGATCAAAGCGCAAGCTGAGATCAGCGACAGCAGCAATCTAAGGCGGGTTATTGAGCGAATGCGGGCTGTGCGCTGCATTGTCCTTTCTCCGGCAGGCGAACCTCGGCGAAGGACTGCACTTGTTTGTGAAGTGCAATGCACTGACTGAGTAACGCTTCGACATGACTCAACGGCACTTGTGTCGCTGAATCACTTTGCGCTTCGTCCGGGTTCGGGTGAACTTCCATGAATAGGCCCTGGCAGCCGGCGGCGATCGCTGCCCTTGTCAGAGTTGGAATGAACTGGCGTTGGCCGCTGGAAACGCCACCAGCCGCGCTTGGAAGCTGCACGCTGTGGGTTGCGTCAAATATCAAAGGCCAACCTTGATCTTGAATCATTGGAATCGATCGATAATCAACGACCAGATTGTTGTAACCAAATGTGGTGCCGCGCTCAGTGACCATCACGTTGAGGTTGCCTTCTTCGGTGACCTTGCGAACGCTGTGAATAATGTCCATCGGAGCGACGAACTGTCCTTTCTTGATGTTTACGGCCTTCATCGTTCTGGCTGCTTCAACTACAAGATCTGTTTGTCGGCAAAGGAAAGCCGGAATTTGAATGACGTCAAGTACTTCGCCGGCAGCTGCGCACTGTGATGCTTCGTGAACATCGCTGAGGACCGGAATATCCAATTTGCGCTTGATTTCTCCAAGCATTTGCAAGCCAAATTCCAGGCCCGGTCCGCGGAAGGAATTATAGGAAGTGCGATTGGCCTTATCGAATGATGATTTGAACACAAGGTTGAAGCCAAGCTTTTGGGACAAATCTTTCATCGCAGTCGCTGTTTGAAAAATGGTCTCCCATGATTCGATCACGCAGGGGCCTGCGATGACCAGCAATTTTTGATTGGGGCCCACTTCTATGTTGCCGATGTTTACTGCCACTTGCCGTCTCCTTATCAAAAGTCATTCTAACAGCCGTATCCTTGCGAGTAGCAGGGTCGGTGTGCAGACGATATTCACTCCGCCAACATTTCAACAGGTGTTAGATGAAAGCGCCAGTACAGCCAACTAACAATGGCATGTCGATTAGCTTATACGTCCAGCCAGGTGCCTCAAAGACCGAATGGTCCGGGATGCAAAAAGACGTTGCGGTCTTGGGCGAAACTGACGCCCTCATGGAGATGGCAAACAGGTTGCTTTGAACCTAGCGTGGACCTAGATTCTTGACGAGACGATAGACGGTGCTGCCTGCGCGCTGGCTAACAGGCATTACCAGTCCTTGCTGAATGGCTTCCGTCAGCAGCGGTCTGAGCAAACGAATCTTCTTGACCTGTCTTGGCCCACCGGCCATTTCCGGCAAAGTAAGTCCAAGAGGGTGTTTCTCCAGCAATCTCACGACTTTATTTTCGGGGGCTTTCGGTTTATCCGCCGCAGGTTTCTTGGGCTTGGCCAGTTGATCTCCATCGCCGGTTAAGGCGTTGTCAACTACCGTGAAAAACGGAGGATCATCATCGACAGTCATCGCGTTATTTTGTTACCTTTCATGACTCGAGTTGCTCGCTACATGCACCTTTTAGAATAGTTACGGATTGCAGAACCCGGCTAGTAAAAGGTAGGGCCAATTGATATATTCCTCTGGATTGTCGGTCTATATAGTTCAAGTCCGTTAAAGAGTTTGACATTTGCTCGACTCAAACGGTGATGTGTTGATCCCAACTCTTGCAGAACTAATATAGCCGATTTGTCAAGTTGTCCGGCAATTGAGTTGAGCCGCTCGTGATTGTGAGCGATCTCGAAAGGGAGTGCGTGAGTGAGCGTTGGTTCGTTCGTTTTAATGCTTCATAGTCACCTTCCGTTTTACAGAAAAGCGGGGATGTGGCCATTCGGTGAAGAAAGTTTCTACGAATGTATGATGGAAACTTACATCCCATTGCTGAACATGGTTTCAGAGTTGTGGGATGAAGGTATTCCAGCCAAGATCACGCTCGGTATTACGCCCATTCTGGCCGAACAAATGGCAGATGAGCACCTCAAGAACGGCTTTGTTAATTACGTTGACGGAAGAATTGCAGCCGCCAAAAAGGACGAGGAGCGGTTTGGACCGCGAGGCGAACAACCTGATGCCACTCGTTTTCAGTTGGCGCGCTTCTACCTGACTTGGTTTCAAAAGATTTTCAATGACTTTAACGGCAAGTGGAATAGAGACATCATCGGTGGCTTCCGCAAATTCCAGGACCTCGGAGCAATCGAGCTCACGACGTCCGCGGCCACACACTGCTTCTCGCCTCTGCTTTCCAGCGATGCTTCGATCAACTTTCAGTATAAGACTGGCGTGGAGACTTACAAGCGTCATTTCGGGCGCGACCCGAAGGGATTCTGGCTCCCGGAGTGCGCTTATCGTCCAGGCACACCGGAGCGCGCGGGCATTGAAAAATGGCTATACGCCAACGGTTTGAAGTACTTCTTCACCGAGTCCGATGTAATCAAAGGCGGACAGACTGTCGAAATGCGACGGATCTTCGGCGCCTACGGCACTATCGAATACATTCCTGCGGCATCACGTAAGCCAACTGGATTGGACACGTTCGAAGCTTTCTGGTTGAAAGAGTACCCAGTTGCAGTTATGGGGCGCCATGAACAGGCCGGCTACCAGGTGTGGTCCGCGGATCAGGGTTATCCAGGCGATGGCAACTACCGCGAATTCCACAAGAAAGACGACAAGTCCGGTTTGCACTACTGGCGCTTAACGTCTAAAACTACCGATCTTGGTTTCAAGCAAGTCTACAGCCCAGATGTAGCTGCTGAGCGTGTGAAAGAAAACTCCGATCATTATGTTGGTTTGCTGCAACAACTGCTCACAGACCAGCTGCGCAGCACTGGTGGGACAGGGCTTGTCATGGCAAGCTTTGATACGGAGTTGTTCGGTCACTGGTGGTTCGAAGGAATTACCTGGATCAAAGAAGTAATCAAAAAATTGCGGACACACACTGCAATTGAAATGCAGACTGCAAGCGAATATCTCGACGCGCAACCACCGACAAAGGCAATTGAACTTCCCGAATCGTCATGGGGAGCCGGGGGACATTATCAAGTCTGGTACAACGATGGCACCGAATGGATGTGGCCGATCATTCATCAGGCGGAAAAGTCCATGGGAGAAGCGGAAGAGAAATTCGGTGATCGCGGTGGCCTTTACGATCGCGCGCTGAAGCAAGCCCTTAGAGAACTTCTGCTGCTGCAATCAAGCGATTGGCCGTTCCTGGTAACGACAGGACAGGCGTGGCAGTATGCAAAGGATCGTTTCAACGGTCACGTTGAGCGCTTCCATCTGATTATGGACATGCTTAATACAGGCAACTTCGACGAAGCTAAGCTGGCGAAGATTGAAGACATCGACAATTGCTTCCCGAACGTGGACCATACCTGGTTCACTGCGAAAGCTGAGCGCGAAGCGCAACCAGTACCTTAGCCATTCACGGAAACTTGATGCGTAGAACAAAGATTGTCGCAACAGTCGGCCCGGCAACTCATGATCGCGGAATGTTGGAAAAGCTCATTAAAGCGGGCATGGATGTGGCGCGCATTAACTGCTCGCACGCAGAACATGCAACCGTTTCGCGAGTGATTGAAGACCTGCGTCAAATTAGTGCCGAGCTTGATAAACCGCTCGGTATTCTTCTCGACCTATCCGGACCGAAGATCCGCACAGCCACTCTGGCCGGCGATGTTCCGGTGACGTTGTTCGCCGGACAAAAGTTCATTCTCACCAGCAGGAAGGTAGAAGGATCAGCTACCGCAGTTGGTACCAACTACGCCAAGCTTGCGCTGGAAGTGAAAGCGCAGGACACTATTTTGCTAGATGACGGGCTTATCGAATTGCATGTGCTCGATACGAACGAGACTGACGTCATTTGTGAAGTGGTGAACGGCGGAGTCCTGAAAAATAAGAAGGGCATCAACTTGCCCGGGGTTCGCCTTTCTATCCCCGCTTTGACCGAAAAAGACAAAGCGGATTTGTTTCTCGGTTTGCAGCATGATGTGGATTATGTAGCGCTTTCGTTTGTTCGCGATCCTGACGATGTTGTGCACTTGAAGCAGTTGATAGGTGACCATTGGCCGCCAGTTTCAGTTATTGCCAAACTTGAGAAACCGGAAGCGTTGGAACACCTGGACGAGATTCTGGATGTTGCCGATGGTGTCATGATCGCTCGTGGTGATCTTGGCGTTGAGCTGCCGCCGGAACGGGTTCCACCGGCACAGAAGCTGATTACGAAGAAAGCTAACCAGAAAGGCAAGCCGGTCATCACTGCTACCCAGATGCTCGAGTCGATGATTACCAATCCCCGCCCAACTAGAGCGGAAGCTTCTGACGTGGCAAATGCGATTTTCGACGGAACCGATGCGATCATGCTTTCCGGTGAGAGCGCTTCCGGAATGTATCCGATTGAAGCGGTGCAAATGATGGTGCGCATCGCCAACGTGGCTGAGGCAAGCATCGATTACGAAGTTCTGCGAAAGCACGCCCTGCCTACATCCGCCCATGCAATTGCGCACGCGGCCTGCGATATGGCTGTCGACATGAAAGCAAAAGCCATTGCTACCTTCACAAAGACTGGCTCTACGGCGCGCTTGATCTCACAATTTCGCCCACCGAACCCGATTGTCGCTTTGACTCAGCACATCCACGTGTATCGACAGATGTCTTTGATTTGGGGTGTCATGCCATTGATGATGACTGAAGTTAGTGATTCGGAGTCGACCCTGGCAATGGTTGAAGAGACTCTGCAAAAAAGAGGAATCGCCGGTCCCGGAGACAACATCATCATTACTGGCGGGTTGCCAATCGCCGCTCGCGGCCCAGCTAACTTCGTCAAGCTCTCCAACATTCCGCAAAAGCCTCCGGCGCGTTATCGCCAAATGAAAGGTATTTAAAAAGTGGAGCGCCGGCGTCCCGCCGGCATTTGATGTGGCTTGCCTGGGAGCGCCGCCGTCCCGCCGGCATTTGATGTGGCTTGCCTGGGAGCGCCGCCGTCC
>JADYXS010000471.1 GCA_021772155.1 Candidatus Obscuribacter sp.
ATATCAGGCAACTGCTGCGTGAAACGCACGTTTGGTACGGTCCGGCTGCGTTGACAGCGACCGGAACCTTCTCGGTCGTCGGTATGGTGCCAATTAAGAACGGGCAGAGCATCACCGGGCTTGTGGCGATATGTCAGCCAATCAATACCGAGTTCCTAACTGGCCTGCAGAAGAAAGTTGAAATCACCCAGGGCGTGTCTAACCTGGATTTGCTCTTGTTCTCGGTAAAAGATGGGAAGGTGCTGGCAATCACACCTGGACTGAGCAATAACGATTCCGGCTTTGTTGCCAGCCTTAACAGGGAAGGCGTAAAAGCGATTAAAAGCGGCGAGATGGAAAAACTTGGGCGCCTCTGGCGCACCTATCAATTCGAGACTACCGACCGCAAGGTCTTGGCCGTTGTTGTGGTTACAACCTCCTTACCCAAACTGCAGCTTGCCGCTATTGCCGGACAAGCTGCTATCAGCGCCTTTGTCGCTATTCTTCTGTCGTTGATGCTCAGCGTGGGAATCTCCGGGCGCTTCAATCGGTCCCTGGAATTTCTGGTGCAGCGGGCAAAGGATTTGGCGGCGCAAAAGACCAACATGCCTTCGCTTGATGGTCTCGGTCCGGAATTTATCGAGCTTGCTGAAGTCATCGATACTGCCGTGACAAGTCCCCGCTCCAGTGTTCGAAGTTTGCAAACTCAGATGACCAAGCATCAGGGCGCGCTGGAGGAAAAACAGCAGTTGGTTGAAGCGGCCAGCGGTCAAGTTGAAGCAGTCAACCGGCAATTGATGATTCAAAGTAAGCAGCTGTCCGAGATTTCCAAACAGATCAATCACGCAAATGCGCAGTCAATTCTGCTGCAGCAAAAACTGGCATCCGTGTTGCAAATTTCAACGGAAGGGTTCTTGATTCTCGATCCATATGGCAATGTTCTTAGTACCAATCCGGTGTTCATGAATTGGGCTGGCTGCCAGGAAGCGGAGATTGCCGGTAGATTTTGTTTTGATTTGGTTCGACGTCCCGGAGAGCCGCCGCAGGGCAACGGCGATCACACCGCCTTTTCTCAACACGGAGGAAAGCCTGGTGACCTAATTTCGCAATTCTTTCCGGAAGGAATCATTTACCATCAGCGGCAAGAAAAAGCCATCGATGTTTTGGCGCACCTGCAGCCAATCATGACAGACGATCAAAATATTCAAGGCTACGTGTTGGTCTTGCGTGACAAGTCTTTCCACAGCGAAGCTAATCGCTTGCGTAAAGAGATTGTGGCTATGTTGCAAGAGTCAATTCGCGCACCGCTGGCAGTGGCGGAGCAGAAGTGGCCGTCCGTGCTGACCACATCGAAAGAGTATAGTGGAACCCCGCTGGGACCAGCTTTGATCGATCTTCATGCCAATTATCAGGCCGTTATGGGTGTCGTAGACAGCTTGTTGATGGTCCACACAGGCATTGTGCCCACCCAGACGACGCCAAGAGAACAAGTGTCAGTGACCCGCTTGATCGGCGATTGCCTGGAGCATTCAGCCCAGCAAGCTCGCTCTCACCAGATCATGCTTGACTACAAGACGGTGACCGGATTACCGAGCACGTCCATAGACAAAGATATCCTCCGGGATATTGTCATTCAATTACTGGAAAAGATGATTTCAGTCACCGCGCCTGGTGGCAGAGTGCGCGTTGAAAGCATCAGCAAGAATAATGAGATTCGGCTGTCGCTATTTAGCTCCGGTCCGGCACTAGCGCCTACGGAAATAGAAGACATGTTTGCCGGGTTCATTCAAGGCAAGCACTCAGAGGAAACATACAGTTCTAGATTGTCGCTATACCTGGTGCGAAATAATCTTGAGCGACTGGGCGGGAAAATCTGGGCGGAATCCGACCGGGGCACCTATTTCTATTTGACTGTGCCGGTTCAATAATCACATGCGCTGTTAATGAGCGACAAATTTTGGGTAAGTTTCTCTCGGTGAACGCCTATGACAGCGCCGACTGAACAAATTAAAAGTGCTACGGAAATCAAGGTTTCGCCGGAAGAGGCGACGCCGTCGGATTCGGGCGGGCCGGTATTGGTCGAGGCGCCCCTGCCGACGATCGCCGTAACTTATGCTCCAGCGCTCCCTTCGTTCGGACCAGAGTTTGAGACTTTAAGCTGTATTTCCGAGGACGGATTTGGCTCGCTGTACCGCGTTCGTAATGTGCCGATGGACAAGGAATTTGCTATTCGCTTCATAGGTTCCAAGCAGTTCACCGACGACCAGGCAAAGAAATCATTCTTGCGCTTTTGCCGCAGGAGCGTGACAGTCAATCATCCTGCTTTGGTGCCAATTTATTCATTCAACGAAAGTGAAGACGGCGTCTGGATGCTCAGCGAATTGCGCACTGAGCCCTCACTGGAGGAGCTGATAGACAAGGGCGAGTTCAAGGGCAGTGGCAAAGTCCTGGATGTCTTTGAACAATTGATTGATTGCCTGGAGGCGCTGCAGCAGGTTGGTATCAGATTCGGTGCCACTAAACCCGGTTCAATCATTGTTTCGCAATCACCCCAAGGTGCAAGACTTCTCTTGCGCGACTGGTGGGCCTCGGCACTTATACAGGTACAGAAGGACACAACTGAATCGTCCATCCTTGGCTACGCCAGTCCAGAGCAATTGCAAGATACCGGGAAGCTCGATGTGCGTTCGGACATTTATGGTTTCGGGGCAATTCTGTACGAAGCTATGACAGGTCGTCTGCCGCACATCGACAGCAATCCGGTAAAGCTGGCGATCAAGATTCTGAATGGCGAAATCGCCCCGGTAGAAGGCCCATTGGCTTCCAGTTCGGTAGCTAAGATCGCTCTTGTTTGCTTGAATAAAGATCCGGCCAGGCGTTACCAGTCACTGGACGATTTGCACGCAGATTTCAAAGCTGCAAGGCGAGGAAGCGCTCTTCCTTCGGATAAAGCTGTAAGCACTGAATCTTGGGCCAAGCGGCATCCAACCAGGCTTATGCTACTTGCTGTCACAGCAATGGTTTTGATGGTGAATATTGTCATCAACCAAGACTTCGACAGTGACATTAGCTACCCTGACGTCCAAACCACGGCCGACGTGGCTGAAGGGACAGGGGACATGGCCGGCGCTGAAGCGATTCTCCAGGCGTCGGTTGATGCAACGCCCTCAGACGCTGACGTGCGATATAACCTCGGTCGGATTCAATTGCAGAATAACAAATACGTCGATGCTGAAAAAACGTTCAAAGAAGTGATTCGACTTGATCCCGCCTATTCCAGTGCTCACGCTGGTCTTGGACGTATCTATTGTCAATTGGGGCAATTGCCCGAATCAGAAGCTGCATATAAGCAGGCGATCGAGTTGAATCCATCTTTCCCCTCGTTTTATAGCGGTTTAGCTCTTACTTACATTCACGCAGGAAAGGCCAAAGATGCTGTTTCGAGCGCACAGGCTCTAGTTAAGCTTGCTCCTGGCGAAGCTGATAGTCACTATCTTTTGGCCTTTGCTAATGACGAAGCGAAGGATTATGTGGCGGCGGCCAGGGGATACGAATTTGTCCTGGCAATGGATCCTGTGCACGTGGACACGTTGGCGAAATTGTCACATGTGTATTCACACTTACGTGAACATGATAAAGCGATTGCAGCGGCTCGGCAGGCGGTAGATATTCTGCCTGCGGCAGCCGAACGGTGGACTGCTCTTGCTCATGCTTATTTGCGTGCAGGCAAGCTGAGCGAGTCAGAAAAGTTCTATCGTAAAGCCTTAGCCATGGATCCTTTTGATGGCAAGGCGATGAGCGGGCTTGCCGAAACGCTCAAAAAAGGCGGTAAGAAAGCTGAGGCAAAACAGTTTATGCGTCGACTGGTAGATTAGCTGTCTGCCGATTCGATTGCAGGCGAATCAGGCTGGCTGTTCACGCAGTTTCTTTAAGCGGGCAATACCTTCGGTGCAGGTTATCTGATTCAAACGCACTTGCTCTTGCACGGCTAATACCTGAGCCACCACATTGGCTGCCACCACGCGGCTCAAGACAAGTTGCTTTCCCATCGGGAAGTTAGTTTCCTTGCATTTTGCAAGCACCTCTTGCAGTGCTGGCTCTGTAAGCCAGCCGGAAGCAATCAGCATAGCGCCCAGATGCGTTGGCGGTATTCCCTCGCTGGCACTTTCGCTGTCGCCTCCACCAAGTGCTTCCTTAAGACCGATCTTTTTCGCGCGCATGACTGCCAATGCTTGGGCGGCTTCATCGAACGATATCTTCTCGGTTTTAATAAGCCCCTGAAGTTCCAGTGCTGCATTGAGCTCGTCCATTGAGATCAGCCCGTTTGAGACCAACACTTCGCCAATCGGCAGCTCAAGTGTTTTTGCATCCTTGAGTCCTTTGTTCAACTGTTCGAACGGGACGATTCCTGAACGTACAAGAATGTGACCGATGAATATTTTTCTTGGCAGCGGAACGTCGGTAGAGGGTTTGCCAGAGGCAGGGCCCGTTGCTGCTGTAGCCTGTGCGGCTCCTTCCTTGATCTTGCGAGCCTTTGCTCGCAGATTCTGTGCCTCTACGATATTGTCCGCTAATTCGAAACCGCGGGCCAGTTGTTCTAACTTTTTTGCAATATCGGCTGGGCTCAGGCTGCTAGCCTCGACAATGCGCACTATTTCCCGCAAGATTTCATCCAGTCTCTTAGTGTTAGCCAGTCTTTGACAACAGACAGCGAAGGCCTCCAGTGTCGGCAGCATCTGAATGCGAACGTCACTAGCTTCCAAGCGCTTGTTCTGTAGGAGCAAGAGCCTTTCCCATATTGAAGATGCTTGGCTGTTAAGGCCGCGGCGTCCGAGAAACTGTGCCGCGAAAGTCAGCGTTTCTTCCAGCTTGCCCGATTGGATACCATGCTGCTCGGCCTTCCAAAGCGCCGCGTCGATCATTTGCTTGGCTTGATTTAAGTCGTTATCTGCCTCAGCCTGCTTTGCCTTGGCTAAGTATTCAGATACGTTATCTTGCGTGATCTTATCTTGCATAACCCATTCCATGCCAAACGGCCAACTTCCTTTGTGCAATTGTTCCACGGGCAGAGCGATTCGTCACGTAATCACCTAGTTTACAGACCATATTTCGAACAATTCCGGCGCCAGTTCTGTGATAAACCGCGAAGGACGTTGAATCACCGACATGCGGGTGTAGTCATTGTCGATCAAGGGGTAACAAAAATAGAGCTCGTCTTTTGCGCGCGTTATGGCCACGTAGAACAGGCGCCGTTCTTCTTCTACCGCCGCCTGATCTTTCAAAGTTCGGGCCGACGGAAATTTGCCATCGGCAGTCCAGACAACGAACACTGCCCGCCATTCAAGTCCCTTCGCTTGATGGATGGAAGTGAGCACCAGTCGGTCGCTGTCTTCTGCCGTTTCTTCTACATCCTCTCCTACCGGACCGTCAGGTTTGCCGAAGCGCTCGGAGCCGATTAAAGAAAGATCGGACAAGAATTGCTCTGTTTCCTCAAAACGCGCTGCATAATTTGCCAGCTGGTGCAGGTCTTCAATGCGCGAGTCGGCGTTGTCGTACGCGGTTCGCAGGTGCTCCGTGTAGCCACTGGCAAGAATCAGTTCAATCTTTGAGGCCGGTCGGCTGAAGCTCTGTGCGTTGTGCAATTGCTGCATCAGTTCGACGAATGACTGCCAGGCATTACCGGCGCGCGGTTTGGCGGTAAAGTCCGGGCGCGCAATCAAAGTGAAGGGATCGTCGGAGGCAGCTACGCGGTCCCAGATTCTGGTGGCAGTTGATTTGCCAACGCTGGGAATCAACTTTAAAACTCGTTTCCACGACGACTCATCTTTTGGGTTGATGGAAATTTTTAGATGAGCAATCAAATCCTTGATGTGCGCCTGCTCGAAGAAGCGCGCGCCGCTGCGAATCGAATAGGGGATTCCGCGGCGCGTCATTTCCAGCTGAAGTTCCAGTGATTGCCAGTGGCTCCGGTAGAGAACGGCAATGTCGGCAAGCGGACAACCCTGCTCGTGTAGTTCCAGAATGCGGCTGGCGACGAAGGCCGCTTGCTCGTCAACACTCCCCAGTGGGACCAACGCCGGTTTCTCCCCGGCACCGGGTCTGGTGGCATGCAATGTCTTCTTTAGTTGCTTGATGTTTTCGAGAATGGATGAATTTGCAACTGCTAAAATTTCCGGACGCGAGCGATAATTATTCTCCAGTCGCAGCGTACGCGCATCCGGATAGCGTTCGGTAAACCGGTAAATGTTTTCGAAATTCGCTCCACGCCAGGCATAAATCGATTGCGCGTCATCACCGACGACCATAATGTTTTTGTGGGTCGATGCCAGCAGATCAACTATCTCGCTTTGGATCTTGTTGGTATCTTGATATTCATCGACTAACACGTGCTGGAACTGTGTGGAAAACTGTGCCAGAACTTCAGGCGATTGCACCATGGACCGTTTCCAGTTGAACAGCAGGTCATCGTAATCCATGGAGTTCGCGACTTGCTTACGCAGCGAGTAGTTGATCAACACTTTTTCGATATCGTCGATCAGCGGTATCAAATCTGCAAATCCGGCTGCGATAACTTCCGGCAAAGGCATCTCTTTGTTTATCGAGAGGCTATGCAATTCCTGCAGCAGTCCTGGTTTTGGGAAGCGACGACTCTTCTGGTCGATACAGACGGTCTCAATTGCCGCTTCCATCACATCCTTTGCATCTTCAGAATCGAGGATGCTGAAGTTGGATGTGTAGCCGATGCTTTCAGCGCATTTGCGCAGCAGGCGATTTCCAATGGAATGGAAAGTGCCACCCCAAATGCGTCGCACGTCCGTCTTTACGAGCATGTCGACGCGCTGTAGCATTTCGCGCGCGGCTCTATTTGTAAAAGTGACCAGTAAGATTCGATCCGGCGCTATACCGCTTTCGATCAGTCTGGCAACGCGATAAGTTACGGCTCTGGTCTTGCCCGATCCGGCGCCGGCGATGACCAGGTTGGGACCGTTCGGTGCGGTAACCACCTCAAGCTGCTGTGCATCCAGTTCCTTTTCGTAATCGATCCTGAACTGGACGGTTTCAGTGCGTTTGATGGTGTAGCGCTTGGTCATTCTTTAGCTGGCAACAGTTGCTGCCGAGCTCTGCACTTTCTCATTAATCTCTTTCATGCGCGCTTCAACCAGGCGCTGCTCGACCGGGGCATTCATTACCTTCAATAACTGCGCGTAATACTTGAGTGTGCTCAACAGCTCAGGTGAGTGCTGGCCGTACAAGCGGGTCTTAATTTCCAGAGCGCGTTTGTAGTGCTTTTCGGCAACCGGGTACATTCGCCGGGCGCTGTAGAGGACAGCGATATTGTGCACGTTCAAAGCAACTTCGGCATGATCCTCTCCGAAAACACGGATTTTTATGTCGAGGGAGCGTGCATAGAGCGGTTCGGCCATGGTGTATTTTCCTTGCGTATGGTACACGGCTGCAAGATTGTTCAAGCTCAAAGCCAGGCGGGGATCATCGTCTCCGAACAGTTCCGCCTCTTTGAGAGCCTCTAAGAACAGGCCTTCGGCCTCAACGTCTCTGCCTCTTGCGTATGCATCATTTCCTGCATCTACAGCAGCTTTCCAAGTTTCGCTCACTGCGAAATCTCCTCCATAGTCGAAGGTCAATTATAGCTTGGGAAAGTCTCTGGTAGGCGAGTTTAAGCGCTTCCTGAAGAAACTCTACGGCAGCAGCGACGCGCCGCGTGGATGTAAAGAGAAGCTTCCCTTCCTATCCCTTCTTCAGGTTTTCCTCCAGTACTTGATTGATCACTTGTAGAACAGTCACGCGGCTGTAGTACTTATTCTCGCTGGATACAAGATACCAGGGCGCGAACTCTGTCGAGGTGCGATGAAACATCTCATTGGCAGCCAAAGTATAGTCATCCCACTTTCTGCGCGCAGCGCCGTCGTATATGGATAATTTCCAGGGCTTTCTCTTCTCGCGTCGTTTAAACCGTACCTCTTGCTCGGATTTGCTTATGTCCAGCCAGAATTTGACAATCATTGCTCCGCCGCTAGACACTGTCCACTCGAAGGTGCGCATTTGGGCGTAGGAAAGTCGCACTGCAGACGGTTTTGTCAGCCCCATGACTGGTTCAACGAGAACGCGCTCGTACCAGCTGCGGTCGAACACTCTGACTTCTCCGAAGCGGGGCATTCTTTGGTACTTGGTGAAGCGCCAGAGGAACGGATGCGAAAGCTCTTCATCAGTTGGCGGCCCGATGTGAATGGCGTCAAAGATCTCCATGTCGTAATCGACGGCTTCAAGGATGCGTTCGGTGGCGCCTGATTTGCCGGCACCGTCACGCCCTTGAAAAACGATGATTAGCGACTTGCGTGCCAAATGCAGCTGTCTGACCTGCTCGTTCAGCCGAGACTCTTCTTTTTCCAGCAATTTCTCATATTGGAGTTTATCAAGGGCTAGCTTGTGATCCACCAGCTTAAGAAAGTCCGGTACGTCTTCTTTTTCATACTGCTGTGTCAAACAAGGGTACTTGCGAGTGATTTTGATACAGCCGTTTTCCAGGACATCGTAGTGCTCGCCTTCGTGCGGCTTGACGCCGTCTTTCTTAGCCATCATGAACCTCGACCGTGTGATCTGCAATGGTACATTATTGGCGTATGTTTTTGACGAGATTGAGATGCAGGAAACGGCGCTGCCCGGCTGGCAATTTTGGATCGATCGTGGCGGCACATTTACGGATATAGTCGCGCGCTCGCCGGAAGGTGATCTTAAGGTCCACAAATTACTATCGCGCCAGACCGGAAAGTATGAAGACGCCACGATCGAAGGCATTCGCAACGTTCTTGGTTTGGAGGCGGGCGCGGCCATCCCGCTTGGTAAGATAGATTGCGTGCGTCTTGGTACTACAATTGCCACCAACGCGTTGTTGGAGCATAAAGGCGAACCTACTTTATTCATCACCACGTGCGGGTTCGGAGATGCTATTCGAATTGGCTATCAGAATCGTCCAGACATCTTTGCTTTGAACATTGTTCTGCCGCGCATGTTGTACGCGCAAGTTGTAGAAGTTAACGAACGAATTCGTCACGATGGGACAGTATCGGTGGCACTAGACCGTGAAAAAGCAAAACGAGATATTGAACAGGCGTACCAGTCGGGGCTGCGATCGTGCGCGATAGTTCTAATGCATGGATACAGGCATCCGGCTCATGAAAGTGAACTTGGGCAGATCGCTGCAGAAGCGGGTTTTACTCAAGTATGCACTTCGCATGACACCATACCTCTTATGAAATTCGTCAGTCGTGGCGATACCACACTGGTTGATGCGTACCTTTCGCCGTTGCTCAAACGATATGTGCTGAGCCTTTCTGAGCAGCTATCCGGAACCAGGTTGTTTTTTATGCAGTCAAATGGCGGACTGGCTGGAGGAGCGCAGTTCCGTGGGAAAGACAGCATTCTTTCCGGACCAGCAGGCGGCATCGTCGGTGCTGCAAAATCAGCTGCGATACACGGGTACAACAAAATTATCACCTTCGACATGGGTGGTACATCGACTGACGTTGCGCACTTCGATGGTCAATATGAGCGCTCTGCAGAAACAGAGATTGCCGGGGCACGCATCCGTGTGCCCATGCTCTCGATTCATACGGTAGCCGCCGGGGGTGGTTCCATTGTTGAGTTTGCCGGTTCGCGCTTTCGTGTCGGACCGGAATCGGCCGGCGCCGATCCTGGTCCGGCATGTTACCGGCGTGGCGGACCGCTTACTATCACGGACTGCAATGTGGTGTTGGGAAAGATTCGCCCGTCCCACTTTCCCGCTGTTTTCGGCACGGGCGGTAATCAGCAGATCGATCAAGACACGGTGATGCTGAAATTTCGCGAAATGACCGCCACTATATCCGGTGCTAGCGGGAGGCAGTGGAGCGTCGAAGAGGTTGCTAATGGTTATGTGCGCATTGCCGTGCAGAAGATGGCTAATGCGATAAAGAAAGTGTCTACTGAAAAAGGCAAGGATGTCTCCGAGTATGTTTTGCAGTGCTTCGGCGGCGCTGGTGGGCAGCATGCGTGCGCCCTTGCTGAGTCGCTGGGAATTCGCACAGTATTGATTCATCCTTTGGCTGGCGTTTTATCTGCTGTCGGCATCGGAATGGCCGATGTTAATTCCATCGAGCATCTCGCTGTCGAATCCCCTTTGTCCGAGGCACTATTAGTCGATTTGCGCCCTCTGATTGAGTTGCGTTCCC
>JADYXS010000060.1 GCA_021772155.1 Candidatus Obscuribacter sp.
ACTCCATCGGCTTCATCCATGAAAGCGGCATGAGTGAGCAGCTTCGTCAATCCATCGCGGTGCAGCAATGAGTTTACCAGGCGCGCACGTTCCAGTCGCGATGCCACCGCCGACAGTAGCAGCTGCGGAGCAATCGGCTTGACCAAATGATCGTCACCACCACTGCGCGCGGACTCAATGTGTGCATCCAGAGCATTTTGCGTACTCAAAAACAGAATCGGCAACGTCGCGTAACGCTCGTGCTGACGCAAATACTTCGCTAGCTCAAAGCCACTGATGCCTGGCAACATGATATCTAACAGAACAAGATCGGGTTGAATTGCCAGCAACGCCTCTTCAAAATACTGCGGGTCCTCAAGCATGTGAACTCGATAGCCAGCCGATTCCAGCAATGCTTTGATGAACGCCGCTTGGTCCGGATCGTCTTCAACAGAAAGAATTCTATACAGGCCAGGTTTGTTGCGATCGAGTAAGTATCGCATTCGCGACATCAGCGTATCCCAATCGACAGGTTCTTCAAACAAGCCGTCGGCGCCGCAGTGAATAGCTTGAACCTTATCAAGAAAGCCGATTTTGCTGCTGATCACCAAAATCGGCGGATCCTGTCCGCCGGGCAGCGCCCGGATTCTTTCGACGAGTTCGTAGCCGTTGGCATCGTCCGGCAGTGGCAGAATAACAATTATTCCCGCCGGCATGTGCGTCTTTGAGAATCTCAATGCTTCTTCGGCATTCACCACGTGTCGCATGGACAATCGATTTTCATCGAGCAAGCGAGTGAGCAAAATAGCGTGATTCTCATCGTCGTCGACGACAAGGATCTCGTTGGTTTTCTGGGCAATTATCATGCGCGGTACGGTGTTACGCTGATCTTCAATTTCAAACGCCGAGCTTACGCTCTCAAGCAATGCCCTCAGTTTCTCCCATTCTTCACGACTGACCGGGTTTGCTTCTTGAATGATTTCGTCGCAGAGTCGCTCCCCATGCAGACCAAGCTTTGTCACCTGGGGAAAGCCATAAATACCCCCGGAGCCTGCCAGCCAGTGAAACTGACGCATCAGATCTTTCACGATGGCAAAGTCACCCGGAGTTTTGGCAAGCAGGCGCAAGCCTTCTGTTATCAGCCCGACCTTCTCGGTTGATTTCAACATGTACTGACTCTTCAGCTCGTTGAAGGTCTCCTGCCAGACTTGCATGAACTTAGTTGGCCTCCAGTATTGCCTTAACTTGACTTGCTAATGCCGTCGGGTCGAACGGCTTGGTAAGGATCCCTTTGGCGCCCATTAGCTTAAGCTTTTCCATTTCGCTCGTCATCGCCCGTGCTGTAAGAAAAATGACTGGAATCATGTTGGTATCCAGATTATTGCGCAGGGCAATCAAGGTGGAAGGTCCATCCATTTCCGGCATCATCATATCGAGCAAAATCACATCTGGTTTTTCAGAAGCGGCTTTGTTGATGCCGTCTTGACCACTTTCTGCCTCCACCACTTCAATTCCACCCAATATCCCGAGGCTCAATGCTGCAACTGACCGAATATCGTCCTCGTCGTCGATGATGAGAACTTTCATTTAACCCCCTTATCGTCCGCCACAAAGCGAACGATCACGTAGAGAATATACCCTCTTAAGTTCTCTCTTCCGCCACTTTGTTTGTTTCGGCAATGTTGATGATCACCGACTCCGGCTGTTGCGTATCTGTTGCAAGGGCGCTAGGATTTGGCGGCAATGGGACGGGCTGCGGTCCGGAAGCCGTCGATGTCGTGTAAACAGGGTCTGTTTTCTCGATATTTGCCAGACTGATAAGTACAGGTTGTGTCGACTGCCTCTCTTTCTTGCTCAAACGCGCAGCAGATGCGGTGCCGGCCAGGGGAATTTCAAACCAGAACTTGCTGCCTTTGCCGTCCTCGCTGTCCACGCCAATTGTGCCGTTATGTTGCTCTACGATGGCCTTACAGATAGCCAGGCCAAGCCCGGTCCCACCTTTCTTCTTCGAATCAGCCGTTTCCACTTGCTGGAAACGTTCAAACACCTTGTCTTGGAATTCAGCTGGGATACCTCGCCCTTGGTCGACAATGCAAACTTTCAATGACGTCGCCGATTTTTCCAGAGCGATAGACACAGTGCCTCCTTTCGGAGAAAATTTAACGGCATTCGACAGCAGGTTGATCAGTACCTGGATAAGCCGATCAGAGTCTGCAAAAATCCGGGCATCCCCATTCGACGCTTCGATGGAAACGGCATACTGCTCTGCAAAAGCCCGCACAGAGTCAATTGATCGTTCGATAACAGGAATGAAATCGATTTCTTCAAAAACCATCTCCAATTTGCCTGCTTCAAGTTTTTCGATATCCAGCAAATCGTTGATCAGGCTTATCAGGCGCAAGCAATTCCGTTCGGCGATGTTGACCGCTTTATCAGCCTGATCGTTAAGCTTGCCCAGAGCTCCTACTGCCAGCAACGTAAGCGAGCCGCGAATGGCAGTAAGTGGAGTACGCAGCTCATGGCTTACCGTAGACACGAATTCTCGTTTCAAGCGCTCAACCTCATGTCGCTCTGTGACATCAAGGACGGCAGCAAGGTATCTTTCGCCTTCGGCTGTTTGATAGTGGTCAAAGGTCAATTCGATAGGAAACATGCGTCCGGTGCGTTCAACAGCTTCCAGCTCGCGCACTCTGCCAACTGTCTGCTCAAGAATTTCTCGGCAGAACAACTCTGGGGCAAACTCCTGCGAGCTAGGGACTAGCTCGCTGAAATGCCGGTCGACAAACTGTTCCATACGATAGCCGAACATGGACTCTGCTCGTGGATTCATCACATTGACGACACCTTTGTCGTCGAGAACCAACAAGGCTACCGGAGCGCTTTCGAAGATCGACCGTACGCGCGCTTCAGATGCTCGCAATTGGTCTTCTGCATTCTTGCGATCGGTGATGTCGTGCGCCACGCAAAACATCGATTCCTCAGAAGGAGCCCAATATGCGGACCAAAGAATGTGAACAAGGGTGCCGTCTTTCTTGATCACCTGCGTTTCGAACGGCTGCGGCTCCGTTTCTCGACTGCGAATTCCGGCAAAGGCTGCGTGGGTTGCAGTTAAATCCCGCGGGGCAACCATGTCGAACAGTTTGGTACCAACCAGCTCCTCCGGTGCAAATCCCCATACCTGCGTGGAAGCCGGACTAACAGCAATAAACTGACCTTCGGCATCGACAGAACAGATGACGTCCAGCGCATGCTGAACAACCGCTCGTTCCTTGCGCGCAGCTTCTGCCAGGGCGTTGGCCATTTCATGGAAGACTCGATCAAGGTGTCCGATTTCATCGGTTCCTGGATCCTGTGGATGTAGAGTCTCTGAACGAGCCAATCGCAGCGTGTTATCGGTGAGCGTCTTGAGGCGTTCGGTGATCGAATCAGTAAAAAACCGGTGCACGAAAAACGCCAGGACACAGGCGCAAGCGGAAGCGGCGTAGATTAGTATGGAAATGAATTTGGTACTTGTTTGCAGCGTGCCCGGACCTTCGCTGGCGTCTGTCATCAACTCTCGCTCTAGCTCTGAAACGTCATTTTGCAGAGCCATGATCACTTTTCCACCGGTCTTCTTCATGTGAATAGACGAGCCCAGAGCCTCCAGCCGGGATTCAGTGTTGATTCCGTTCCTGGCGGTCTGCGCGAAGTTCACCATATTGTCAAAGCTTGCGCGCACCTTGATCATCAGCGGGCGCTCGTTGTCTTTGGCTTCGGTCTCGACGGCATCCATAGCCGCTCTAGCGCTGCTTAGCTGTTCATCGAACTGAACAAGGTAGGCGGGGTCCTGCTTCACTTTGTACTTGACGATTGAAAGACCGCTGTCTAATGCCGACTTTAACAACGAGGACATATTTTCCTGCATGATACGGACGTGGAAGTGCTTTTGCACCTCGCCGGATTGCCAGTTAACAAGCCAGCCGAGCGTCCCTAAGCAGACCAGCTGCAGGCACAGCGGGATTGCAACCATGAGAAATCCCTTGGATGAGACACTCAGTCCCACACCAACTTTCTTTATCCGCTGTTGCTTCCCTGTCACAGCATCCTCAGGCGCCCGATAGCTATATCGTGCCCGCAAATGCGCGGATTCGCGCGCACGATTGAAGAATTGCGGCTAACTCCTGCTCTTGGCGAACTGAAAAAGGGCATCGCTTAAATTCGTCCGCTCCCGATCGAAGCCACATTCGACCATTTCCGCATAAGCCTTCTCGGCCGTCCAGCCGTCACATGCTACACGATAAAGCCCCGTCATCAGACCGGTCCTATCCCTTCCGTGAAGGCAATGAACGAAAATCGGTCCCTTCTCCGGCTGACTGATAACGTCAACGAAGCTGGTCAGACAGGTCGCACTGGGCGCCCGAAAAACATCCAGGGGTATGGAAATAAACTCTAAGCCAAGCGACTGCGCCAGTTGCCGCTCCTGCGCTACTTCCGGATTTTCTCCAGCAGCGGCAGACGGATTGAACAAGCTGATCAGATTCGGACCGCCACAAAGGTTAATCACCAGGCGCACACCGGCGTCCTTAAGATGCTGCAGCCCTTCTCCATCGGTCTGCCCACCGCGGACAACCCGCTCTGAGACTACGTGGAAATTCGGCACGAAGCGGCGCGCATTCTCAATTTTTTCCATGCATATCGGCATCAGTCGAAAGCCTCTTCAATTCGATTAAATCCGTTATTCCCCGATAGCAGGCAAGAAACTCCATCCGATCGCCCATCTACCCCCTCATATAGTTGACGCCGTCAAAAAGCTAAACCCCAAACTGGGGCTGGGGTTTAGCTGACGTGAGCGATTAGCTGCGGCGGTTTTCC
Source organism: Candidatus Obscuribacter sp. (assembly GCA_021772155.1). Taxonomy (GTDB): domain Bacteria; phylum Cyanobacteriota; class Vampirovibrionia; order Obscuribacterales; family Obscuribacteraceae; genus JADYXS01. The sequence goes on from JADYXS010000060.1 coordinate 4,831, forward strand.
TCGTGCTGCAGCGAACGACTCTGGCGGCTTGGCAAATCGAGCACTGCATCGAGCGCTGCTTGATCGCCACCGGCGGCACCGGTCAAGACAAAGCGCAGGCGCTGTCCGGTGCGCTTGCCCGTGCGGTTGCCGACAAGAGCCTTGCGAACCTTGCGATCATCGTTATCGCCCGGATATTCACCTCCAACGCGCCCTACGGAGCGCTTGAGTTTACCGCCGGGAAGTTCGATGAATTCTGCCATGTATGGGTTTCCTTGGTGTCTAAAGTCCGTAAAAGACTGCGCAAAGCAGCGGCGTCGTCCATTCAGAAAAACAGACGACGCCGCAAAAATCACTTACGCAGGCTGTCGACGTAGAAATTTGCGTCGTGGCGTGCGTAATAGTTGCTCAGCCAGCTGCTGGCGGAATCGGCGGCAAAGCAGAAGCGCAGTTCGATCTGACGCTGGTAACCGGCCGCAACATCGCAAGTAGCGTCGGTGATGACGCGGATCTTGCGAGTGCGCCCGTCACGCAGGCGAATCAGTTGGCGCAGGCTTGCTCCGATTTCTGCCAGGCTGTCATCGTAGCTCTTACCGTCCTTGCTCATGTCCCAGAGGTTGCTGTCCTCGCGGATGATCGGCAAAACGAGCGCTTCGAAATCCGCGCAGCTATGCAGCCGCTGACGGACACCTGCGCGATGGCGCCGGTTGTAGATGCGCTTGTCCTGCTTTTCGCTGCCACCTCCGTGGCCATGAATGGGGCTGTGACGATAGGAACGGCTCATGCTGGAGCTCCTTGTTAGGGAGCGCGTTCGTCGACTGAAAGCCAGTCGGTTGGATTGCGCTCGCACTAACAAAGAGTCGGATTGAAAGCTCCCATCAATTCTCCTTTTCTAGTTGAAGATCCCCAACCGTGCCCAATTAACGATCGATCCTGATGAACATCATCGCCAGTCCCAGAGTGCAAGCTCCGGCGACGACGGACCCAAGCCCAACTGCCACGCCAATTGTCAGACCTAAGAGCGGGGCTCCTGACATTGCACCAATTCCGGTGCCTAAGCCAGCCCCAACCAGCGACAAGATTGTCGCGAAGATAATGAAAACACGCATTTGCAGCCTTTCAAGAACGTTGTACGCGCCGGAGCATAACGCCTGGATCCTATGGCCAGTCGTTATACTCACGAAGTACGCGTTTTGTCCCCCTTAGAGACAGCGTTCACCAGGAACGTCAAAAAGTCTCGATGCTCAGGCGCTTGACTCCTCAAGGGCAAACAGCACGTCTTCCAATGCTTTTTCCGGACCGGCGGCATTGGTAGAGACCACCACGATCAGCAGTTTCAGCCACTTGTAGTAGCTTTGCAGCGGGGTGGAAGTGAGGTCGAATTCCTTCATCCGCGTTGCGATCGCCTCCGGCGTCTCGTCGTCTCGTTGCATCAGGGCCGAGCCGCAATGGTCACAAACGTTTTCGACCTTCGGCGGCAAGTACTTGAGGTGGAACGAGCGAGCACAGGTGCCATTGACACAGGTGCGACGCAGCGCCAGACGCTCTTGCAAATCTTCCGGAGAAACGGCAAGCATGATTACCGAATCGATGCGGTTACCCAAACTAGCCAGCAGCCAGCGCAAACCTTTGCCCTGGGCGACCGTGCGTGGAATGCCATCGAGAATGGCGCCATTGATATACTCCGGTTTGAGCAGTTCACGCTTCAGTAGCTTAAGCACCACTGAATCGGGAATGAGCTTTCCCGCTTTGACTTTGGGACCCCAGACACGACCGATTTCGGTGTCTCCTTTGATTTCGCGTCGGATGACATTGCCGAAGTTGAGGTGGGGAATTCCGAGCAATTTGGCGAGCATTGCCGCCAACGTGCCTTTGCCGGCTCCGGGGCCGCCAAGAAGCACAATGAAGCGAGCGTTCCGGCGCGACCAATGGAACACTCGTGCGATCTGTATCCAGATCTCGAAGAAGAAACTAATGACTAATTCCACAGGCGTCCTCCTGCGTGCAAACACTGTTAGGTGCTGCAACAAAAAACAGACATTTCTGTCCGTAACATGGATCTTGCCGACGGTAAGAAACCGAAGTGGTCTGAAGGCCGGCGACTAGAGGGAAGGGGGATGGGTTAGAGGTTTACGGTTGCATAGGGTGGGGAAAAGGAGACAGCTAACCTTACGCGCGCGAACTGACTGATTTCAACGCGCGTCTTAATGAAACCCGGGCCCCGGGGCAGCGTGACAACCGAACGGGCGGTGAGAATCGTCTCAGGCAGCTCTCCGATCCTAGCGTCGCTTCGCGAGCGAACATGCGCTAGGGCTATCTGATTCCGGACATAAGCGCTCTGACGCGCGGAGCAGCCAGATACAGAACAAATGCCGCCAGGGCGCAATCGGCTGCCATGCCGCCGAATAAGGAGACCAACGCCTGGATGTTGTTCTCCTCGAAAAAGCCTGCCAGCCACCCGGCAAGGTAGTTACCCAAAGCCATGGAAACGAACCAGGCCCCCATTGTCAAGCCGACGATGCGTTGCGGCGCCAGCTTGGTGACGGTGCTCAAACCCACCGGACTCAAGCACAGTTCACCGACAACAAGAAAGAAAAAAACGCCGACGACCCAAAGGGGGCTCACTTTACCGGTTGCCGAAAGGATAGTGGCAGGAACAGCCACAGCCGTACCAAGCCCTAAGAACAACAATCCGATCGCGAATTTGGCCGGGCTACTTGGCTGACGGTCTCCAAGCTTCACCCAAAGCTCAGCGATCATCGGCGCCAGCAGTATCACAAAGACAGCTGAAACAGACTGAAACCAGCTGGAAGGAAACTCCCAGCCAAATATTTCATTGCGAGTCAACTTATCGGCAAAAAGGTTGAGACTGGAGCCGCCTTGCTCATAAACGGCCCAGAAGAGCATGTTGAAAACAAACAGGATTGCAATGGCACCCAATCGCTTCTTTTCGACGGAAGTGAACGCCAGTTTCGCTCCGGGCGCGGTATTGCCACCACCGGAGGCGTCAAGCCCCTCCTCTACGGCTGGGTTGGCACGGGAGGAAAGCCCCGCACCTTCGGTTTGATTGGCACCGGTATGGTCCTGCCCACAACCCACGGTCTGCATCGGTTTGTCTCCCAGACCAGCCAGCAGCTTGCGCTGGGCAACAAAGTGAGCAAGTCCAATCAACATGCCGATTCCGGCGGCAGCAAATCCAAAGTGCCAGCTGCTTTCCGGGGGCAGACCGACCGACACAAGCCATGCCTTGAAAGCCGGATGCTGTGCCAGAAATCCGCACACGATAGGCGAGACGGCCGCGCCAATATTGATACCCATGTAAAAGATCGAAAAGCCCGCGTC
>JADYXS010000061.1 GCA_021772155.1 Candidatus Obscuribacter sp.
AAATGTGAGCCGGTCTCATCCGATGTGCGCGCACGCGCTGCCAATTGCGCGCCGCTGCGGGCACCAATCGTGCACATGCCTCAGCAAACCCAACAGCCGTCATCACCGCATCCGGCACCTAACACGGTGGCTCGCGCTGCGCCTGCGCGTTCGAGCGCTCCCCGTGCCGCTGCTCCTGCTGCGCAAGCAGCCAGTTGGATGCAAGACTTCATTCAGTCACATCAAAAGGCAGGCGTGGCACCGCCGCGAATAACAACGCCTTCCCAGCCCAAACAAAAGAAAGGTTCTGAGTGGCAAAAGGACTTCGGTCAATCGTCCAAGCCGAAACCGGAAAAGGCCGAATCGAAGGAGCAGAAAGATGAAACTGCTCCCGATTGGCTCAAAGATTTTGAATAAGGAAACCCGCATTCTGTTCGACGACACGCTGAAAACCACACAAGGTAGGTAATGAATGTCTGACCATGAAAGACCAGTAGAACCGTTTTCGGATTTGCACGTTGATGACGGACATGTCCGCGCGACGTTGCTGCACGATCCAACTGTGGAAGGCTGCGACATGGCAGTCTATCTGGATGGTTCGGCCAGCATGGGCGATGAATATGAATACAAGAAAGATTTCAGTGGACTTTGGAATTGGCTGTTAGGAAAATCGCCGAAGGTAAGCCCAACCAATCAGGTGGAGCCGCAGGCTCGTTGGATTCTCGAATACCTTGCAACCAAGGATCGCAACGGCGAACTGAGGGTTGCCTATTGGGCTTGCGGCAACGGCCGAGAAATAGAATCCATCGGTGACTTAAAAGGCGCTGATGTTCAAGATTACAAGTTTCCTGGACCGCGCAATCCAGGCAACAGCACTCAGCTTGAACCGGCGTTGCGCGATTATGTCCACTACATAACACAGCAAGTTCCGCTCGGTGCTCGTCGTGGATGTGCAGTGTTTATCACTGATGGTGCTTTGCATGATGCCGCCGCTGTCAGCGTTTTTTGCCGTAACCTGGCCAAAGATATTTCGTCCGGCCGATTGCCACGAATGAATTTCATTCTGGTTGGCGTTGGTGATCAAGTCGACGAAGAGCAAATGGAAGAAATTTGTCACGAAGAATACCCGGGCGTTGGTCACCTCTGGTGCCACCGTGTGGCCGCGGAGATTACGCAAGTTGCGGAGTTGGTAGCTGTTCTTGTCGACGAAACGATGACAGTTGCTGCCGGGGGCACAATCTACGATGACAAAGGCAAAGTGCTGAAGATCTATGAGGCGCGCCTGCCGGCGATTCTTGAGTTTGAAGTGCCGCATGATGCCAAAAGTTTTACCCTTGAAGTGAACGGTCAGCGTTACACGCAGCCGCTTCCGTCGGAAGCCGAATTGTCCCATCACTAAACGCTCAGGAGGCGCGCAGGTTGCGCGCCTCCTGAAACCCTAAATGGAGAATAATCATGGCGGAACAACACGAGGTTATCTCGAAGCCATTTTCTGATGTACATAACAAGGGTGGCAAAGTGATTGCGACCTTGCTGCACGATCCCTCAGTTGAAGGATTGGATGTTGCGCTATACATGGATGGCTCGGCCAGCATGGAAGATGAGTACGGACCGCGCGGCGTTTTGGCGAAGCTTGGTGGCGTGCGCAATCTTGTCGAGCCTCAGATGCGCTGGATGTTGGAATATCTGGCGTCAAAAGATCGAAACGGAATTCTGCGAGTCGCTTACTGGGCAACCGGTGACGGCTCGCAACTTGAAATTGTTGGTGATTTATCCGGTAAGGAAGCTAACAACTACAAATTTCCTGGACCGCAGTATTACGGGAAAGGCACGGTAATGCTACCGGTATTGCGTGATTACGTCGCCTATATTCGCCAGGAAGTGGACAAGGGTGCTCGTCGCGGATTGGCTGTAATCATTACAGATAGCCAACTCCATGATGGAAAGGACGTGCAAGCGTATTCTCAACAGGTCGCCAAGGAAATTGCCGCCGGACGCCTGCCGCGACTAAACTTTGTGCTTGTTGGTGTTGGCCAGCAAGTGGACGAAGAGCAGATGGAAGAAATCTGTCATGACGAATACCCTGGTGTCGGTCACCTTTGGTGTCACCGTGTTGCAGATCGTATGGAAGAAATGGCTGAGCTGGTGGCGGTCCTTGTCGACGAAACTATGACAGTTGCAGCCGGTGGCAGCATCCTTGACGATAAAGGGAACGTGCTAAAAGTGTACGAATCACGACTACCGGCCGTTTTGGAGTTTGACATTCCTGCCGGTTGTAAAAAATTCGTCCTTGAGGTCGCTGGTCAAAAATTTGAGCAGATGATTCCAGAAGAGCACCACGGCCACGACGATGATGACGACGACGACCATCGCCCTGCGCTGGCAACTGCTGATCCTGGAGATGCGAAGGGAAGCCATAAGCACTAGACAATCGCGATAGCGTGCGCACTTGAGGACGAAATGACCGAGGAGAAAGCTAAACTAAACCCGACGGACATTTCGTCCTCCGAATCATGTTGCAGTGGTCATGGGCATGAAGCTCATGACCACTTGCCTGATCATTCCCACTTAGCTGCTCAGGCGGTTGAAGAACATGATCACGACCATGGTGAGTGCTGCGGGCACCATCACGAAGAGGCTGCTCCGGAATTGAAGATTGAACACAAGGCGCAGGCTGAAGATCACGAACATGGTGAGTGTTGTGGGCACCATCACGAAGAGGCTGCTCCGGAATTGAAGATTGAGCACAAGACGCAGGCTGAAGATCACGAACATGGTGAGTGTTGTGGGCACCATCACGAAGAGGCTGTTGCGGAAGTTAAGATAGAACTGCACCTGAAAAAACACGAGCATGAACACGGACCAGCATGCCAGCACGATCACAGCTCCGCTGAGCATAAGCACGGTCCAGCATGCCAGCACGATCACGGCCCCGCTGAACATGAGCACGGTCCAGCATGCCAGCACGATCACGGCCACGCTGACCATGACCACGGTCATGGCGGCTGTGGGCACGACCATGCACCAAAGAAGAAACGCGAGCTGAAAGTACTCAATGAAATATGCGCGCTTGTGACGCAGGGAGAAGCCTGTCAGCTAGAGGTAGAGTTGGTTTTGGAAGGTGAAACAGACGAACTTGGTCGTTTCCAACAGCTGGAAAAACTACTTGAAGGACGCCGGGGCATCCTTGATGTTCACGTTCGACGCGGCGCTTCGTCCGGCAGTCATATGTGCATTCACTATGAGACCACGTTGATAACATTGTCGCAGTTGATGATTTTCGTAAAAGACGACGGCAACGTGGTTGCAAAACGTTTCCGCCACAAGACATGGTTTGTGCGCGGACTTGATTCGCCGCAATGCGCCGATATCATTGAGCACTCATTGCACAGATTGAATGGTGTTCTCCAGGCCGATGTTGCGTATGCAGCTGAACGCTTGGTTGTTGAGTTTGACAGCACCGAGACCAATTCTCGTGAAGTTGAAACGCGCGTTAAGGCGCTTGGATACGAATTGGAAGAGCCGGAAAAGGGGCATGTCTGTCCGCATCATCAAACAGGAACGCTAGCCGTTAAGTTACAGATGCCGCTGGTAATAATTTCCGGCGTTTTGATCGCAATTGGGTTGTGCGCCAACCTTGCTCATCTTGATCCAATGATATCCAACGTGTTGTTTACCCTCGCCTTGTGCAGCGCAGGATTCTTTCCTGTGCGTGGGTCGATTATGTCGCTGAAGAATCGCATTTGCGATATTGAAGTTCTGACGGTGCTTGCTGCCGCCGGTGCCGGTATCATTGGCGCTCCATTTGAAGGCTCTTTCCTCCTATTTCTCTTCAGTCTTGGTCATGCGCTGGAACACAATGCCATCGACAAGGCCAGGAAAGCTGTTGAGGCACTCGGCAACTTGCGTCCTGAAACCGCTCGTCTCAAGCGCGACGGGAAGGTTACTGAAGTTCCTGTTGCCAGTGTTTCGCGCGGAGATATCATCGTCATTCGTCCAGGCGATCGGGTTCCGCTCGACGGCGTCATACTCTCAGGTGAGTCCTCGTTGGACCAAGCGACGATTACCGGTGAATCCGTCCCGGTTGCAAAGTCTGTTGGTGACCCAGTGTTTGCCAGCACAATCAATACAGAGTCCGCTCTGGAAGTCCGCGTAACCAAGTTGTCTAATGAGTCGATGCTTTCGCGAATTATTGATATGGTGGCAGAGGCAGAAGCACAGAAGAGTCCTACGCAACGGCAGGCAAAGAAGCTTGAACGCATGATGGTGCCGATTGTTCTTCTTGCTGCACCAACATTGTTCGCTGTTCTTTTCTTCATTCAGCACATGGAATTTAAAGATGCTCTGTTGCGCGCAATCTCCTTGCTGGTTGCGGCCTCACCTTGCGCGCTAGCGATTGCAGCACCATCGGCGGTGCTTTCGGCAGTCGGGCGAGCGGCCCGAGGTGGAGTTTTGATTAAAGGCGGTGCTCATCTGGAGACCTTGGGCCGCATCTCGACAGTCGCGTTTGACAAAACAGGGACGCTCACCATCGGCAAGCCGAAGTTGATCACGGTTTCGGCGCTCCCGGATGTCACGGATAACAATTTATTGTCGCTGGCCGCCAGTGCTGAATCGCACTCTTCCCATCCCCTGGCTGCGGCGATTGTCGAAGGTGCCAAAGAACGCAATATTGAGTTTGTTCTATCTGCCAGCACGCAGGCTGTTCACGGCAAGGGAATTCATTCTGTGGTGAACGGATTGAAGGTGGCGGTAGGCAGCGTCTCTCTCTTTGAGGGACAGCCGATGCCCGAGGTGGTTGGGTTGATGAGCTCTAAGTTGGAATCGGCCGGGCAGACGACGATGGTCGTGCGGGCCGCTGAGCAGTATCTTGGTGTGTTGGGCGTGGCGGATCAAATGCGTCCAGAGGCCAAGGAAGTTCTCAGTGCCTTGAAGCGCATCGGTATCAAGCGCAATGTCATGCTCTCCGGAGACAACAACATCGTTGCCCAGGCAATTGCCGCTCAAGTGGGCATAGATGAAGTCCGGGCACCGTTGCTTCCTGACGGTAAAGTTGCCGAGCTTAAGAAACTTGCCCGTGATGGTGGCGTTGCAATGGTCGGTGATGGTGTTAATGACGCTCCCGCTCTGGCTGCCGCTTCAGTTGGCATTGCTATGGGCGGTTCCGGTTCCGATGTTGCTCTTGAGACGGCAGATTTGGTTTTGATGAACGACGGATTGTCCAAGTTGCCGTTCGCCATTAAATTGTCGCGCGCGGCCACAGAAACAATCATGCAGAACCTTTGTATCGCTTTGTTTGTAAGCGCAATTCTCGTAATAGCTTCCATCTTTGGATGGGTGCAAATTAGTCAGGCTGTGATTCTGCACGAGGGAAGCACGTTGGTTGTTCTGTTCAACGGATTGAAACTGCTGCACTTCAAAGACGAATTCTCTTAGGCCGCTTGGCGTATCGAGCGGTCGGGCAAGTGATCCTTGATCCAATTCTCGACCAGATAGACGGCCTTGCGTGGCACTGTCGAGCTTTGAAATATCAAATGTTGTGCATCGCCGATAATCACGAGGTCCTTATCTGAGACCGGAGGGCGTTCGAAGCACCGAAGCGTGCTAAGGGGTCTTACTAGTAAATCACGATGACCTTGGATGAATAGGATTGGCACGTTGTTGATTTTTGCAAGGTCGTTGCAGCTGCGGCGAAGGAAGTCTGCAAGATGCAAAAGCTCGCTTATTGTGAATTCTGTTCGCACCTGCGGATCCAGCGTATCCAGTGCCACCAGATTTGGTGAATGGCGAAAGACTGAATCGCGCAAACAAACTCGGACGCTCGGGCTAGAAAGAAACTTGAGCGCGGTCCATAGAACTTCCCATTTGTAATCGGAAAGCGTGCTAGCCGGGGCGCACAAGATCAGTCCATCGATGGTATCGCCATATTCCGCTGCATAGCGGGTTGAAATGGCTCCACCTAGAGACTCGCCGAGCAGAAAAATCGGAACATTGGGATGCAGATAACGCAGTTCTTCGATCTTCCACTTGATGTCCAACAAGCAAGCCGGGAAGTTGAGATTACTGTTTCGCCAGGCGCCGAAACCTCTTACATCAACTGCGTAAGTGCCAATTCCAACTTTCGCCATCAGCTTGCCAAATGGTTGATAGGTGCCACCATGCAAGCAAAGTCCGTGAACGCATAGCAGCACCGCTTCTGCTTTACACTTTTTGTTAGTCCAGCTGAAACAGGGGATGGTATGGCCCGACGTCATAGTTCTACTTCCTTCTCAAGCAGACGGACGGTAAGCCAGAAAGTAAGTTTCCCCTTTAGTACTACCTTGGCCTTTGCTGGTAGTTGCATTGTGTAGCATTAGCAGGAAAATCCGGCGCAGAGTGCCAAAATTGGGACGATGAAGATATTGGCGCCGTCACCAGCTGCAATTTCCGAAGCTGTCGAAGCCCTCAAGCAGGGGGCTCTGGTGGCGTTTCCAACAGAGACTGTATACGGACTGGGTGCTTCGGCAGTTGATGCAAACGCGCTAAAACGGTTGTATGCTGCCAAGGGACGTCCTGCTGAGCACCCGGTAATTGTTCATCTGTCCGATACAGATCAGCTCTCGGAATGGGTGTCGCACATACCGCCGGCGGCAATGCGTCTGGCACAGTCACTCTGGCCAGGACCTATGACTCTCATATTGCCCCGCTCTGTGCGCGCACAGGATGCTGTAACGGGCGGTCAGAACAGTGTCGGAGTTCGCATTCCCAACCATCCGGTCGCTCTGGAGTTACTGAAGAGCTTTGGCGATGGCGTTGCTGCACCTTCTGCCAACAAGTTCGGGCAATTGAGTCCGACGAACGCAACAGATGTGGCGTCTGAGTTCCGAGATGAGCTAGCCATTGTGCTTGATGGTGGTCCGTGCGATGTGGGAATTGAATCGACGATTATTGATTTCAGTCAGGAGCAACCGCGCATACTGCGGCCGGGAATGATCCTGCCGGAGCAGATTGAGCTTATTGCGGGCATCAAGCTGCAGGCTGGATTATGGGCATCGTCAAAAACCGAATCGACTCGGGTGCCCGGTGGACTACCAAGTCACTATGCACCGAATACGCCACTAGAAATTGTATCCGGTGAGAAGTTGGAGGAGTCCGTGCGCAGCCGCCTGGAAAGTGGCAAGCGTGTGTGTGTGCTGTCTTTCCGCCAACCGGAAAGGTCCGCTGTTTGGGTGGCGGCCTCGAATACAGCAAATGTATACGCGCGGCAGCTCTATAGCAACTTGCGAAAGCTAGATCAGCAGCGAGCAGATGTGATTTTGGTTGAAGCCGTTCCAACCGGCAGTGATTGGGATGGAATCTCCGATAGATTGCGCCGGGCGGCCTCGAAGATCGCAAACCCCAAGGATGGTCAGCATGACAAATAGTTCTCTTCCGCTTGTAGCGGTCATTATGGGAAGCAAGTCCGATTGGGAGACGATGCAGTCAGCTGCACAAATCCTATCCGATTTTGAAATACCCCATGAATGCCGAGTGATTTCCGCGCACCGAACACCGGCTCTGATGGCTGAATTCGCTGGTGCCGCTGAGGCACGCGGGCTTGAGGTAATTATCGCTGGCGCCGGCGGTGCAGCTCACTTGCCGGGCATGGTATCGGCCCAGACAATCATCCCCGTACTGGGCGTTCCGGTCGAAAGCAAGGTTTTGAGGGGCGTGGACTCGCTGCTTTCTATCGTTCAAATGCCCGCTGGAATAGCTACAGCCACCTTCGCTATTGGTAAGGCCGGGGCAACGAACGCAGCCCTTTTTGCAATAGCTATCTTAGCTAACGCACGGCCCGCATTACGCGAAAGACTGAGAGAATATCGAAAGAACCAGACTGACAAAGTTCTGCAGGAGACATTACCTTGACACGAACGCCACCGATTCTCCCCGGCTCAACTCTCGGTGTTTTAGGTGGTGGGCAGCTGGGGCGCATGTTCGCACTTGCTGCATATCAGATGGGCTACAAGGTCGCGGCATACACACCTGACCAGAACTCACCGGTGTCGCAGATCTGCAATGATGTGGTCTGTGCTCCGTATGACGACATCGAATCCTTGCAGCAGTTCGGGCGACGTGTATCGGTTGTGACCATTGAGTTCGAGAACATTCCTGCCGATGCGTTGCAATCGCTTGAGGCAGTCACCTTGGTTCGTCCAAGTGCAGGTGTCTTGCATGTCGCTCAGAATCGACTGCGCGAGAAGACCTTTTTGTCCAAGAAGGGTTTTCCAATTGCGCCTTACTTCGCAGTCAAAACCAGCGATGAACTGCACAAGGCGTTGACGGCCTTAGGCACACCGGCAGTTTTGAAAACGGCCGGATTCGGATATGACGGTAAAGGACAGCGTCTAATTGGCACAGTTGAAGAAGCCGCTGCGGCACTGGCATCCTTTGAGGGACAAGAGGCAGTCGTTGAAAAATTTGTCGAATTCGACAAGGAAATATCTGTAATTGGGGCGAGAAGCAACAGCGGTGATTTCGTTGCGTACGGACCAATTGAGAACGAGCATCAAAATCATATACTGAATCTTTCTTTAGCACCGGCGCGCATCAACTGGACTTTGGCCGAAGAAGCAATCGACATTACGCGTTCGATTATGGATGCGTTGGAAGTCGTTGGACTGCTCTGCGTAGAATTTTTCGTAACGGCCGAGGAAGAGTTGCTGGTCAATGAAATCGCGCCTCGTCCTCATAACAGCGGACATTACAGCATGGAGGCTTGTCCTACGAGCCAATTTGAGCAGCAGGTGCGAGCGATCACGGGGTTGCCACTGGGCACGACGGAAACAGAGCGCGGTTCGGCGATGATCAACTTGCTCGGTGATATATGGGCTGATGGCGAGCCGGATTGGGCGTCTGCAGTGTCTTTGCCGGACGTGCATTTGCATCTTTATGGAAAAACTGAGGCGCGTCCCGGACGCAAGATGGGACATTTGACTGTCTGTGCTCGCTGGGCCGATGAGGCTGTTGAGCGCGCCAAGAGTGCCCTTGATCTTTTAGTCAGACCAAAGGGTTGAAATGGAGATTAAAAAAATTCTTCTGGTTGATGACGATCCGAACATTCGCAAACTGGCAAAGATGAGTTTGGAGCGAGTTGGTCATTGGCAAGTTACTTTGGCCGCTTCCGGAGTAGAGGCAATCGACGCAGTGGTCTGCGACCAAACGGATCTGGTTGTTCTCGATGTGATGATGCCGGGAATCGACGGTTTGACCACTTTGACCAAGCTTAAGGCCCGGAATCCGAACTTACGGATAATCTTGGTGAAGGCTA
>JADYXS010000472.1 GCA_021772155.1 Candidatus Obscuribacter sp.
GGCGAAGACCTTCTCTGCCTCGGCGTACTTTTTCTCTTTCACCAAACATTTAGCAAGAATGTCTGAGGCCATGATTGTGTATTCATTATCGGCACCTACCGTGCTGCGTAGAGTATCGACGACGTCTCGGAGCTCGGCCTCAGATGCCGCCAATTCTACTTTCGTGCCACCAATGTGACGCTGGTATTTAGTCAGTGTCCGAAGCGCCTGTACGACGACTGTTTGGCGCTTCGGATCCATAACCGCAGCCATGTATGAACCAAAGCTAGAAAATGGGACCTTCGAATAAGGGTCGTTCTGGGCCTTATCAAACTGCTGCATGCAGAGAAACACAGTGGCGGTCATCATGAACACGAATGACACTGCGCCGATAATCGCCCACTTAATCCAGACCGGTTTTTTGGATACAACTGAAACTTGGGATTTCATTTTGAAGTTCTAACCGTGCCCTCAGATGGATTTTAGCGCAGAGGATTTTGCCAGCGCAGAAGAGACCTTGGCACGCGAGCTGATCGGTAAGAACTGCCCAAGTTCGGGATAATAGGCGAACACCTCTCCCGTGCCAATCTGATAAACCCAACCATGCAAGTTGAGCTTACCGGCCGCCAATCCGGCTGCTACAGATGGGTGCGTTCGCAAATTCTCTAGCTGGACAAGGACGTTTTCTTGAACAGCAATATCGATTCGCTCTGCCACCGAGGCGTTGACGTAAACGTCATCAAGGATTTGCCTTGTTCCAGAGGCGTACTTGAGCCACTCTGCCATCATCGGCATACCTTCCAAAACCTCCGGTTGCACCAGAGCTTTCATAGCGCCACAAGCCGCGTGACCGCAAACTATGATGTCGCGAATAGCAAGGTGGAGCAAAGCAAACTCAATGGTTGCGGCTTCTCCGCAGGCCGCAACACCGAACGGAGGAATAATGTTTCCCGCGTTTCGAATGATGAACAGTTCGCCAGGGTTCGTCTGCGTTATCAAGTTAGGCACAATTCGCGAATCAGAACAGGTCACAAACAACACATCAGGAGACTGAGTTTCTGACAGGCGTTCAAACAGCTCCTTCTGCGAATGGAATGCCTTAGATTGAAATTCGTGAATGCCCTGAGTCAATCTTTTCATCGACTTCGCATCTAGTTCATCAAAGAATTTACCGCACTCCTCGGCGCCAATGGCGCCCTGGAGATGGCGGCCGATGTGACCATAGCCGCGTTCTTCAATCCACTGACTGTCCTTCAATCTCTCAAGGGCTTCTCGCTTACTTGAAAAATGTCCGTTCTCGGTCAGCGTTCGAAAGACTCCGCGCAACATGCGTTTGGTCTCTTCCTCGAACATTCAGAAATTCTCCTCAAACAACTCGAATTCATTCGTCACTAGTAGCTGCTCGTCCACCGGCGCAGACCGGAGTGGGCCGATAAGTTACCAGGGAAAGCCACTCAAACCAGCGATCCTTATCATCGGCATTACGTTAAAAGCCACTCCTTAGCTTAGCACCTCTCGACAATTGAGGCGAAACGCGGCGCCCTATTGGGTTCCAATCTTTCACCACTGCAATTTCAAATGTATAAGACTACTCGTAAAGCCAGCCGAGCGATAGCAGATTTGGTCAACTGCCCAGGCAGACGGTTAACGTACTCGCGAATTCGTCGGGGAAGCGTGGCGCCAGAAAGATTCACTTGACTACCCCGGGGTGACGACCTACGATTGCTGACCTATCCCGCCATAAAAGTGTGCTTTTCGCGAAGCATCGGTTGCCGCGGGCTAGAACCCCAATGCTTGCATCGATCCTAGGTTTCACCCGAGCCTTACTAGATACCTAAATCGATTGTCAGCTAATGCAGGAGGATGCCTTCTGCATGTCAGATCCGCGTGCCCGCATCAGTGCTGCCGCTGTAGGTGCATCTGAGTTTCTAGAGGTAAAACCGCATGGCCAAACCAGGCATCGTTGCAGAAGCGAACCCATCGCCAGCACAAACCCAGCATGATGCGACGTTCAAATCTCAGGACACAAAGTCTGAATCGACTTCCAAGTCTCTGTTTGAAGACACGATGCAAAAGCCAGGCGAGCTACGGCGCGTTGTTGCTGAAAATAGCGAAACTAAGGGCGTTCCATCGCTTCTGAGCGCAGATGGCAGCGACATAGAGATTTTCAGTATGAGCGATCTCAAAACAGGTTTCGAAAAGGAACACGGCACTCTCAAAGGTGGCAAGGCCCATACCACCTTCGATGAGAATGGTCACAAGAAAACTTCCGATTCTGTTTTAGAAGACGGAACCAAGATCCACACCGAATTTGATAAAGACACCGGCAAGCCAAAATCTGGCGACATAACTAAAAATGGCACCAAATGGCATGTGAGCATGGACGCTAACGGAAATCCTAAGACGATGGACGGTAAGGGATCAAAAGGCAGCACAATGCACATTGCAATGGACGAGAACGGCGAAGTAACAGAGGCTGAAATCAAGGGCAAGAATGGGACCACCGAACGCATTACCTTTGATGCTTCCGGGGAACCAAAGACTTTGTCAATCAAAGATAAGGATGGCGACTCGGCGGAAGGACAATTCGATGAGAAAGGCAATCTGAAAGTCGAAGTAAAGTATACGGACGGGGTGACGGAGACCGATAGCTACGGAAAGAACGGCAACATAAGATCGGCCGTTCTGGAGTATCCGGATGGCACCAAGGCGACCGGCTCATTTAACCCAGCTACGGGCAACATCGCGACCCTCGACAGAAAACGTACCGGAGACTAACCACTGCGATTAGATCTTGATTGCCTGCGTTGCAGAGCGGAACGAATGCACCATCGAACGAACTTCCGGCAACCTGATGTCAAATTCGGCGATCGGTGCATAGAAACATAGTCTCTGGAACCGACCTTCAGCACTATCGCCGAGTGGCAACAGGAGTTGATAAACCCCCAAGGAGCTTGCATCCGAATCGGATGTGATTTGCTCTACTGTTTCCAGACCGACGTTTCCATCCGGCATGTTTATCACGGCCGCTGAGCGCAATTCCCCTGCAGGGGGCCAGATATACTGCAGAACGGATGTGGCATCGTCTATCGATACTGCTCCAGGAAGCATCGTGGCACAGTCGAATGCTTCGACAACGGCTGAATCCGCTGAGTGAATTGTTGTCATCCAAGCTAAATGCGAGCGTCGATTACCAGGCATGATGAATTGAGCAGCTGACGCGCCGGGACGTCTTCCTTCTATCGGTTTCCATTCACCAGTGAGAGCCAATGACCAACCGAGGTCTGACGTGTAGATCATTTCAGTATCTCCCGCCCGTCTTCAGTTAATACATAACGAGGGTCTTCTTCCAGAACGCCTTTATTGACGCGATAAACTTTGCCGGGCTCGCCAGGACCAATGCATTGTCCAGGCGTTTTCCATTTGACCGTTCGGGACTGTTTGTGCGACGTTTCACTAACTTCGGTCAGAGAAACCATGTTATCGATCAGGCTCTTAGCGGAAACAGGCGTGGTAGAGCGGTCATGTTCCTGCCCCCAGTTATTTTGAAACCAGGCTTTATCTGATGCTTCGTCGATCTTTATCAAAGTGATTACGTGATTCGTGAATTCTCCTGCCACCGGGCGTGGTGCGGCAACCGGGTTCGACCCGGCCTCAACAGCGATGATGAGCGAGCGACCGCCGTTGGCGGTGAGCGCGGAGCTCAACTCTTTTACATCTTCGACGTTAACAACCGTTCGCTTAACACCTGTTAGCCGTGACAAACAGGTTGCGATTTGGCCCATCCACATTCCTTCAAAAGTGTCGTGATCTTGCGTTGCGTCTTTAGGGATGTACGCGCCAACGCCATCCGGGGTTGGATGCCAAGTCATCTGGGGATGAATAGTAGCCTCTATCGCCAAATTATCGAACATTCGGGCAGCAAGATTACGCCCGGTGGAATCTGGTGTCTTTAAAACGTTTACATCGACAGGTACGACCTTGGTCAATTTTTCGACCGGTTTCGCATTGGTATATGCGCCTTCGGCTAAGTCTTCTTTTTCGGCGACCATAACTTTGCCAATAAGACCGTTACTGAATGTGGTCACATAGCGCGCAGGCACGTTGAGTGCCATCTCGCGTCGCACAACTTCCACGTTGCAAGAGCCCATTTGTTGCTGATCCATATCCTCCGTATGAGTCAGATCATGCAGAATGTTTTTCCGCAATGCGCTCGCTTCCTGCGCCGTTAACTTCTGGTTGGCCACAGCCTGCTTCAGATTTTCCTCGAATCCGACCAGGGCACCATATATCGATTTAAGTTCGCTTTCTCGTCCAACATATAGCCTGTGCAATTCGGCAAAGTCGCGAGGGTCTTTCTGGATGTCCGGTTGTTCGTTGTAATATTTTTGCTCGTCTGCATTAAGAACCTCAGAGCCGGTTGGTTCACCGGTTGGGCCCCAGTATGAAATCCGATTCTCACCAGGCTTGAACTGAAGTTTCGAACCATCACGGTTGTAGACCACTGTTTCTTTGCCGGGGTCAACAGTTGACCTTTCGCCAAGCATCGTCTTGCCCGTTATCTTTCCGTCCTTTACGATGTCTTCACGCCCGGAACTCAGTGACTCAATCTTGACACTGCCGTCCTTTTGAGGCGTCGATATTACACCAAGTTGGTGATCGTATTTCCCTTCCTTTTGCTTCGCGCCGAGCAGATTGCCTGACCTAATTGGCATATCGATCTCACGATACTCAGCACTATTGGGGGCGGTCAAGAAAAGCTTGTTATTGAAGTAATAGGCCTTCGACAGCGTTTCGGAAGTTTGCTTGGTATCAATATCGCGATACAAACCGGTTTTGCGATCGTATGTCAGGCTGATTTCTTCGCCAGATTTTTGAGTTACTGTGATTCCAGAAAAGGTTTGACCGTCGGACTGGAATGTTCGAACTATTTTGCTAACAGGACTGTCCTTTGGCGCATCATAAATATCTTTAGCGCGCGTGCCGGACTTGTCGAGATATTGCGTTAGCGTCTCACCGTCCTTCCTCTGAACAACTTTTTGTCCACCAAGCAATTTTTCTTTCAACTCTACCGACAGACTATCGTCCTTGAAATTAGACATGATTTTGGACTTGTGCATCTTGGTTCCGTCTTTCAACTCCGCCCAAGACTGGGTGTCACCCTGGTTGTATACCAACAACCCGCTTCCACGTCTGTGAATCTTCGCTTCGAATTCAGGACCGTTCTCCGGTTTAAACTTGGCTTTGCCCCAATAATCGCCAAAGTCGCCTAGTTTGAACTCGATTGCGGCGCCCTCTTTTGGAGTAACTACAATTCTGTCCGCAAGGATTTGTGCCGGCTCACCGAAGAATTTTTCAACACGGCGTCCCCAATCATCCGTGAATGTTTCGCTGGTGACTTGTCCATCTTTATTGCGAATTTGGACACCTTTGTCATCTTCAAATGTGTCTTTGGTGCCACCACCTTCAAGACTTTGACGCGAGAAAAACGTTAAATTCTTACTGCCAATGCCAGACAGGTTTATGCGGTAGTTGTCGTCAACAATGGCGTCGTCAATGGTGCGCCTGGTCCCCGCGAATTCTTTATCAGCCACTTTTGAAACTGAGATTTTGAACTTGTCATCGGTGACTTCTACCGTCTTCAATTCCTCGCCTGGACCGTATAGTTTAACTACGCTCCGCTTTTGTTCGTCCCGAGTGGCTGTACGCGATGTCTCCCACTTCTCCGTCTCTATTTCCTTACCTGCCGGGTCTTTGGTTTTCTCAACTCGTCGACTGCTTTCTTTAATATCACCGTCTGCAAAACGCAGACTGCGCGTATTTTTATTTTCCCTCAGTTCACTGGTGCCACTGCTGCTATCAGGATTCCATTTGACGGTGACCTTTAAGTCTGAGGATTTGTAACTAATGCTACCGGTGCCGCGCTCCGTTTCTTCCAGAATGCTCCCGTCCTGCCAAACCTTCGTCGTTGTATCGACGGACCGAGAGACAATTGCTCCGTCGCTGCTCATGCCCGGCAGACGTAGCTTCTCCATAGGACCCAGCGGTTTATCGCCTCCATCTTTGCTAAGACCGTTCAAACTCAAAATACGATCCCGAAATGCAGTAAATTGCGCCGGGCTAACAGTCTTTCCTAATTTTTCAGTCGCGATCTGTGTCGCTGTTTGATTCGGCCTTGGCTGATAGTTATCGTTAGGCGCTAGTTCTATCAACTTTGCGGAAGGATCAGAGGTATAACGGAGCTCTTTGTGCAAATCGGTCAAAACAGCGAAAGCTGCCGCCTTGGATTTTTCAGCCTGAGTTCTGGCTAGCTCTTCCGGGGTAGGCTTTTCGACCTTATCTTTCTTATCGTCATTAAATTTGGCGACCTGCGCCTCGGCAGGGACCCCGGGCACTTCCTTCCGCCGGCGCGCTTTCGTGCTGTCTGCTACAAATTCATCCAAGAAATGCCGTCCGGCATCTTGGGTGTCATTTTTTGGAGGGACGGTGCCCTCTTCTACTGCCTGCAGAACAGTGCCGAGTGGGCGAACATCTAGCAAATCTGGTGCGGCAGGCTCGCTCTTCTTCTTGTCAGTGGAATCGTCCGGTCCAGGTTTTGCATCAATTGACGACATCAACTTCACTCTCGTGGAGAAAAGGGTTGGCACCCTGTAGGGATGAGCCAGACACATATTCACACTACAGCCACAAGTTAACAATGGGAATAATGCGAAACGACCAGGCAGAATTGGTCAAACTTGCCCAAAGGGGGGTTATTTTGTCTGCCACAACTAGCAAACTATTGTCAGACGCCGCCGGCAACACTTACCCGAACCACCAGCAAAACAACGAACGCGAACAGGCTTCAGCGGAACGAACTTACTTTGGGTTACTGTGCCATTTCTTCAAATCGCCTACAATCGAATTCTTCTATTGGTTCACTCAAGATAGCTGCAAGTTGACTGTGCTCATTGGCGAAATAAAAGCGATTAAGTCCATCGAAGTTAGAAAATGAATAGTCATTTTCTAACAGCAAGTACTCCCAATCCTGCCAATTTTCCACATCTGTCATGGGTTCAGTAGCTTCCGCCAGGATTATCCAAGGTCGAAACCGTGTCAGATCCAGACCTTCAAGTACCTGTTTCTCAAAACCCTCTACATCGATTTTCAAGAAATGGATCTGTTGGATCTTATGTTCCATGCAGATCTTGTTCAGTGACACCATTGGTACTTCATATTCAGCAAGAGTCCATCCCGACTCTTGATGCCTGCGCGCAAAAGTGGCATCAGCAGTTGACAAACCGCTACCAACCACTTCAAACAATTTCAGAGCACCTTCTGTCGCTCCTGCAGCAACATTTAGATTGATGTCTCCAGGACGTTCCTTAAGCAATCTTTCAAACCAATATCGCACAGGCTCAACGTTGATTCCACGCCAAGCGCGCTCGTAAAACGCCTTCGTCACGGACGACGTAGTTGGATCATTGGCGCCGACATCAATGTAGCATCCCTTCTCTACATCTTTGAGAGCTCGGTAAAGGACAGCATCCTCAAAACACTGAGCGTAGGAGATAAAAGTCAAACCGCAGTTCTCCGAAGCCATTGCCCGGATGTTACCACATGCACGTTTTGACGTCCTTCAGGTTCACCCAACTCGTTGAATGAATGCAGTTATAATTCTAGTGATAGTCACGGAATGGAGAAGAAGGAGCTGCCATGAAAGAATCCTTGGCAATGGTGATTTTCTTGGGTTTTATGGGGATCTTCGCAATTGTTGGCTCAGTCATGAACTGGAGTTGGTTTATGGAAAGCCGCAAAGCAGCCTTTTTCGTCAAAATATTAGGTCGCAATGGTACGCGAATTTTTTATGGAGCAATAGGCGTGGCCGTGCTTGGCTTCGCGGTTTACGGTTACTTCAACCCAGAAGTCATGCACTCTCGACGCCTCGGAATTTAGCAAGCAACGAAGTCAGCGTCCTCAAAACATTGAGGAGAAACGATGAAACTGCAAACCGAGGCTACGTACAGCACCAGGCCGAAGTCGAATAGAGATGCTGTGAAAAAGCCAGCGGAGGGAATCAATTGCGCAGGCACTTCTGTTTCAACCAAAGTTCCATACGTCGAAGCCTGTCTATACTGATTCTCTTCAGTATTGCAACTGCAGCGTCGATGATTTCTACCGGTTGCAGTGTGGCGCCGAGCGCAATGAGTACAGTGCAAAGCGAATCGGCGATGGATCGCGTAGTTAGGACAGGAAAAATCCGCTGCAGCTACCTTATCTACTCATCTTATTTCCAAAAAGATCCTAATACCGGCAAGTTATCTGGAATCTTTCATGACGTGATGGAAGAGATTGGAAAGAACTCAGGACTGAGGGTTGAATGGGTTGAAGAGGTTGGGTACACCAACATTTTTCCTGGATTAGAAAATAACAGATGCGATGTGTTCGCCGGCGGATTATGGCCCAATGCGTCGCGCGCAAAAGCTGCAACCTTTACTGTTCCTATCTTCTATAGCGCAATTACTACCTGGGGTCGGCCTAAGGAAAATAGGTTCAATAGGGATCTCAACTCGATAAACGCGCCAGCGGTGCGAATTGCAACCATTGATGGTGCCATGGAAGACATCATTGCCAAAATAGATTTCCCAAAAGCTCAACGGATCTCTTTGCCGGAGCTTAGTTCCTTTTCTCAAAACCTCCTGAATGTTGCTACCAATAAAGCTGATGTCACATTTGCGGAACCCATGGTGGTGAGCGAATTTCTGACAACTAATCCAGGGACACTCAAGCAGATTGCACCAGAGAAGCCCGTTCGTGTCTTCGGCAACAGCCTTGCCGTTAAGAGAGGCGAAACTGGATTGAAGGACTTCCTAGACGTGTCATTGCAAGAAATTTTGGGCAACGGCCATGTCGACAATATTCTTTCGAAGTACCAGCTTGCAAGTGAGACCTTCTATCCGGTCGCTCAACCTTATGGACTGCGCCGGAAGAATCAATAGCTGAGTTAGTCAAGAGCTCGATCGCAACTGGACTCACGGAATGCACGGCGCTGGAGCCTACCTAAGGCCGTGCCTACAGAGGCACCACAGCCTGGTCCCCATTTGATGGTGCTTCTGCAAAGCCGCTAGTCGACGGCTCGGAATCGCCTTCATTGCCTGTATAAGCAGGAAGTTCAAACCAAAACGTGCTGCCATTTCCGGGCTCGCTGCTCACACCAATAATACCCCCATGCTGTTCAACGTAGGCTTTGCAAATTGCCAGACCGAGCCCAGTGCCTTCGACATTTCGCGAGTCTGATGAATCAAGTTGCTGAAACATGAAGAACAGCTTGCTTATGTCTTCCGGAGAAATTCCCGGTCCAGAATCGGTCACGGAGAATCGGATCAGCCCAGACTCCGGCGCGGTGGACTGCACTTTGACCGTCGCATTCCTGGGCGAAAACTTAATTGCGTTGGATAACAGATTGGTGAAAATTTGGACGGTCTTGTCTTTATCTGCATAAATGAGCCCTCCTACTTGGAAGTCCGCCACCAAGGTAGTGCTGCGCTCGTCGGCCATGCCTCGCAGAGCCGCAAGGGTAGTAGAAACTACTTGTTCAATATCGACTGGCGTCCGCTGCAGTTTCATGTTGCCGGACTCAATTTTCTTAAGATCGAGGATGTGATTTATTAGCCTGATTAATCTATCGGTGCTCTCACGCGCCATCTGAAGCAGATCCGTCGCTTCACTCGAACTCATCACTACTACACCGTTTTCCAGCAAACCGAGACTTCCACGAATCGAGGTAAGTGGTGCACGTAGCTCATGTGATACCATCGAATAAAATTCCTTTACCCTCCTTTCTGCTTGTTTTCGCTCGCGTATATCCCGTGCAGTAATCGATGATCCGACAAGGTCTCCACGATCATCGAACAGAGGCGCCCGCGAAAGCGATACATCAATCCTTTCTCCAGACTTACTCACTCTCTGCGTTTCAAGATCGGTAATCCTTTCGCCCGTGCTCACTTTGGTATCAAGTTCTTGCAGTTCGAACACCTTGTCTAATGGAACTAGCACTGATAAATGCTGTCCAATCGCTTCTTCTTGCGTATAGCCAAATAAGCGCCGTGCTCCCTCATTCCAGCTCCTGATAATATCGCTATTGCATTTGCTGAATATCGCATCGTTTGAATGTTCAACAATACTTGCTAAGCGCCTGCGTTCCTGTTCGGTCTGCCTGCGAACTATGAATTGTCCAATCTGCCGTCCAAGCGACTGCATGATTTCCATTGTCGGCTCGTCCAACACAAATTCACGGTCCGCGAAAAATTCGAGAACACCTATCATTGAATCACCGTCGATTACCGGAAAAGCAAGCGCAGAACTGAGTCCCGCGTTTGTCGCTGCCCTCAATCTAGGTAAATTATCATCGGTGAGAATATTGCGGATTTGGGTTGCCCTGTTCGCTTCCCAAACGCGCCCGGGCAATCCCTGTCCTTTAATGAAGGATACATTCTTGGAAGCGCTCTCAAGCTGATCGACACTGTTGATTGGAAACTGCTGCGTTTTCGTGCAAACCAGCAACGTTCTATCTTCATTGAAACTCCAGTAAGCTGCCCAGGCCCTTTCGCATCCAGAAGAGAGAGAGTTGCTTATCGTGCCAATAAGCGGCTCTGCAGCATCATTCCATGTATCCGTTTCAGCAAGTATTCTGGCCACACTGCACTGCAACTCAACCATTGCTGTGGCCTTTGTTAACTCCGCCGTGCGCAAGCCAACCTGTTGTTCAATGTTGTCGTTCATGGCTTCAACTTCAGCCTGCCTGAATGAGTCAGAACGCGCGTCCTTGACGTTCCGCAAGCAGAGGTTGATCAAAAATATATCTTCGAACACAACCCACCAGGCGTACTCAATCCAGCGCCAAGGCTCGGCCGCCGTAATGCCATAAACCGAAAGCGGGAAGAAATATGCGCCCAGAAACTGGTTGAGTGCAACGACTATTGAAGCGGACACGATGACTCGCCAGTCATTGTAAAAGCTCAAGAACGCAAGCGAACCAAGGACATGAAACTGCGTTTCGATCCTCCCGCCAGTCAGATGAAACAGCAATGCCGAGAAGAACATCTGGCCGACGGCTATAGCGTGACGGGTAAGCTTGCTACCCGGACGGACTATGGCTAGATAAACCGGGCAGAAAATGATCAACCCGCCGATAACTAATGCACTTAAAACTTGCCTGTGCACTTCGATGTGCTGCCCGGCTGATGTGAGTGGCGATAGACTGATGACGATGCCGCCGAGCCACTGGCACAGCATCAACGCGGCGAACAACCTATCTGTGTGCTGATACACCGAAAATTGACGCGACTCGACCAGCGCATTAGTTCGTGCGGTGAGATTTGGGGACCTTGTGGCATTGTTTGGAAGCATACGGTCGCGTCTTTCACGCCAGACGGAGTAAATCGAGTTTCCTTCAAGCTTAACGTCATCACTGGACTTTGGGATGGTAAGTGCATTCAATTTGCGCAAAGCAACGGACATGCCCCGCGACGCCTAGTATTAAGGGCGCACGAGTTTGTGAGTGAGGCA
>JADYXS010000473.1 GCA_021772155.1 Candidatus Obscuribacter sp.
CGTGACATCAGAAGATCTGGAAGCTGTTCTTCAGGTTCAAAACAAGCTGGAAGAAGGCTCGATTGGCGAATCTCAAGCTGTCGAAGCACTTCGTACATCATCTCGACACCGGATTTCCCTCGATGAGGCCTTGGCGCGAATCGGCAGGAACACAACTGAGACATCGCCTGGCGAACTAGTGCTTCAGCAGTTAGCAGCGGAGCTGCAACAGGCGGAAAAACTGCATGGACCGCAAAACCGCGAAATCGCTAATATTTGCCTGAAACTAGGCGAAGCTTTCTTCCGCAATGGAAATCTTCCGCTAGCCGAACAACATTATCGACGAGCCCTGCAAATATTTGAAAAATCATTAGGGCAGCGCAATCTCAAAGTAGCTTCGTGCCTGAGCAAAATCGGAGAGTTGAGCACATTACAACAGAAATTTGCCGAGGCCGAGACCATTTATTGGCGTGTGCTCGACATTACTCAAAGCGCCTGGGGCACCGATCATCCAGATGTTGCACATTGCCAGAATGCGCTTGCCCAGCTATTTGAAGCCCAAGGCCGGCTGAAAGAAGCTGAGCAATTCTATCTTTCAGCATTGCGCATCATGGAAAAAGTTGGTGGCAGCGATCACCCGGAAATAATCGACACCCTGCGACACCTTGCCTCATTCTGGCTTCGCCAGGGTAAAAAACCAGAACGCAAACGGCTTGGCGATTTGCTTGTGGAATCCGACATTCTTAGCCAGGAGCAACTGCAACATGCATTGCAGCAAAGCCTGCTTTCATCCGCCCCGCTCGGACAAACACTGGTGCGCCTCAACTATTTGACGGAGATGCAATTGCGCCCAGCACTGCAGGCACAACTTTTAATCGGAGACGGCGTGCTTCCTTCGCCAATCGCCTCTCGCGCTTTACGCCTGACAGCGGCAGGGCAATCATTTGACGAAGCACTGCGCAATTTCGGATGGGAACCGGATCGGTTTACGAGCCAAGAGTTGCGCACACTTATTGCAGCTGCCGAGCACCTCATGACTGCGGAAGTAGCGCTCGGTTTCTAGCACGCAGGGATCGCCGTTTTGACAACCAAGCTGGCGGACTTATACACCAGTCAGATTAAACTAAACGAAGCTGAGCCGCTTTACCGCAGGGCGGTGACAATTCTGGAAAAATTCTTCGGACCGAAAGATGGCGAGGTAGCCACGGCCCTGATGAAATTTTCCGAGCTGCAAGTGCTCCAGTCAAAATTCTCAGAGGCAGAACGAACTCTGTGGAGAGCAGTTCAAATCCGGCAGCACGTGCACGGACAGGACCACGAGGAAGTGGCTGAATGCCTGGAAATGCTGGCGGACGTGCAGCAGAAGCAGGAGAATTCGGACCAAGCGGAAAGGCTTTATCAGTCAGCGATTTCCATCAGAGAGAAAGTTCTTGGCAGCAATCATCCTTTAACCGCGGCAACCTGGGGGAAACTGTCCAAGCTTTACGTGATTATGGAAAAGTATGCCGAGGCCGAAGCCATTTTCCTGAGACTGCTCAGCGCCAAGGAGAAAGAAGAAGGCACAGCAAAGCTTGACATAGCATTTTTGCTGGAAAAACTCGCTGACCTGTATATCATTCAACAGGACACCGCCAAAGCCGAGACTCAATTTGAGCTTGCACTTGAGATACTGCATGAGCAAACCGATCAATCCGACAAATCAGCGGATTTAATGGAGAAGTATTCCATTTTGCTGGAAAGGGCGGGAAGATTGGAAGAATCGAGGAAAATGATAGAAAGGTCCCGACGCACGCGAACCTGACCGACTCCCTGATCGGAATCCCGCTGCCCTACTGCAAAGAAGTCTGCCTCTTAATGACTCATACGATTGAACGACGACAAGAAATAGTTGAATTCCTGAAGGAGCATTCCATTCTGAAGGTGCTTGATACGCGTATTTTGGAAGGGATTAGCCCGATCTTCGGCGAAGTGCACTATGGACCAGGGCAGATTGTGTTCCGCCAAGGCGATCCAGCCGAAGCGATGTATATCGTAATGCAAGGCTCCGTTGAGGTTATGCAAGGTGAGTCGCCGGCAAAAATCATCGCTTATTTGACCGCCGGCGAATGTTTCGGCGAGATGGCCCTGGTGCACGAAACACCTCGCACTGCCACAATCCGCGTGCCTGAATCCGCCACCATAATCCGTATTCCAAAAGCTGCCCTCAAAGAGTTGCGCACACGATTCCCGGAAGTTACGTCCGCAGTTGCCGACGTGATCAACCTTCGTTTGGCCGGGACACTTCCTTTCCAGGCGCCTGGTTTGCAAGGCAATCTGGCATTTTTCGATCTTGCAACAGTGATCCAAACGGTCATAGCCTCCCGCCAAGCAGGCGTCCTTATACTTTTTGGACGTTCTGGAAAAGCCGTTGCGCAGTTGGTCATGAAGGAAGGATCTATCTCGCACGCCACCTTCAAACATCTATACGGTGAGCGAGCGATGTTGGAGTTGATGACCAGAAACGACCCGCTCGATTTTATTTTCGAGCGTCAGGATGTAAGTAAGAAGCCCGTTGACAATCAATTGCGGTTGAAGCCACCTCACATGCTTTTGATTGAAGGGGCTCGCCGAGCCGATGAAATGCCACGTTTGATGACAGCGCTCGGCTGGCCGCATGGCATTATTGCTCAGGGGCAACCGGTTGACGATTGGAGCAAAATGGGCGACGACAGCACCATAATCGGACCGAGGTTATGGCCGCTCATCGGTGCCGGCTGCTCCCTGGAAGAATTGTGCCAG
The DNA here is from genome assembly GCA_021772155.1 of Candidatus Obscuribacter sp. Lineage (GTDB taxonomy): Bacteria > Cyanobacteriota > Vampirovibrionia > Obscuribacterales > Obscuribacteraceae > JADYXS01. The sequence continues at coordinate 2,758 of JADYXS010000473.1, forward strand.
AAAGTGCAATACGACCGATATGCCATATTGCAGGTCCTTGACCACATGGTAAAGAAGGGATTTGCCAGAAAGGAAATTCCGCACCAGCAACAAATTCATAAGATGGAAAAAACCATGCAGCTGCCAAAAGAAGCAGCGCAAGAGTTTATGCGCGAGCGTAAAGAAAACCAACTAAAGCCAGTGCCGGAGCCGATGAAGTTTATTCATGGTCCAACGCAGGTCGTAAGCATGGTGAATTCGATAAACGCGGTAACGTCCAACCTGGCGAGCATAATCGGAAAAAATGAAGTGCGGTATGTGCTGAGCCAGGCGCTCAAAAAGGCCGCCGATTCACATCCACATCTGGCGAGCTTGAAAGTTCACTCGGAAGCAGCGACACTAGATGTTCGTTACGCTAATCCCGAATTTTCGTCTTCTCAAAAAACGGTCAAATCGCTAGAGACACTGATGCGAATATTCTTAGACATTGCGTCCAAGAGTCAAAAGATAATGGATTGAGACCTTTATGCCAGCCAGTGCAGTGAACGAAGTCATTTACCACGACGATGGTCGGGTCGAATTATCGAACCTCAGCGGGATTGAAGAGAGCCCTTTCTACAATCATGACCTGGCACCGGTGCCGGTATCAGCACGAACGTGGTCCACATATAACTTCGCGGCTCTGTGGATGGGCATGTCTGCTTGCATCCCGACATATATGCTCTCATCCGGCCTGATCGCCTCAGGAATGAATTGGTGGCAGGCGCTGCTTACCATTTTTCTTGGCAACGTGATTGTACTTGGACCTATCCTTCTCAATTCCCATCCCGGCACAAAATACGGGATTCCATTTCCTGTCTTTGCTCGCGCAAGCTATGGCACCGCCGGATCAAACCTACCGGCTTTGATGCGAGCAGTGGTGGCATGTGGATGGTTTGGTATCAATGCCTGGATAGGTGGACAAGCTCTTGATACATTGTTCAAAGTGGTACTACCTCAGTGGTCAACTTTGCTCGGTGGTCCCATTGAGGGACATACTCCTACAGCATGGATTGCATTCGGCATTTTCTGGTGCGTAAACATCGCCATCATTTATTGTGGAATGGACTTGCTTAAGAAGGTTGCAAGTTACGCAGCACCATTTGTTATGCTGATGACAGCTTTGCTGGTCGTCTGGGCGGTATCAAAGGCGAACGGGCTCGGATACCTCATGCATGAATCCGGTAAATTCAACACCGTTGCGGAATTTATGCCGGTGTTCATTCCATCGCTGACGGCGATGATTGGTTTCTGGGCTACGCTTTCCCTGAACATGCCGGACTTTACGCGGTTTGGTCGCAGCCAACGAGAGCA
>JADYXS010000474.1 GCA_021772155.1 Candidatus Obscuribacter sp.
AGCAGCGACAATAGTTGGTGGGAGACCGCCCGCAAAGATAGCCCAGCGCCAGGTTTATATTAGCCCCCGAGTTCATAGCTCGGGGGCTTTTGTTTGCTGCGTTTTGTTCGCTGTGATCGTAAGAGGGGAGGGGCTGGTCCCCTCCCGTTGCAAGAGGGCCCGCGCTCAGGTACAGCATCTCGGCACTGCTCCGCAGTGCACGATCTGCAGGATAATTCCCCTCCGTGCATAAGAGCGGAGGGGTTTTTATTTGGTGCGACATTAGTCCATTGATTGCCGTCGCCGAATCGTTATCCTGGTTGACATCAAATGCGCGCAAGCACAACGTGGGACTCCGCACCAACAGTTGCTATGCGTTTTTTCGTTTTCTGAAGATCAGCCATCCGATGAAGCCGATAATTAACACGGGTGCGAGCAGCTTGCCAATAAGTTGTCCTGACTTGTAGCCCTCGGCGGCATAGTCGTGCTCTGGCTGTGGATGCACTTTGGAGGCTATGGACGGGTCTATCTTAAATGAGCGCAGAAATCTTTGTGCATCAGCGCGATCACTTGCCTCAGTCGCCATCAGCGTGTACAGCGTATCGTGATTCTTCGAGACGGCCAGCAGCCAGGTCTGCGGATGCCCGTTTGACGAAGAGGATAGCTGCCGCCCTTCCCAGCCATTTCCGTTCATGCTAGAAACGTTGTCGGCAAACGACGTTCCTTTTGCGCCCTTCTTGAATCCGATCACTAAGTCGTCCAGCGATTTATCGTTAAACCCTTCTTTATCTGGAAGACTCAGGTTCTCCGTTTGATACATCACCACATACTTCGATCCATTTTTTTTTGCTGAAGTGAAGTAGGTCATGCCCTCTGCTTTTCTCGTTATCACCGCGCCCGGCACCATAACAGAAAAGTCTTTTTGTGGTGGCGAAAATGTATGCCAGTTATCTTTTCCATGGGCTACTGAGCAGCTCATAGCTGCCAAAGCAAATACCGAAACAGCTACTCCAAACCTGTGCACTTTATTTTCACCTTTATCAAATTCTGCCATTACTCCACTCTCATCGTCATTTCTATTTTTACCCGCCCACCCGGGTTTATAGTTCCCCCGAGTTTACCGCTTGAGAGTTTTTGTTTTAAGCGCCGGAACTCTGTTGTTTATGGCAAGCTCTTGGCGGAAATGGGAAACGCCTTGGAATTTATCCTTCCAGACCAGACCCTGCTACTATGTCGAATGTGGTAAATGGAAAATGTGTGGCACCATGTTTGAATTCAAGGTCTTGCGTATTCCATTTCTCTTCCTCGTGATAATCATTTCAATACCGCTTGTTTTTGCTGCTGCGCTGCCCTTGAAGCAAACTTCTTCCTGGTCCTCACCGTTTATGCGTGAGATTGTGACTGGCAGTTTTACCACCGCCCCTGAGGAAATGTTAGTTGTCACCAAAGGCTACGAGCCTGATGGGGACGAAGCCTCTTGCGAAACGTTGGTTGTCGTTAAAGGTCACGAGTCTGATGGGCACAAAGCCGCGGAAGATTCGGAGGCGGAGCTCAAAGCACTTCGAACTCAAGACGAAGGCAACCCCCGTCGAGCTGATCCTACTGTTCAAATGCTGAACGTTGCATCAGGCAAGACGGAAACGATCGATTTCGGTTGGAATCCGGTCGCCAATAATTCGCGAAGCATGGTGTATTACGCACATCAGAAAAAACCTATCAGTGGTTTGCGTGTTCTTGCCGATACTCAAAAAGGAAATCAGATCAAGCGATGGGATCGCGCAACTAAAGCAATTCGCACTTTGGCAACGCCGATGGTGGGATATTACGATGACCCTCTGCTGAGCCCTGACGGCAGACTGCTCGCCTACTCTAAGAATGATGCTACTAATGGAGCATGGGGCGGACAAGTTGGCATCGGCGTGATTGATCTAGCTACCTTGAAAGAAGTTGCGTCGTTAAATCCAAGGAAGCACCACGGCCTATTCGATCTTGTAAGTGACATGTTTTGGACAAAAGAGAACAAACTGTATGCTATTCGCCACGTGCCAAATAGTGGCGGCACCTATGTGGCTGATGAATACACTAAGAAAGTGATCAACGTCTTCAAACCTGGGGCGAAACCTGATCCTACGATCGCTAGGTCGTTGTTCTCGAAAGATAAATTGAACGCGTCCCTCGAAGAGGATATGAGAACCGTTGTAATCAGCCCCAACCAATTGTATGCCGCAGCAGTCACTAACGAAGACCAGATCAGGTTCACGCAAGTTAAATCCCGGCAGACTAAATTTCTGACGGTCGGTGACACTCCGCGTAGCGCATTTTGGTCGGCAGATTCAAAACACTGCCAGGTAATCACCAGCATTTATAAACAAGGACAATTCCATCACGACGAATTGCGTTTGTTCACTTTCAGCACTGCCAAGTAACTTTCCGGATAACTTCTGGCTGGGCCATGTTATCTACGCACTTTGTGTGTCCATTTTTCGAATTCTGCATACTGCAGGGAAGGTGGTGCCTTACAGTCATGTTCCTGTTCCGGGTGTCTTGATTACTTACGATTCCAATATCCGATTCTATAGAGATTTTCCACCCGGAGTTAATGTAATACAATAGATTTGCTGGAGATTTAGCCTGCAGCACGTGCCTCTCTGAGGATACCTGTTCTGCGTATAGTCGCTTCAGCTTCGAACTGTTAATTCGACTCAACACCAATGCTGTCTGCGGAGGACCGGGTAAGACCCAAAAGATCAACGGCCCTGCGGACACGCCTCCGGTGGAAACGCCGCGCGTGCTCCCCGCCGATGATTTTGGTCCTCTGCAGATGGCATTTTTATTCCAGGGTTTGCCATGCGAAATAATGATCGTCTCTTTGAATTCTTAGGTCTGCTCCTACTGCTGTTCTTGGCGTGGCTGCTGATATTTGGGTTCATCAAGTTGATTCGATCGCTGTTCGGCTTCGTCACCGTCTATAGCTTCCAGCGCGGGCTCCTCTATAGATCTGGCAAACTCGTGCGCACTTTGGAGCCTGGGCGTTACTTCGTCAATAAGATCACAGAATCGGTGGAGTTGGTAGATATCCGCGAGACTGTGGCTAATGTGGTGAATCAGGAAATCGTTTGCGCAGATAACCTGGCGCTGCGATTATCGTCGTCGGTTGTTTATCACGTCAGCGATCCAGTGATGATGAACGAAAAAGCTAGGAATTTTCTAGAAGTATTGCATCTCGAGATACAGCTGGCCATGCGGCAACTGGTATCCGGGCTTAAGGTGGAAGAAGTACTCCAACGCCGAAACGAGCTGTCCACGGAGTTTCTATCAATCATCAAGGCAAGTGCGTCTACACTTGGGCTGACTGTCGATAAGGGTGGCATTCGCGATATCACTTTCCCCGGAGAAGTGAAGAAAATCTTTGCCCAGGTCGCGCAAGCTGAAAAAGCAGGACAAGCTGCGCTGGCTAAGTCGCGCGGCGAGGTCGCTTCATTGCGGGCTTTGGCGAACGCCGCCCGGATGATGGACAGCAATCCTCATCTAGTCACATTGCGCACGTTGCAAGCAGTTTCTGAGCTATCCGCCGGTACCGGCAATACTGTAGTGTTTGGATTGCCACCGCAGATGGTGCCATTGCATTTGCCGGGTAAGTCCGGCCCGACTGCGTCATCATCGCCGAAAGATGCCGAGGCTGAAAGCGAGTAACGCTGCTGGCTGTTTTCGTCCGCCAGTGGTCGTTCAACACCCGGCGTCCTGAGGCCTTACACGAAAATATCATCTGTGAATTGCGACTTCTTCACTAGTCGCTCACACAATAACAATAAGCTGAGAATGATGTCATACCCCAATGGCATCATTTACCACCGAACACTGCCAATGTTCGCCTTGCGTAAGCAAGTCGCGGCGTGCGCAGTTGCTGAACTAGGAAGGCTGACCGATCGTAGTTATCTCTGATAACTACGGCGTGGCGGACTAAATCAACTTACTAACCAGGAATTCCAGGCACGTCTCCGAAAGAGAGGAATCGAATTAATGACTGTAGTATCAGATCACAATGGCTGCAAGCCGCAAGCGCCAACCGAGAACACTGACAGCCCCAGCGGCTATGATTCACCGCTGAGAAGTTTCGTCGGAAGCCTGATTGATGACGCAAAAAGTGGCGACATTTTTCGCATATTCGAAGAGATGGCTCCCCAGGGTGGTTTGCCCGATGGGTTCAACTTTAAGTTGGAGATCACTGGAATGCCCTTTTCAGGTAACGGACAATCTGAGACTGGCGACAATCAAGATCTGCCAGGGGGATTTTCCTTGAAGTTGGAGTTTGGTGGATCGCCGTCTTCGGGCCACGAAGGATCTGGGTTCGGGGACAACCGGATTAACACGCAACAAGCATCTTACGAAGGTGGCGCAAATCCCTACGACCAGTTCGGTAACTCAAATCCCTACGATCAGGTTCGCCAAGAAAATTCCTCGGATCAGTTTGGCAGCACAAATCCCTTAGATCAGTTACGCAACGTAGTTGAAATTTTCGGAGGCGGTGACCTTCGTCTTCCGAATGAGCTGCCCGGCAACGCGCTTTCCTATTTGCTAGAAAACCATCCCTTATCGCGTCACCTGGATCCCAGTAACGCAGGGAACGGTCCGCAAGAATTCGTTGGAAGGTCACTCAGTGTACTCAATGAAGGACACAACGCAATTAAGGATGGAGCTACGGATCTGCTAAAAGATTTGCGGAGCGGAGACCCATTCAAGCTAATTAAGAATCAACACAAGCATGCATTGGACTTTGTTAAAGCACCATTCAAACTTCTCGGTGGACTGTTCGATTAGGTAGGACAAAACTGATCGGACGAGAATTAGAATCTAGTCGATCAGATTGCCTTAGCTAAAGTCAGGGTTGCAGCTTCTAGTTGAGTATTGGCGCAGGATTCATGTGCGAGACATTGTTGGTTCGGGTTAAAAACCCCATTGCCGTGAAAATGCAAAGGCGCACCATATACAGTGGCACGCCTCTGCTTGACTCAACTTGGGCACAGCGAGCTACCAAATTTGTTTATCGTTTAGCTCTCTGGTGATCTGGCCATTTAGTCTATCCAACTGTGTCAACAGCCGGCGTTCTTCCTGTTGGGTCAGACGACCACCGGAAATGCGCAACTGACGTTCCAAGTCAGAAGTACGAACTTCCATTTGGCGTAAACGTGCAGCTTCTGAGCGAGTCAGGCGCCCTGAAGAAATTCCGGTTTCGATTCTTTGACGCAGCAGTGAACTGTATCCGCGAACCTGGCTGCTTCTTCGGTAACGACCGTAGGCATTTCCGCGTCCACGATTGTTTGCAGTCCAACGCGCCGAGTGCGATTGGATCAGTGTGTCCAAGGCGGCCAGTGCGTCGGTTAGTTGTTTTTCTTCGCTATAGCTCAGGCGACCATCAGAAAGGAAATTGACTTCGTTCGTGTGAATCTTTTGAAACTCTGCGCGAAGAGTATGCACATCGTTCAAGCTTAAGCTACCGTTAGCCAGTCCGGTACTAATTTTGCTGTCGAGTTCGGCCTGTCTGGTATCGATAATTGCCTTGATCGCTACTTGATTTGCAGCGGCCGCTTCGTCTGAGCGTCTTCCGCCGTAGCGTCCAAGCATGTCACGATAATAGCCGCTGCCAGATGGGCGAACCGTCGCAGCGAAGCCAGTTACGGCTGTATTTGTCAGGTAAGTTTGCAATTTTCTCGAAGTGTTGGTCAATTCATCGACAATGCTTTGAATTTCGTTAGGAGCCAGTGTGCCATCTGCAAGGTAGGTACCTTCGAGGAAGGCAACATTGTTTAGTTGCGAGCGAAGCTCTTGCTCTTCCGAGGCGGTCAACTGACCCGAGGCAGCGCCAGCCTCGATTTCTTGCTCGACTTGACCTTGTCGATTATTGATAGTGGTCTTGATGTCCGCTTGACTGTCAACACTGACACCGGGATATCTATTGCCCAAGTAGTTGCGCAGCAGGGAATCAAAATCGAGCGCGTAAGATGGGCTTCCCATCGCGAGAAAGCTCAACGCCGCAGACAACGCTAAAGAATTTCGTTTGCCAAGCATAAGTATGGATTCACTCCGATGTTAGGAATTGTGGATTGTCCCTTGAACAAAGCAGTTATTGCTAATGCTGCGACAGGGTACCGCCAAAGCTTATCACTTTTGCGCTTAATAGATATTGTCAGAGCGAAAGCAGATGTCTTATGGAGATTGGTGGTGCTTGTCGCTGTCTGATGCAGATGGACTGCAGCGTTGTCTAACGGAGGCAGCAAAGGATTCACTTTGCAACGTCAAGTTCGGTGCCAACTCTTGTCTTGATGGTTATTTTGATGGCCTCAAAAACTAGCACCAGGAAGCCAAGATCAATGGAGAAATCCGCCAGATTGAATATGCAAGAACTGAACCATTGCAGATAAATGAAGTCCGTCACTCCACTGTGAACAACGCGTTCGGACCAATTTCCCAGCGCTCCACCCATCAACAACCCTAAGCCCAGTTGTTGAAGGACAGGGATCGACTTTCCTGCCTTTATTTGAAGCCGCATCCAAAGCGCCATAATGAAAACCATTGTGGCCGGCATGGTCAGGCAAAACTCCATAAACTGGCTCGGGATGCCAAATGAGCCGCCCGGATTTGTGCCAAGAAATAAATACAAAAAGTTCGGAATCAGCTGGACTGGGTGATTGACTAGATCTTGCAAGGCCCAATACTTCGTACCGGCATCAATCGCCCAGACGATTCCGGCCAAAGACATAATTCTTCCGGCAATCTTGTATTTTTCCTTGCTAGTGAGGTCTGACACTGCGATTGACAATTCCGAGGATGCCACAAAAGCATTACACATCTCCTTAGAGATCAGCAATACCTGTGGAGGCATTAAGCTGCTCCTTGGCGAGTGGTGTGAGTGCCGCTATTCAGGTGGACGATATGGCTGCAATATTCTGGTAAGGGTTACCCGGTTGCAGTTGGTGGTGCCACCAAATATGGTGAAGGCCTTCATACGTTGTTCTTTTGGATTGACACATTGTTGAAACGTAGCTGAAGCGTCGCTGAAAGGTGTTGGCAATTATCATCCTCACACTGCGATGGAGATAGCTATGCTGAATTACTTGGCTGACCTCGATCTGGAGGTGACATATTTACTAGTTTCTTCTGGCTTTTTGAAGCCGCACGAATTGGACAAAGCGCTGGCTTGCAAGCGGGACGGTGGAGGACCGTTGACGGACATTTTGTTGGAGAATGGTTGTGTCGATGGAAATGTTTTGCGCGCCGCATACGGCGTGTTGGAGCACATCTACCAGTCGCGTTTACCGCGCGAGTCTGCTCGGGCGGCTCTATACATGGTTGGCAATTGCCGCATGTCCGTTCATGAAGCATTTACTAAACTTGGCTTTCAGTCTAACGCCAACCCTTGGTTAAACCAGCTTACTTTGCTTGCAGAAAGCAAAAAATGGGATGAAGCAAGCTAGAATTCATACGGCATGGACGTAGGCCGGATGAACGAGAGCAACCAACCCAATTTTCATTTGATTCTGCCTGTTGGTACGCAGGTCGTAACTCTTGTTGAGGTTCGTTCCAAGAACGGTTCAGCCATCCGTCGGAGTGGATCTGTCGGAAAGATTACAAAGTCCCCGACAGACAATCAGCACGCGTACGTCGTCCAATTTCCAGATGGCGACGAGGCTCGGCTGCATCGGCAGGAGCTAGCCATCCGCAAGCACATGCAGCAAGTAACGTTCGACCGACCTGATGCGGCGCTGGATGATAGTCAGCTGGACGCATTCATAATATATCGCTGCATCGTTGGTAGTCGCGCTTATGGGCTGGAAGTGGAAGCGTCCGATGTAGATTATCGCGGCATTTTTCTACCGCCGGCGGATCTGCACTGGTCACTATATGGTGTGCCGGAACAAATTGAACATACCGAATCTGAAGAATGCTACTGGGAATTGCAGAAGTTTATGGTCTTGGCTTTGAAAGCCAATCCAAATGTTCTGGAGTGTCTATACACTCCATTGGTTGAGCACGCCAATCCGATTGCGCAAGAACTTCTAGAGAATCGCGGGCGCTTTCTTTCTAAGCTTGTTTACCAAACATACAATGGCTATGTAATGTCTCAGTTCCGCAAACTGGAGCAGGATCTGCGGACCCGCGGCGAGCTCAAGTGGAAGCACGTGATGCATCTTGTTCGTTTGCTTTTGTCCGGGGTAACTGTCCTGGAAGAGCAGTTTGTCCCGGTTCGCGTCGGCGAACACAGAGATAGGCTGATGGCGATTCGGAACGGCGAAGTTACTTGGGACGATGTGAATGTGTGGCGGCTGGATTTGCATAAACGTTTTGATCAGGCGTGTGCGGACACGTCGTTGCCGGAACGACCAGACTACGAATGGGCAAACGATTTCCTCGTTAAAGCTAGAAGGTCGGTGGTGGCCGAATGAATTTCCAAGCTTTGTTGAAGGAAGTGGCCGCGCGCCATAAGCATCCCTTGCTGTTTGCCACTGTCAGTGGTGCTCACTTGTACGGGTTTCCTTCCCCTGATTCTGACTATGATTTGCGCGGAGTCCATGTATTGTCGGTTCCTCATGTTGTGGGCTTCGACATTCACGATGAAACTCTTGAGTATTCTGGAATCGAGCTGGGCATTGAATTAGATCTGGTAACTCACGACGTCAAGAAATTTTTCTCTTTGATGCTCAAGAGAAATGGATATGTGCTGGAACAACTCTTTTCCCCGCTAGTTGTTCAGACGTCGGCCGAGCACGAAGAGCTTAAGTCCATCGCTAGCGGCTGTATCACATCTCACCACAGCTACCACTACCGCGGGTTTGCCGAGACCCAGTGGAAGTTGTTTAGCAAAGAAGAGCGCCCCCGAGTTAAGCCCTTGCTATACGTATACAGAGTTTTGCTTACCGGAATCCATTTGATGAGGACTGGCATAGTAGAAGCGAATCTGGTGCGATTGAACGAAGAGGCCAAGCTTTCGCATATCGATGATCTGATAGCGCAGAAAATCCACTCGCGTGAACAGCAAACGATATCCGATGTTGCACTTGCGTTTCACAGATCTGAGTACGTGCGATTAGTGGCGATCTTGGAAGATGCTGCCAGAAAGTCCGATCTACCCGAGCGTCCATCCAGCCGTCCAGCGCTGGATGAGCTATTGCGTCGCGTGCGGCTGAAGTATCCAAGTTGATGACTCCCCCAGATTTTCGCGCCAGATTCGACTCTATGCCCAGTAAGTAACATCGCGATGCGGATGCAGTGCTATTGGCACTGCATTCGCTTGGGTTGGCGCGGTAAGTAGCAAGCGATTCACAAGTGTCTCACAGGACTCTCACTTTGATTTGCAAATATTTCCTCAAAAGCCGGGTCCGCCTTGGAGTAACCGGGACCTTTCCAGATTTCGGCCCGAGCCTATTAATGTCGCAACAATTACCACTAAGTGCCTACCAGGAGAAACTCATCATGCCACCAGTTGAAATGTTTAGCAGGCCCGAATCGGGCAGAGAAAATGCCGATCGGAAACTAGTGAGCCGAGATAATGTCACCGACAAAAAAAATGAAAATGATTACCGGGAGGCTCGCGATGCATTTATAAAAACCTTTGAGGCGCTTGTCCGGGAGCACGAGAAGTTGTCCCCTGAGCAGCGCAAGCAAATTCTGGATGTGCAGATTAAAGCATCGCTCAAAACCGATCAAATCGAGCGAGCTTTCGTGCTTGATGAATCTCGTAAAATTGCACCCAAGTTTTTTGCCGAATTAGACCGTCTGCAAAATCTGCGACGACTCTATCCAAACATGGCTAATCTGGAACGGGGCGTCGACGGTATGAGGGAGCCTTCGGTTCCGCAATCAGGCATGTTGCGCACGATATTCCCAAACGTGCAGGAGCGAACCGGACTTAACAGTGGAAAACAAATAAGTGAAGCCATTAGTGGCATCGTCAAAGACTGGATGGATCCTCAGCTAGAGCGTCTGGTATCACCAACTGAGGCCTTGCAAATTAGATGGAAAGACAGCAACCAGAAACGAACCGAGGCCTTGCGCACCTCGCAAACAACCGATCAGGAAAAGATGCAAATCGGTGCTCTTCTGAGTCAAATGGAAGATGACTGGCGCTCAGGCAAGATGCCCACCGCTAGCTTGACCGACGTTAACTTGCGGCTCGCTGAAAAACTTGCAAGAGGGGCGATTGGCGAGTCAATTACTTTTCTGCGCCTGACTCTCGACCCAGCCTGCGTCGCTCGTGAACAATTGCAAGCATCCTCCAGGCAGATTGGCAGCGCCGCGGACCGCCAATTTTTTACCGAAAATATGATCGGCTTCGAGCGTCGGGCTCGTAAGCAGAACCTTAGCCCCGAGCAAGTTGCCAGCACTTTTGCTCAAGTGTCGCGGTTGCTCGATACGCCAGAGCCATCCTTTCTGAGCAAGGCTGACCGGCTGATTTTGGCGCAGCAAGTGATGCGGCAAGCCGCCGAGCCAACTTCAATCTCCCAAGGTTTCAACGGGACTTGCAATGTAACGACCATCGAAGTCCGTGCCTATGCTCGCTGCCCGGCGGCTGCCGCTAAACTGATTGCCGACGTTGCTTGCACCGGGCTATACCAAACGCCTAATGGCTCGACTGTAAAACCCTATCCTGATGGCATCAGACGTCCGGAGCCGTTGGAGCAGTCTGTGGTTATTGATGGTTCTCGCACATGGGCCACACGCATCTTTAATCTCACAGCTGTGCAAGCTCATTGGGATGCGCAGTCGGTCGGTCCCGACGGAAAAGAGTACGCGAAGGGATCTCTGCGCTATGAGAAATATGCCGAATACAGACCCGACCAAACCGGCCAAATGGTACTAGCTGAGGATACATCGGAAAGACTAGTAGTCTACGGACCCAGGGGCGCGCGAATGGTCTATTCAGGCGACACCTTGGTCACTTCTCCGCACCTTTTCATAGTCGATCACGAAGATATCTATCGCACCGTCACCGGCGTTAAGGAACGAGGCTTTGTCGTCACCGGCGGATTGCCTCACCTTGAACCTCAAACAAAAAACGCTAACTCCGAAGCGGATCTTCGGGCCATCTTTGCCAAAGCCAAGGCTAATGGACAGCTACCTTTAATTATAATGATCGATGCACAAGGGAATGGGGATCCACTTTCTTTAGATCTGCCCGAAGAGCTTGATGAAAAAAAACGCGCACCGCATGTGGTGACCGTTCATGGTTACGATGAAAACACCGGGCTGGTTCAGATCGACAATCAATGGTCCGCCAGGCACGACCATCTCGCCCCAGGTAAGGAGATAGATGTCCGGCGCCTCTTCAACCGTATGAGCAAGAGAGCTAAATGAATAACTTCATGGGATAAATCACCAGCGTCCATTACTTTGCCACCCGTTCATATTGCGGAGGCCATTTGATGTCCATGTTCAATTCTTTTGCTGCATGCAGGGGAAAATACGGGTCGCGTAGTAATTGGCGCGCCATCAGTACGACATCGGCTTTCCCGGATTCAATAATTTCGTTGGCCTGATGGGCTTCGGTGATAAGGCCAACGGCACCGGTGGCGATACCAACAGCTTTTCGAATTCTTTCGGCAAAGGGGACCTGATAGCCGGGCGTGACTGGTATCTTTTGATACGGCACCGCTCCGCCGGAAGAACAGTCGATAAGATCTACATCTAGCGATTTGAGTTTCTTGCACAGTTCTACCGACTGGTCGATATCCCATCCGTTATCGGCCCAGTCCGTGCAAGAAATTCTGACCAACAGAGGCATGTCATCAGGAATAGCGCCACGAACTGATTCTGTGGTCTCCAGCAAAAATCTGATGCGATTTTCGAAGCTTCCTCCATATTCATCTGTCCTTTGATTAGACAGTGGAGAGAGGAATGAATGAAGCAAATATCCGTGCGCGGAATGAATCTCAATCGTTTTGAATCCAGCACGGACGGAGCGTTTTGCAGCTTCAACGAAGGCTGTCCTAATGGCGGCGATACCCTCGACGCTTAACTGTTCAGGTACTGGGTAGCCGCTGGAAAATGGTATTGGAGAAGGCCCCACTACTGTCCATTTCCGTTTGTCGGTTAGTGGTCCCTGTCCTTCCCAAGGTTTGAGGGTGCTTGCTTTTCGACCGGCGTGTGCCAGTTGGATACCAGGAACAGCTCCTTGCGACTCGATGAATTTTACGATTGGGGCAAACGCCTCCACGTGCGTGTTGTTCCAGATACCTGAGTCCTCTGGACTAATTCGGCCCCGCGGTTCAACGGCACTGGCTTCCACCATGACCAAAGAAGCTCCGCCGGCAGCGCGACTTCCTAGATGGACCAGATGCCAGTTGGTCGGCGCTCCTTCGACGGACGAGTACTGACACATCGGCGAGCACAAAATCCGATTGCGTAGCTCGACGGCACGTAGCTTCAGCGGGGTAAACAGGTTTGTCATGCGAGGCCTCAAACGAGGCACCATTCTACACCGCTGACTCAGCGTGCGAGCATTGGCTTGGCCTCTCCTCCACTGAGATCTTTCAGTCAAGAACAAAGTCGGAGGCACAGTCAAGACACCAAATACGATGGGCATCCTTATCCCAAACGGCAACTGTTCCGCCGCTCAGGTAATTTGCACAGCCGTTGCAGTGGTCGGCGCGGCGAATGGACATACATATATAAGATTCGGACTGATGCACGTCATACAGATCAGCTAGAAAGGACTGCGCCAGTCTTTCCGACGCGTATTCGACTTTCAAAGAGTTAACGAGTTGCTCGAACTCCGAATGCTGTGCCGACGATGGACCGCCGGCTGCCAATATCTGGTCAAGCCTATCCACGGTAATTTGCGCCGGCGATATCGGAAGTACCGGTTCTCTTCCTTTCCGGAGGAGTTTTACACAGCTTATGCAGACGACCCGCTTACTTTCAACGTCGTAGAAAGCCTTAGTGCGGCCAGCCATTCGAACAGCGCACTTTGAGCAGCTAGTGGCGAATTTGATTGTCAATGAATGATGTTGATCGCTGATCTTTCCAACGTCTTTTCGCAGCATTTCCGAACCCCCTCGTAGTAAAGAGGAGAACTCTAGGACCTTGAGCTGGCAAAAAAACGGCAAGGAACGCTCTTGTTGCCGCAAATCTCGAAAGCTTTCAAGCTGAGCGGTGAAGGGAGCGCAAGGGCCTTCATTTGCGCGATTGTCCAAAAGGCGAAATTTGATTAGCGCAAAATGTCATTGTACATTTGCATGTATGCGGCACCGGAGCGCGCTACGCTGAACAACTCTGTGCTGATGGATCGGCATTTATCCCGCATGGCCTGCTGTCGGTTCGTCGATAAAAGAGCGGCGTCCAAGGCTTGCGCAAGTTCTTCGGAGCTAATTCCTGTGGCAAGAAATCCGGTAACCTCGTGTTCGACCAGGTCCGGCATGGCACCTACCGGGAAGCCTACAATCGGTGTACCACAGGCCATGGATTCCATAAATGTCAGCGGACCGATGTCCTGCACAGAAGGGACGACAGTGAAGTCCGCTGCGGAATAAGCCATTGCCAACTTATGTTTATCGGCGATGTATCCGGTAGAAATTACTTTGACTCCCGGCACGTCAACCGTTCCTCCTCCTACGCAAAGGAGGACAATTTCACTGGTGTTCAGTGAGGCAAGCGCCTTTTGGAGAAGGTGGAAACCCTTTCGCGGATTATCGATCGCATGGCTGACAAAGGCGATTACCTTGCAATCGTTGTTAGGAATCCCAAAGAGTTCGCGCGCGCTTGCTCTGTCTTGCGGGCAGAGCGTGTCGCAGTCTATCCCGTGCGGGATAACGGCATGCGAAAACCTTGAAAATATCGAACTTTGCTTGGCTTGATCGCGGACCCATGTGCTTGGCGACACAAGCGTCAACTGATCATCATTTAGATGTTCAAGACCCGCGAGTTTGTTTTTCAGGATCTGCGCAGAAAGGTCTGTTTTGTTCGGATGCACAAGCTGTGGGCAATAGCCACACGAGCCTAGGAAGTTTGTGCAGTCAAACGAATAGTGGCATCCTCCGGTGAATGGATTCATGTCGTGAAGTGTCCAGCACAGTTTTGCGTGGTCGCCCAGTTGGCGAAAAAATGTTGGATAGTCTAAAAATGCTGCAACCCAGTGCAGGTGAATAATGTCACAAGGTGGAAGCGATCGGCTAAGGTGTGGACCGAAGCGCGATACGTCCAGGCTGAAAATCTCTGGTGCATCCTTTCGAATCTTTTGCAAATCTTGCCGAATAAAAAAAGAGCGAGCCTTGCGGGCAAGCGTACTTGAGAGCCCCTTGGGGGCTGGTATTTGTATGACGTCTTCGTCGGTGGAAGATTTTGTTTCGACTAGCATCGAGGACTTGCAGCCCTGTAACTTCACCGAGTTGTGAATATTAAAAGCAGCGCTGGCTGCGCCACCGCCACCATCACTGAGACTCAAATGGACAATTTTCATCGGTGGTTACATCACGCGGAGTCAGGGGCATCATCAGTTTTGGGGCTACTTTCGGAAAAGCATGTTGAGGGTGCCAAACGGGGGCAGTGGCTCGCCCAGTATCTGATCCAGCTGCGCAATAGGCAAATAAATCAAAGGTTGAAACACGTCAGCTGGAATTTTTGCAAACGATGAGAAATGGTCCCGTATCTCCGAAGCGTAATCTGAAGCAGACATGCCCGCGTCGTTCAATAAACTTGGTTCGAACTCAATTAACAAAAACTGCGTTCGTGAGAGGGTGTTTTTGGCACCACGTAGCACTGCCACTTCCCATCCCTGACAGTCTACTTTCAGCAATTTGATTGTACTTTTGCTCAAGTCACTATCAATCAGTACGTCATCCAGCCGTCTGCAAATTGTTGGAACCGAATTCTCTGAGTTTGTTGGCTCATTGCTATCGCCCGCTTTTATTCGATTGTCACCAAAGTTGGTATCACTAATGTGAATGACCCTGCTCTCTGCTACCTCTCCGAGAGCGCACTGATGGCATTCCACCACATTGTTCAAGCCGTTCAATTCGATGTTTCTCTTCAAGAGGTTGAACATGGCAGGCACCGGTTCAAATGCGTGAACGGTCCCGCCGCCTTTGTTCATGACTGCTCTGCCGAACAATACGCTGAACCATCCAATGTTTGCTCCTGCGTCGATAGCAACATCGCCCGGTTCCAGTAGAGTTTTTGTCAAATGTTGGGGCCGGGAAAATTTTAGGCGGCCTCCTTTTCTTTTTCTAGTCCATCAACGAAATTTATTCCTGCGATCACTTCAGCG
>JADYXS010000475.1 GCA_021772155.1 Candidatus Obscuribacter sp.
AGGAACTCTTCTGACAGGAACAGCCCGTCCGAGATGTTACCACCACCGGAGTTGAGGATGACGCGCAGCCGACGACCCTTGTTCGCGCAGGACCACTCGTTGAGCATGATCGCGAATTCGCGAGCGGTTTGACCGTCGATGAACAGACTGAAGATGAAGACGGCTTCTTCACCGACAGCGGTAGGTTGAGTTTGCATGGTTTGTTTCTTTCTCGTTTGAGGTTTAGTTAGCTGAGATGAGTTAAATAGCGCCGGGCGACGATTCAGGGAATCGCCAGTCGGCGCAATTTTTATCGGGTCCGTTGGACGATCGAGCAGACCACACCTGCGTGTAATCTGCCGGATTGCCGGATCAAGTTGACTAACCACGGCCGAGAGGCGGTTCGAAGGAACCGCCTCTCGGAATGCTTCTTTGCGTTGTCGATGGTCGGCGGTCAGGCGAGTCACACCGTCGATTAGGACGCGTAACCAGAACGGAGCTGCGCTTCCAGGGCGCGTTTCGTTTTGGCGTCAAAGCCGGACACGCTGAGGGCGTTCAGGTTCGTCTGCAGGAAATCCTGCGGACCCCACCCGAATGTCTCAACCAGGAGCTGATACTCCTGTGTGTAATCCGTCTTGGTGAACAAAGTACCATCCGTGTCAACGCAGACCCGGGCGCCTTCACGATAGAGCGCGTCGATGGTGTGTTGCGAGGCGTTGGTCACCTGCGCAGTCACAATGTTCGACGTGATGCACATCGCGCACACACGGTTGCCTTGGCGCTTGCCGCGGAAGCCGTGCGCGAGTTCATTGATCTTGTATTGCCGCAATCGTCGGACGTCTTCATCGGTGGGCTCAACTTCTTCCCACAGGTGAATGCTCGGTTTTGTGCGACCACGCGTTTTCTTTTGCACGCGCGCAGCCTGCTTCGCCCACCACAGCGGAACGCCGGGATTTCCGCCCTCACCGCCGGCAAGGTCGAAGTTGGCGACGTCCATGGAGTGCTCAATGCAGGTATTACCGAGGTGCCATCCGAGCCTGCCGTTCTCGTGCCGCAATGCGCAGACAACGAGTTTGGCTGGAATCGGCGAGTCGTGCACAGCGGCAACCATCGGCTCCATCACCTGGCGAAGTGTCAGGCCTTTCAGGCGGTGAAGCTGTGGTGCAAATCGCAGCTTCAACCAGATCAGTCCATCGTCATGGGCACGCTGGAAACGTGACATGGCGCGGCTGTAGAGGTCTTCGGGAGTTTGAAGCACCGGCAGCACATAGTTGCCGATGGCATCGAGATAGTTCTTCAGGCTCTGGCGGGCGCCGGAGGCCACGAACTCCTGGAACTCGTTTGCTACTGCGGACTGAGCCGCGGTATTGTCCAGTGTCATCCGCCACTGCGTAGCGAATTCTCCGGGAAGTTCCAGTCCAAGTTCCGAACAACGCTGGAGGATAAACTCCGGCTCGATGGAACAGTCGAAGTGCTCATGCGTTCCGCCCTTCGGCCAACGGCGGATTTGGTTTTTTGTGTATAGGCTTCTCATTGTTCTCGGTTTGTTTCGTCATGGGAATGGTCGGCTTGGTAGCCGAACACGGGTCTAATGCGCGCGCTGGGATAACTCTCTTAAGCCGTTATCTCGCACGTTGTCAGCACTTACCATCGGATAAGTGCTGCGTTTTTCTTGTCAGGCGCAACGTGGAACGCAATCAGCCGAGGGGATACCTCGGCTGATTGCATCCTGTTTCGCCAAGACTACTCGATGCCTTCGAGCGAAGCGCGATTGGCGGCAGCCTGCATGGCGCATTCGGCCATCAGGTAGTTGTGCCCGGCCTTGTCGCACATCTCCTTGAAGTTTCCGGCGCGCAGCTTGAGAAGCGCGTACTGGTCGGCGTCCAGCTGAACGTCAACACCGGCGCCGTAAAGCGCCAGGAAGACGACGGCTTCCACGCCGAGCTGGCAAAGCCGCGGCTTGAGCGCTGCCAGCACCGCAGCGAACGTGAAGAGGCGCTTGCGCAACCACTCCTGTTCGTCCGCTGCCACCACTGCCGGTGACCAGCGCTCGAACTCCGCTTGCCAGCCGGCCTCTTCCACGGTCAGCGTCCGAGTTGGGGGACGCTTGGCCAGGAACAGGTCCGTGGACAAGCCCGGAATGACGCTGGTGAAGCCGCGACCGTCTTCCGGCTCGATGACCGCAAATCCGGCGACCTTGGGGTTGCCACATGCCACGTCTGCGGTGCCGGGTCCGATCAGACCGAGCTGCTTGGCGCGGTCGTAGGCGCGTCGAAGGATCCAGCTCACCGAGGCATGGTTGGCGTCGGTGAAGCAGGCTCGGGCGCAGCTCTCCAGGTCGCGGAAGTCCTTGCGGTCGTAGCACACCTGAGCGCCGGCGGCGAACAGGGCGAGCTGACGCAGCGCCAGCGTGTGGATGCTGACGAGGTACTGGTCGTCCACCTTGACGATCGGCGAACCGCACAGGGCGGCGAAGGTCGCAGCCGCAACGTCGTCGTCGCTGTCGAACAGGGCTGCCGGACAGGTGTCCAGCTGCAGGCCGTTGGACCGGAAGTTGATCGACGCCACGGGATGGTTGTTTTTCAAGAACATTGTTTGGATCTCCTGGTTGTGGCAACTTAGTTGCCGGGTGAGATTCGACGGCATTTCGCGCCGTCCAACGAACATCGAGTCGACAAGACACGCGCCTTGTCTACTGACCCGAACTTCGAACTACAGCCAGGCGAGGTGCCGTGGCTGTTCTTGCCAACTTGCGCGCTACGAGATGTCGAATCGGCTCTTCAGCCAGCCCGTTACTTCCTCGCGCCTTGCCCACAGTTGGCTGCCACCGACCCAGACGCATGCGATGTAGCAGGCGAAGGTGAGTGTATTGGATACGGAGTCGACCCGCTCCGGCCAGCCGCGGGACATTGAGCACAGCGCGATTCCCGCCACGACACCGGTGATAACCCGTGCCTTGCAGGCAGTGGTCACTTTGAGGCACGGCGTCTCGCGCAGGAATTTGTACAGCCTTGCGGCAAGTACTGCCAACCCGACCACGATGGACGGGTACACAACTAACTTGAGCAGAAACAAGACGAATGCTTCCATACATTTTCTCCTTGGGTTGGGCGTGCAAGGCGCACTTGCGTCCTGGCATCGCCGGTTACTGAGAGTGGTACGATCTGTAGCTGGCAACTGAGGGATCTATCGCTGATGACTGAACAGGCAAACAGAACCGATCGACCGTGGGGCGCGTTCTTCATTCTTGAAGACAGCAACCAAGCCAAAGTCAAACGACTGGTCGTCAATCCTGGACAGCGCCTCAGTTTGCAAAGCCATCGGCACCGTGATGAACATTGGATCGTCGTTCGCGGCATTGCGAACGTGACTCTGGATGACCGGAGCGTTGAGATGGGCTACGGCGACTATGTCTTCGTCAAGCGAGGAACACGCCACCGGATAGCTTGCGTCAGTGAGGAACCGGTCGAAATTATCGAAGTGCAGGTAGGCGATTCCTTCGCAGAAGAAGACATCACCCGCTACAGCGACGATTACGGTCGCGGCAGCGAGTGACTATTACGCCACAAAGGAAAAGCCCTCCTTCAACGATTTCGAGTCACGACATCCAGAGCAGCAGAACTACCAACCCGTTGTTGACAGCGTGAAGGCAAATCGCGGTCCAAAGTGTGCCCGATCGACGGAACACTTCGGCCAGAGCGCAGCCCATCAGGAACAGCATGAGCAGCTGCACCGGGTGAAACTGTAAATGCCACAACGCGAAGACTGCGCCGCTGAGGACCACCGACCAGACTTCTGAGCGAACGGACGTCTGGAAGAGTCGGCGACCTAAGAACCGACCGAATCGCGTCGACTTCTTCGTGCTCTGGCCGCTTGCAGCCAACCTGTATCCGTGGAACGTTGAACGCAGCGCCTGGAAAAGCACGCCACGGAAGACGAATTCCTCGAACAGCGGTGCGCCGACTGCAGCAATGAGAAAGAACACCAGCATGCTGCCGCCCGAAAGCATGCGCGCGTACTCGATGGTTGGCTGTTCCGGCGCATGCAGGAATAGTCCGAGGACGTTCTCGAGAGCAAAGACAATGCCAAATGCCGTCAAGGCCCGCCAGATGACTGCCCAAGCAGTGCCTATTCTGGTTGAACCGCGAAGCGATGCCGTACTGAGCCCAACTACGCCCATCAGCGTGTGACCGCGTTTGCGTAGCAGTCGAGAGAGATACGTCATTTGGCAGGCGAATCCGCAGATGAAGGACGATGCCATCAAAGTGGCCAGCAGGTACGGCTGTGGTTTGCCATCTGTGGAGTACATCAGCCGCAGAACGGTATCAAGGGTTTCTTGGTCACCGAATTTGATCAAGCTGAAGACGACAGCTGCGAAGAGCAATGCAGGCAGCAAGCTGCCGATGATGAAAAGGATGAAACCAACGACGTAAGCGATACCGAGCGTTTTGCCAGTTAGCGGGAAGTCGGTGGTTATGGGAAGGCGGATTGTTGGATGCACGATGGCATCCAGACCGCGTTTAATTAGCGAGTTCATAGGATACCTCCCTGTTTGGTTAAGAGGGCGTACGGCGACAAGCTGCAGCCTGGTAAGGGCTAACAGTCTCGTGGCGGTATGCCCTAAGTTGCCGTTGAGCATCCACATCCAACGTCAAAGTCGGGGTTCAGTGGTTGTTACTGGCGGCGTTGTTAGAGTGTTGCTGGATTTAGATTCTTGTTTGGTGAAGGAAAAAGATACGCTCACCTTATCTAAATAGAGAAAGTGTTAGCAATGTTGCCAAGGATGATTTTCGTCCGTACAGCTAAGATCTCATCTATACGCGTGTAGATCTCTAGGCTTTTCTAGTGCTTAACATTTCGCGCAGCTTGTCTCTTGTGCATTGAGTTCGCCACGCAAACTCTTATCTGCCTAGATCGCTTGGCAACTATCGCTAGCTCACGAAAGGTTGTGCGAAAGTTGTCGCTGGCCTTTCCACTTCCTTTTCTCTGGGTCGATATACGAAGGCATATAGTGTAACTGGCGCGAAAAAGTCGAAAAAAAATACCGGACGGCTCAATGGTTTGAGCCGTCCGGTTCGTTGGTTCAGCACCGGCAGGATTCGCATAGACTAGGCTGTGGCAGCTCTTTCAGCTGCTAGCTTTGCCCAGCTCGGATACCGGTACAGATTGCCTCCGCGCGTTCCGGCTTCGATTCCGATGTCGTCTAGATGTGCGTTGATGGCGGTGATGCGAACAACGCAGTCCTGCATATGGTCGCCCATCTTCTGGCTGGATCGTTCACGCAAAGTGGCGAAGATGTTCATCAACTCGACCAGGTCGGACTGGCAGGTTTTCAGTTCTGCCAACAAGTCCGGACTGACGTTGCCGTCGCACTCTTCAATCAAGCGCGTCAGGGCGGCAATAACTGCCGGACTCCGGGCAAGCAGGAATGCCAGGCCGTTGCGACGAACTTCGTGTGGGAGACTGGGTAGCGTGTAACTGTCGCAGGCAGCCGAGATTTGTGCAAGACGCGCCTCTGCACCCTTTACTGCACGAGCGAGTGCTTCTTCGGTTTCGTCTCGCATGGCGCCTTTGAAAATCCCAGCCACGCTGGCATGCGCACGACGCAAACACTCCAGCGAATTCCGGCATTCACGCGCCGCCTCACTGAGAGCGCATCCGACATGGTTTAAATGCCAGTCGCTTGCTAGCCCCAGAATGGTGTCAGACAGCGGCGTGTCGTGGCTTGTGGGCGAGTCAACAAGCGTGAGCTGTGCCGCGATCTCCCTTACGGTTGCCGTGAAGCAGCGCACCGGGTTGAGTCCACGCAACTCGTGGCAGAGTGCACCGTTTCCAGCACGAGTGCCGGGGTCGATGCGCGATTGTGGTTCGGTAATCATTGCCGCGTCCTTTCTCGTGCGGGAACCGTTTGTGGTGGCTTCCCTGGTTTGACAAATGTCGGAGCATGAGGCACGTTGCCTCTTGCTCCGACGTAAAACAGCCGACGGGCTCAAGGCCAAATCAGCGCAACAGGACGATTGCACGAAAGCAACCGTCCTGTGCTTCGACGTTCACCTACACCAGCGATTCCGGTCCGAACGAGTCCGGAAGGAGTTCGATGAGTGAGGTATGCAGCACTGAGCGATCCTTGCCGATCAGAAGCACCGGGGCTTGCCGTCCGAATTCACGCAACACCTGGAGGCACTCGCCTTCGATTGGGTTGTGAATCCACTGTTGGCCCACAGTAACAGCCAGCGAGACGTTCCGGAAGTAACCGGCGGTGCGGGCCGTTCGCATGGCGACGCACTCGGCAAGAGCTGCACCACCATAGCTGGCGTTGTCGTCGGAGATGCCGACGAAGTGACGCGTCGCTCCGTCGGCGTTGCTGGCGGTGAACACGGCCGCACGCGGGGCCTTCGAATAAGGCACGTACGACTTCAGCAGAAGCGCTTCGAGGCGCTTCACCAGCCGCTTCTCGCCTGCGGCAAGGTGCGCGAAGTGCACTGCTTCGCCGGTCGCTGCAGGGAGCAGTTCCCCGACGGTGAACTTGTAGACGTTGTTCTGCTTGTCGGCAAGCCCGAGAACGACGGCATCGCAGCCGAACTCTGTCATCACCTGCCGGCAGAGCCCGCAGGAATTAGCACCGGGACCCTGGTAGTTCTTGCACACCAAGGCGATCTTGAGAAACTTCCGGTAGCCGGCAGCCACAGCCGAAGTGGCTGCGTTGCGCTCGGCGCAGATGGTGGGATTGTGGAAGCGATTCTCGACGTTGCAGCCCGAGAAGATCGCCGTTTCACCCTGCTCGTTTTGAGCGAGGATAACGCTGCCGACGGGGAAGTTGGAACGGGGGATGTAGGCGCGCTCCGCAGCGGCCCATGTTCCTAAAACAAGCTCCTGTTCAACGGTGTCGAGGGTGGTGAATGGGGTGAGCGTGCCCAACATTTTGTCTTGCGTCGTCATGAGAATGTACCTTGTGTCTGTGCTCAGGCAGATGCCTGACACTGACTTCGGTACCTTCGAGACTGTCCCGCAGGACGCTCTTCGGTGAAGTAAGCATACAGAGACCTTGCCTTAGCGAAGATTCTGTACACAAGGTGACAACCCCGAGCGATGTTGCTCGTATTGCCCCTGAGGTAGTCTAACCGCGCCACTGTCTCAATCAAATTTACACAAGCAGAGCGTTCTCATACCGTCGCAATGACAGTCATATTGAATTTTTCTGGATGTGAGGATTTGGTGTTTGAGACTCTAGGATAGGGAAGTGGGCGATTGACATATCGACTATAGGAAATGTCTGTATCGCGATCATTAGTTATTTGGAGATACATCCTTGCTGGAAGAAAAACATATGGGGTTCTCACCACTATTAGTGCCGTGACGTATCGCTAAGTAAGGAAGTGATCCTGCTGAATTTAGAGCGCTTTGTTAGTGTCACTAGATGTGGTGCACAATTGTGCACCCATTGTTTTTCTGAATTAGCGCTAAGTTAGTGCGAACCATATCTGATCGAATTGTGTGAGAAATACGCGTGGCGCAGGCGGACAAAGTTCGTGACAGATTTGCTTGCTCAGGTTGGACCCCTGACGTTTAGCTGGAAAGTTATGGCCGCCTATAACCTCCAGTCCATGCCGTGTGTAGATATACGGAGCCTTGCATTTTTAGAGTCGCGAAGTGCCTAAGTATTGCCTAAATAGTATTTCGCGAACTATTAGGTAAAGCGCGATAATAATTTTATAGTGAGAGTACTTCTGTATTTTCTTATCGCACGCAAAAAACACCCACTCATCACTTCGCTCACTAGCAAAAGAAAAAATGACCTTCATTGCGACGGATGCAAGCTGACGACTGATTTTTTGCGCCACTGTTTTTGACACACAGGATTCCTCGCGTCGGTCACCTTATCCCGGTCGACCCGGGCTCTTTGGCGACGCATTGGAACCGATTTCACGCCGGCAACTGCGGCAATTTTTGAGGAGAACAACCTATGTCACACCAGCACGGCGAGGTAGTCCA
This sequence comes from Candidatus Obscuribacter sp., assembly GCA_021772155.1. Lineage (GTDB taxonomy): Bacteria > Cyanobacteriota > Vampirovibrionia > Obscuribacterales > Obscuribacteraceae > JADYXS01. The sequence continues at coordinate 7,972 of JADYXS010000475.1, forward strand.
AAACAACGCTGTGATTGGCTACGTTGAGTCGTGAGATAAGTTCGCGTAGTGCAAAAGATTCGCGTAAATCCATTCTCGAAAGTCGTTCACAAGTTACAGGAAAAAAGTCATGGATTTGATTCTCGGAGTGTCAACGGTCGGTGTGCTAGTCCGCATGTCCTGCGTAGCGGGCGTTATCGTTTCGTGGCTGGTTGCAGCCCACATCTTGGCGGGCAGCCGCCCTGCTCAGATTGAACAGCGGAAGGTCAAGAAGGTGAACTGGAAGAACCACGGGAACAACAGCCAGATGCAGCTCTGGGTTGAGTACACGCCGACTCAAGGCGGCGCCAACCAGTACCGGTTCGTGGTTCGCAATGTCGATTACGCTAGCGGCGGCCGTCGATGCGAGCTGGATTCGGGATCACGCGACACCGAAGCTGCAGCGACTGCTGCCGGACAGATTTCGTTCCACACACTGACGGGCACCGTCTAGCAGAGCATGGGTGCTTCGACGTGAATAGCTAGAGTCTCAGTTGAAGATTTTGTCTCTGATTCAAGTCAACTTTCAACAAGGAAACTTTCTTTATGTCCATTCGTACCTGCGTTCTGCGGAATGTGGCGGGCATCGATCAGTACGTCGCGATCGAGGATTCGATCGTGGTGCCTGGCGAAACCATCTTCCTCGGTGAATTCAACAACGACACCATCAAGTGCGGTCCGTCCGACAGTGACTCGCGCACCATCTGCCTGCCAGACGGCGCGCCGCGTCCTTATCCGTTGACCTGTTGCTACATCGGTGTGGTGGCGCCGAGTCGCGATTGGGTCGGCATGTCCGGACCGCTCAAGGAGCAGGGAAAGGAGCGCGTGTTCATCCCGCGGCGCCTGCATCTTGAACTGCTCGGTGCCTGAAGTCCAAGATCAACTACCACAGCCACATTTAGCGTCGCTGTGAGTATCGTGTCTCAGTTCTGTTAGCCAACAACGTCAAAACGTCGGAGATCATGTCCTATGCAAACTGTCTATGTATTGAGTGAAAAGGAGAAAGCGGCCTCTGGAGCCGTGATTCTCGTGCTGCTGCTGGTTGGTGGAGCTTACTGGGGATTCACCTCCCTCTTTCCATCAGATGCCGCGCGGCTGTCTGCAGCGAAGATCGCGGAAATGGACCTCGGCGCTGATATCCGGGAAATGGAGCGCTTGCTCAGCAGCCTCGAGCCAATCGTTGCGGCTCCCAATCAGGACACCAACCTTGGCAGCACCGGTGCAAGCCTTCACACCTTGAAAGAGCGTCTGTCCAATGCGGAAGGTGCATGCAGCACGCTCGATCGTCACATCGCAAAGCTGAAGAAATCGAGCGCTGTCGAGATGCAACTGCAAGCGGCCGGTCTGGACAAGGATGCAGCCACAGCGCGCGAAAAACTGCCGCCGCTGGCCAAAAGGGTTGCCGCTGTCGAACAGAGGCTCAGGCATCTGGTCGAATAATCGGACCAGTTGCGCATCGCGTTGTCGTCTAGTTCATTCTTGAATGCCGCCGCTGTCGTCGAGCGGAAGCTTCAGCCTAGACTAATGGTTCACATGGAAGGGACGGGCTTCGGCTCGTCCCTTCCGTTCGCGGGGCGCGAGTTTGTGAATGTCTGTTGACCTTTCATCTAAGCGGCGACATTGTAAGGGCAGTCCAAGCCCTGAAAGTTTCGTCCGCTTTTTTACCTTTTTGTTGTGTGCTCAAAAAAAATTTGTCTTAAGGAGCGTCATGTCGGCTGGTCACTAGGTGTGATGCACAATTGTGCACCACATCTGAGATGAGTTAGCGCTAAGTTAGTGCGAGGCCGATCTTGCCAAATCGTGTGAGAAATACGCATAGCAATTGTTTTCTATTTCTTCTGAAAATCGGCGCTCAGCACGTTCACGGCCTACCCCAAAATGTGATTCGGAATCCGGGGAGAACCGCCAATCACAGCCGAGCTAAGCCTTGTGTGGGTTTGTGCATGTTATCCATTATTTGGTCTGCTAGCGGTGGTTATAACCGTTGTAGGTATCAGTGGTTTGTCCGCTATATGGTCAGGGCACCTCTGCATTTCCCCTTCAATTCGTAAGCAAAAAACCACCCAGTCATCACTTCGCGCACTTCCAACACAAAAACAACCTTCACTTCGAAGGTGTGCGCGTTGACGTCTGGGTTGCTTGCGGAATCGTGTCTCTGTCGGAATGCTTCGTTCACCTCACGCAAAGGAAAGAAGACCATGAGTTTCTTCACCAACCAAGAAGACGGCAACCTCAACGTTCGGCGCATCGGGCTCACCATCGGTGGCGTCCTTGCCGGCATCCTCCTGATCGTCACCGCCTTCAAATCGTTCACCATCATCGACGGCTCCGAAGTCGGCGTCGTGCGCACCTTCGGTGCCATCGACAAGGACGAATGGCAGCAGGGCTTCCACTTCAAGATCCCGTTCGTGCAGACCGTCGAGAAGGTCAACACCCAGCTTGTGACCTGCACCGTGGAAAACGCCGAGGCGGCCTCCAAGGACCTCCAACGCGTCACCACGAGCATCACGCTGCAGCACAACATCAGTCCGTCCAGCGCGGCCGAAGTGACCGGTGCTGTCGGCGACATCAAGAAGCTCGACGCGGCCATCGTCAACCCGGCTGTCCACGAGTGTCTCAAGGCTGTCACGGCGCGGTACACGGCTGAAGAGCTGGTGACCAAACGCGAACACGTGAAGATTGCGGTGGTCGCTGCGATCAAGCAGTTCATCAACGAGACGCTCCGTCAGAAGAACGCCTCCGATGCCCTTTCCATCGCCAACGTCGCCATCACGGACTTCAACTTCTCGCCGGAGTTCAACGCCAGCATCGAGCTGAAGGTCAAGGCCGAGCAGGACGCCCTGCGCGCCGAGCGGGAGAAGACCGGTCGCGTCACTGCCGCCGAAACGCTCGCCATCGAGAAGAAGAAGAACGCCGACGCCAAGGCCTACGACATCGAGCAGAACTCGATCAAGCGTGCCGAAGCC
>JADYXS010000476.1 GCA_021772155.1 Candidatus Obscuribacter sp.
CATTGGGACTCAACTTGTGCCGGCGCCGAAAAATAGAATCGTCGTGATCGAAGGCATCTTTGCATTCAACTCTCCTTTAAACGACATCGCTACATTGAGTATTTTCATCGACACCCCCGTTGATCAAAGGATGGCCAGGCGCCTGCGCCGAGGCGTCGAGCGCGGTCGATCTACGCTTGATACCATCCGTCATTCACTAGCAGTTGAAGAAGCTTATACGCGATATGTCGAGCCTATGCGACACCTGGCGGATCTGGTGTTGCAAGGAGAAGAGATGCGCGGCGGGTTTGTTGTCTAATGAGTCTAGGTAATCTCGCTCAGAAGGAACCAAGCTCTGCTGTGAACGAACCAGTCAAATCTGCCGCGAAGATATCCAAAACATTTCTGATGTTTTGTTTTGCTTTTGTCTTCGTGCGACTGCCATTCATATTCACTGTCCCGATGCAAGAAGCACCGGACGAATTCGCGCACTATTGGGTTATTCGATTCATGCGCGATCATCTAAGATTGCCTTCTGCTGCCGAAGTTGCTGCGGGCGGACCGTCGGCCGTGTATGGATCTTTACCGCAGTTGGGCTATCTGCCGCACCTTGCGATCAGTATGATTACGCCTACAAATGAACTGGCTCTCTTTGCCCGCTTCGGTAGCCTCTTGATGGGATTGGTTCTCCTTTATGCGGCCTATCAAATAGGGCGCGACATCTTTCGCACAAATCGAATGTTGGCGTTTGCGTTACCTGCAGCAGTGGTCTTTCATCCGCAACTTGCGTTTTTGCATGGATATTCGAATTGCGATTCGACCTCTTCTGCACTTGGTGCTTTGATTTTGCTTTTGGCTGTGCGATCCGTGCGCGTCGGACTCACCGTCAGCACCGGACTTTGGATCGGGTTGCTGATGGGTTGGCTTGCTCTGAGTAAATATTCCGGACTTGCAGTCATGCCTGTGGTGGCTCTGACTTTGGTAGCATCGGCGGTGCTGAATCGAACACCGATTGCCAAAGCCGTAGCTGCGCTCGGTATATGTGGAGTGGCTGCCAGCGCCGTATCTGGTTGGTGGCTAGTGCGAAACTACTATGAGTTTGGCGGGGATTTCATGGGCACCAAGACCATGTATAAGACCTGGGCAACCACGTTCCATCGCGAACTTGACTATCACGTCCCAGCCTCACACATCATCAAAGATATTCGCTGGTGGCGGATGATGTTCTTTAGCTTCTGGGGCTTGTTCGGCTACATGACGAAATACATGTGGCGACCGCTCTATTTCGTGTACCTCGGATACTTGATTGTTGCTGCTGTCGGACTGATCAAAGGCGCTTACATTTGGTCTTGTGCAGAGTTCCGTAACATGACTCGTGATGATGCGAAATCCGCCACCATTTGGTCGTGCATGTTACTTACGGTGTTGATGAACCTTGCTGCCATGATCTGGGCTTCGACGCAGAATCTAGGTGGACCGCAAGGGCGCTACCTTTTCCCGTCCGAAATCCCTGTAATGGCTCTATTGCTGTTTGGAATGAGTCGATTCAGCGACCGAAGCGCGCGCGTGCTGGTTCTCAGCTTCATCGGCTTCAACGCTGCTGTTTGCCTCGGCTCGTGGTTCTGGCTGTTTCAAATGTACGGCTTCCACAGCCGACCGCTCTGATTTTGGCTTTTCAAGGGCAGTTGCTGTCGCCTCTGGAACGGCGGCTGGACCTTCCACCTGATTTGAGTCAGTAATGTATGTGGCGGGCTTGAGATTGTCCAATAGCCTTTGATCTTTGCCTTCGAATTTGTACTTTTCCGTCAGCACCTCAAGCGTCTTGTAGAGCGCTTCTCTTACAATTTTTTGATCTTTCTCTTCGCCGTTACTGGCTATTGATCGCAATGCAGAAGCTGTACCTTCGCTGGCGAAGATAGACGCCACTTTTGCTGCCAGCGGAGCATTGCCCATTGAAGAAATGGCAAGAATGGCTGCCCGTTTGGTTTTTTCGTCCCCAATCAGATGCGGAATGAATCGCTCTACTGTTTGGATTTCTTGCATTTTTAATTGCTGTTGATTATAGCTATAGGTAAAGTAGGCACCAATGCAAGCCATGATCGCCGCCGCCATAATCGGGGAAATCGCTGTAAGCCTATCCCAGAAATCCTTTCTGGTTTTTCTTTGTGATTGCAATTCAGCAAGTAATTCGTGTTGCTGCTCTGCAATTCGCGCGAGCAACAGTTCTATATTGGTATCTGACATTTTCGAGCTCCCGGCAGATTTGCTGCCTGCGCCCCTATAGTAATTCTCAAACTGTCTAATTGCGCACCACTTGGCAGCGGAATTTACCAACCGTTTCAAAGCGCCAGTCGCTCCGCGCTGTCGGACGGCACACACGCGTGCCTATGGCGCAAACAAAAGCGCCTTTCGCGCCGCAGCATTTGCTTCTGAGTGCTTACCCTGTTTATTGAGGACGTTGCGCAATCCTGTCCAAGCATCCGGCTGACGGATCTCTAGCTCAAGCGATTTTCGGTAGTATTTTTCCGACTCGGGTAGCTTATTTGCTTGCTCAAATGCTGCCTCTGAGGTCTTAAAGTCCGAGAAGTTTCTTCCTTCTTTTATAAGCAACTCTATGGGTGTGTCCGGAGTGGGCAAGATGTTTGTGAAAACAAATAGCAAACAACCTACTTGATACACGTCACAGCGGACGTCAGCCGGTTGTCCGAAGCATTGTTCGGGACTCATATAAGCAGACGTTCCCACCATCTCGTTGGTCTGTGTAAGTGGAATATGCCTATCATCTTCTTGGACGATTTTGGCAATTCCGAAATCTATAACCTTAGCGATTCCGTCAGTGGATACCATAATATTTGAAGGTTTGATATCTCGATGAACGATGCCGTGTGTGTGCGTGTATTCCAGCGCGTTGCAAACTTGTATGCAGAGCCGTATTGCCTCTTCTTGCCGCGTTCCGTGAAACGTCGATAAATACGCGCTTATGGATGAGCCTTCGATAAACTCCATTACCAATATCGGGCCATAGTCTGGGTCGTCGTCCGTTGTCACAAGCTGGGCAATGTTCTTGTGAAAAAGAGGCACTACAGTTTTGGCTTCTTGCATTGCCCGAGCGACAGCATCCTGGTTTCGCTGTCTCTCAGCTCGGATGATTTTTAAGGCAACGGTACGTCCGGTGGTCGTGTCGTGTGCTTGGTAAACCACAGACATTCCACCCCTACCAAGGAACTTTGAGATTTCGTATCGTTGGCAAAGAAGCGTGCCGGGCGAAATGTTATCGAGATCGTGTTGTGTATTGCTTGAAGATTCGGTCGTCAAAATTGGTTCTTCATCGCCAATTATGATCTGTTCATGGAATTCATGCAGATGCGTAACTTGCTTGTCGTCAGTTTCAACTAGCTCGGACATTGCAGCTTCCATGAACCAATAAGAGCTAACAGCCTCATGCCCCTTTGTGCCTGTAATCAATCAGCGCCTCTCCTTCACCTGCAATCACGCAGTGTCGTGAGAACGGGAGGGGGCGAGCCCCTCCCCTACAGCAACAAGCACTAATTGTGCAGAACTGTCACTTCAGATAGTCCGGACTGTTTTTGCACAAGAATCTGCACCGGGAACATCTCTTTAATTTCGGCGATGTGTGTGACCACAATAATACGAGCGAAGTCGCCTCTGATGGAGTTGATCGCTTGCATCAAGCGACCCCGGCTGTCCTCATCTTGCGATCCAAAGCCTTCGTCAATGATTAGTGTCTGCAGCTTGGCCCCAGCTCTGCGTGCCAGTAGGCGTGATAGGGCGACACGAATGGCGAAGTTGATTTTGAAGGCCTCTCCGCCGCTGTATAACTCATAATTACGAGTTCCGAGGTTATCTGCAATGAGGATATCTAGCGTCTCTTGGATGGATCCTTGTTTGGTCTTCTGTTGCGTCACCAATCCAATGTGCATTTGATTGTCAGTCAATCGCGCAAGAATCTCGTTGGCTTCGCCTTCCAGTTCCGGCACGGCATTCTCAATAATGATCGCCTGGATGCCCTTCTTGCCGAAAGATTCGCTCAGGAATTGATAATCGTTCATTTCTACCAAAAGCGCATTTAAACGATTCTGTTTGTTTTGAAGAGTTTCTTGTTGAGTCTGTAGTTGCTCGATACGCTTCTCCAGAACTGCAAGCTGGCGCTCACTGAGTTGTTTCGATTCGTCCAGTTCACTCAACGTGCTGTGCAGCTCCGCCTTCCGCTGCACAAGAATTGGAAACGATTCGATCCGGACGGACCATTCTGTAATACTTTCAGCAAGCGCATCGTATTGCCCGCGCTTTAGTTTTATTTGAGTAGTGACATTTTCCAGCTGCGCATCAACTTCCGGCTTTTCGGTGCTGACACGATCGAAGTCTCGCATTTTGTCAACAAGCGGAAGCAACTTTGCAAGCTCGTTACGGGCATCATCGTGCTCAGCTCTGTCGTACGTGAATTCGCCCAGCTTTGCTTCAACTTCGGTCAACTCTGTGGAATCATGTTGCGCAAAACTGCTTGAAACTAACTGCGTTTTTAGAAAGCCCATACTCTGCTCTAGCAACGGGATTTGCTCATTCAGTCTGGCTAGTTCTGCTTGATCGCGTTTGAATTGTTGGTAGCGCATTTCGACATTTCTCTGCATGCGTAATTGCGCTTGCAAGTTTGAAAAGATCACCGGATCGAATTCCAACTTGTGCATTTCTGCTTTTATGTTGACCAGGCTCTCGCGTTCAACCTGCGCGTAATCCTGCGCCTGAAGCTTTCTCTCAAGATCGATCACTTGATCTGCTATGCGCTGGCAGCTGGTTTCGGCTCTGGCTACTGCGGCCATTCTTCCGTTGAACTCGCCGATTTGAACATCCAGTCTCTTGCGGCTTTCCAGCTCGCGTTTCAATTCTATATAGCGCTTGCGCAGCTCGCCTCGTTTTTCTTCAAGGTTCTGTTTCTTCGTCTCGCAATCAGCTATTTCCTGACGAATTTGTTTATTGAGATCTCCATAGCGATCAAGTACCGCTGCCCGATCTACGATCGGTGCGGCACACAGCGGGCACATCGTCAGAGTCTGAGGTTCTGTCAGCTCGCGGCATTTATGGTCGTTTTCGCCAGTTTGCTTTTCCAATATCTGGATGGATTGATCCAGCAGATCAATTTCCTGTTTCATTCTAATGCCGGACTCTTCTACCGAATCGAATTCGATCTCCAATTGCTCCAGCTGCTCGGCGCGGCAGTGCAGTCCTTCTCCTTCGCGACTTAACTCATCTTTGCTGGTGAGCAAAGACAGCAATTCCGTATGTGATTCTTTTTGCTGGTTGAGTTCTGCCTCCAGGCGCAGCCGCGATTCCACTACTGTTGTGTGAAGCTGCTCGGCACGCGCGGAAAGCTGTGTGTACGCTTCCTGACGCTTGGACATTTCTGCTTCTTGAGCAACCAGTCGTTTGTATGCACCAAAGTCAGTTTGCAGTTTCTCGCGCTCTGCTGCCAGCTTCATCAGGCGCTCTTGCTGTTCTTTGAGCGTTTCCATCTGCGATTGCAAGTGCTCTAGTTCGACTTCCAGCCGACCCCTTTGGGTCGCGAGTTTGGAGCGCAGCTCTAGCCGTCGAGTCTCGAAGCCTTGTCGCTGCAGGGCGATAGTGTCCAATTCTCCGACGGTGGATTTGACGACGTTGAATCGCGACAAAATTTCTTGCATTCCCGGCACGGCAGCCAGCAGCGCATCGAGTTCCACTTTTCGTGTTGTCAAACGATCGAGTGTTGGTTGAAGGTGCGCCATATCCGCGTCTATTTCCGTCAGCCGAAGTTGTGTCGGCTCCAGGCGCGAGCGAATATCATTGAGTTCAATTAGCTGTTGGTCCAGCATTTGCAGGCTCAACTTTTGTCCTTCAAAATCGGACCGCGTTTTTTGAAGGAGCTGGATTAAGCGAGCTTCTTCTGACTGTGCGCTTTGCAGTTCTTCGGCTAGCTGCGGAACATCTTCCATGCCTGCTTGCAAGTACTCGATTTCCGCTTTCCGCGAGCGGCTCTCGTCGCGAGCCAGTTCTGAGAGCTGGTCGAAACGGCTCAGTCCGAGGATTTCCGAGAGCACGTGCTTCCGTTCAGAAGGTGGGCGCGTGGTGAATTCGTCTGCCCTTCCTTGTCGCAGGTACACGCTGTTGATGAAAGTATCGTAATCCATTCGCAAGATTTCACAGATTCTTGTCTGCGTCTCACGCATGCTTGCTCCGTTCAACGCTCCCCAGGTGCCAGTAGCGGAAGTGACAGGTGAAGGTCCGGGCTGAGGCATTTTCTCTGCGGTCTTGTTCGCGCGCTGAGTGGTTCTTGGGCGAGCGCCCACCTCAGCCGGCGCCACTTGGCTTTCAGCCTTCCATACTTGGAAGTCTAGAGTGCCTTTGGACACCTTGGAAGCCGTTCTAGGCGGCGACAGGTAACGTGAGCGACGGACGCGATAAAAGTTGTCTTCCAGCTCGAAAGTGAGATCAACCCACATTTCTTGCTGTCCCATGCGAACCAGTTCGTCAGATGAAGAGCGTGCAGATTCCCACAGTGCCCAGGTTATGGCATCAAGAATGGCTGATTTGCCGGCCCCGTTTTGCCCGCAAAGGCATGCAATGGATAGCGATGACATATCCAATGATGCGTCACCGTAACTCATGAAATTGTGCAGCGATATTTTATTGAGAATCACTTTCGGTGATTCTAGCCTATCTTCTGGAGTCCGATTAGTTATACGATGGCTGTGCGATTGAAGTTCAACCTAACATCGCACCCAAAGATTTATTCCCGAATCCGCGCAAAACGCACCAGGCAATCGACAGCTACGAAGGAAACGGTATTCTGTCAGGGTGAATTCCAAACTTTTCGTCTACTTTTGCTTCTTTTTGTCCGGCGTCAGCGCGCTAATCTACGAGGTCGTCTGGGGGCGGCTTCTTGTCTCGGTTTTCGGCGCATCGCTGTATGCGGTGGCCACCATCACCAGCGTGTTCTTAGCCGGGCTGGCACTCGGTGCGCTCGTTGCCGGGAGGTTTCGCGGGAACTGCGCCACTCGACTTCGGCTTTATGGTTTGCTTGAGGTTGCAGTTGGAGCGCTAGGCGTGGGCCTTCCGTATTTGTTTGCTGCTGAAACACTTCAGCCCTTGTGGCTTGGTTTGGCCGGAACCGTTTCTGGGGATGCCGGTTCATACTTACTTCGCGTTCTATTTGCTAGCTTGCTGTTGCTTCCGCCGACGATGCTCATGGGTGCAACATTTCCTGTGCTGGTTGGAGTCGTAGCGCCTGGCGAAACTGAAAAAACGGATCCGACTCAGGCGCTTTACGCCGCTAATACCACAGGTGGTGCGATAGGAGCTGTTCTGGCTGGCTTCATTCTTCTGCCAGCACTGGGATTGCGAGCAACTAGCGCAGTTGCTGCCTCCTTCAACATCGTAGCTGGTCTTGTGGCACTTGCTCTGAGTTTCCTTCCGGAAAAAGCGCAGCCGGCGCCAGTTGAGGAGTCGGTTGTTGTCCCGGCGAAAAAGCGTGCCTTCGCTAAAGAAGTAATGCCGCCGTCGACGGCCGCCACCATATTCAGCACCGCCTTTGTTTCCGGCATAATTTTATTGACCATGGAAGTTAGCTGGACGCGGTGGTTTTCTCTGCTCTTAGGCTCGTCGGTATATTCCTTTAGCTGCGTACTGTGCCTGGTCTTAGTGAGCCTGGCTGCCGGTGCTTGGGTGGTGCAGAAACTGTTGCACAGAATCGGAAATCGATTCCTTCTGATGGCTACGGCCTACTTCATCTCTTGCACGTACGTCTTGATCACCATGTATAGCGCTAATGAAATTCCCTGGCTCTATGTTTGGTTGTGTCAGGTTTACGCGTCCATGATGGGCAGTTTTTCGTTTGCCGCTTCTTTGTCCGCGCGAATATCGGTTGTAGCAATTGTCATCATGCCGCCGGTCTTCTTGATGGGAACCGTATTTCCACTTCTCCTCGGGGGCAAGTCCCCGGATAAAACGATTTATGTTGGTTCGCTTTATGCTGTCAATACTGCAGGTTCTATATTTGGTGCCTTACTGACAGGCTTTGTGCTCATTCCATCCCTGTCGGCACTTGCAGGCAGCGGTATTCAATGGACCATCATTCTCTGTATTGCAGCGCAGATTACGATGGCGCTTTGGTGCTTCATGGAGTGGGCAAGAGCGTTTGTCACTGATCCGGATACCCGGTTGATAGTTGTTGGTATTGGTGTTTTTGTGGCCGTGGCAGTAGCCGGAGACGTTGCCCTGTTCAGGCCGCAGTGGAACCGGAATATTATGTCAGCCGGTGTGTCATTTTATTCGGCAACTGACATTTTGAAAATGGATAGAGAAGCATTTCTGGCGTCTTTAGGCGTGTCTCCATCTGTTCGCAAAAATCCAATCAAGTTTTATCGCGAAGGGCTGAACGCGACCGTGACTGTCGCTCAAGATCGACGACGCAATGTCGTTTACCTCAAGCTGGACGGCAAGGTAGAAGCCGCACTGCCAGCCGACCCGAGCAAACCAGCGCAAGGAGCAGATACCACCACGCATCTGCTGCTCGGCTCGTTACCACCCGCTCTTGGCGCGGGTGAGAGAAAGGCTGTGCTTGTCATTGGTTACGGCAGCGGTACCACAGCTGGTGCGGCATTGGCGAACGAGACGGTCGGCTCTTTGACAATTGCTGAGCTGGAGTCTGCCGTCTTAGCAGCGGATAAGTATTTCGCACAAAGCAATGGGAATCCATTATCCCAAAGGATGAAAGTGCATATCGCGGTAACTGACGGTCGATATCACTTGGCGGCGTACGATACTGAATATGATGCCATCATATGTCAGCCTTCCGATCCGTGGGTGGCAGGCTCCGCGGACCTGTTTACCCAGGACTTCTGGCGCTTAGCAAAGAGCCGATTGAAGCCAGGTGGGGTTGTTTCACAATGGATCCAAATGTATTCCATTGAACCGGCGCAGTTTGCCATGCTTTGCCGCACTTTTTCAACGGTTTTTCCGAACTGCAGTATTGTCTATCCGCAACAGGCCGGCGAATGCGTCCTGATCGGCTTCAATTCAGAGACCCCGGTGTCTGAGGGGATAATCGTCAATGCTCTGCAAGACCAGCAAATAAACGCTCAGACCATGCCTGCTGGTTACGATTCCCTGAACCCAGTTATGACCGCCGCAATTGTACTTAACGCCGCAGCGGTGCGTGAGTTGGGACAGCACATGGCCGGTCAAACTGGCGAGTCTGGCATCAACACCGATGACCATAACTACATCGAGTACGCCGTGGCGCGGAACGCCATGAGCCAGAAACAGCAGATCGACAGTAACATAGAGTTGCTGCAACGGTTCAACAAAGCGCCGCCGTTGTCACGATGAAGGCTACGAAATTGTCATAGAAAGTCATTCTGATATGATGGGTATCCTCAGTTTTGATAGGGGAGGCCCTAGCAAATTGCCGTCAGGCGCTCATATTGCGTATAGACCAGACCGCTGCTGAGCGATAATAATTGGCAGACACCGTGGAAGGTAACCATGAGCTATCGGCTTCTACTAATCGAAGACAGTCCAACGCAATTATTGACCATCAAGCGAATGCTTGAATCAGAAGGATACGACGTTGTCGCCGCCAAAAATGGAGCTGAAGGGCTTGCGCGTGCCTACGGTGAAAGTCCAGATCTGATCATTTCTGATGTTGTCATGTCAGGCATAAATGGCTATCAGCTATGCCGCTTGGTCAAGAACGACCCGGACCTGGCATCGACGCCAATTATCCTCTTGACGAAGCTGGATGGGTCAATAGACCGCTTCTGGGGGCTCAAATCGGGCGCCGATAGATACATTCCAAAAGAACCGGGATTCGCCAGTTTGATTAAAGCTATCAGGGAATTACTGGCCGAATCCGGAGCGAATCGTCCGAGATTGCGCGTTCTTGGTGACCCACAAAAAGGTCCTAATGCCGAAGATATCAATAACCGCTTGCACCAGTTGCTGGAGCGGTTGCTTTTTGAAGCCACTTTGGCCGACGAAGTGCGCCGCATCGGTGAAGATATCGCTGATGTAGAAATCATTGCTGAAAAGCTGTTTGTACTTCTTTCTTCAATTCTCAACTACCAAGCTTGTGCGTTGGTTGTAAGCCATGGCAGCTACTCGGTAATGTTGTGCGACCTGGCTAAGCAAAGTCAGGAGTCCACGGTTAAATCATACGTGGCGAAGGTTGCCTTGCAACTTGGTCTGCCGCCGTTCAAGGAAGATGTACCGAAGACCAATGCCGTATTCGAAAATTCGCTTACGCAACCGGTCGATGTTGCCGGATTGCGACTTGGCTTGCTGGTTGTGGTGCCGTGGCCCAATCAGGCGTATAAGCCGGGTGACCAGAAGGTTATCCGCCTTGTCTGCGACCAATTGTCGACCGTTCTGCGACTCTATCTGTCCTACATGCAACGCGATGGACTGCCAGTACCCACAGGCGGCGCGTCCTAAAGACAGATTGTCTTTGCTCCTTGCCCTGAAATAACAATGCTAAGTTGTAAGCTTGCTCAATCCGTATTCTCTTCGCCGAGCAATTCTGCAGCAGCGGCTCTGAATGCAGATAAGTCGAGCTTTTGTGTCTCGGCCAGGGCGTCTATCTCGCTCCATTTGTCAATTAAGTCAGGCTTTTTGGCGAACGCCACCGCTGGCTGTTCTTGGCGTTGTTCCTCGGCCTCAAGCTGTTGTTGAGCTGCTGGGACTGATACCGTATTTGGTGCACGGGCTGGGCCCGACGAGTCACCGATCGCCCAGATATCAGACGACTCATCGAAGATATCGCTGGGAGAGAGCCAGCCTTCAATCATCAACGTATCAAAGAAAGCGGTCCCTTCATCGCGCATTCGGTACATGCCGGTACGGAATTGATTGACTGTTATCTTCCCGGAGTCAATCAAGCGCTGCGCAAGTAGTGCACAATCAAGCTCATCTTGCGAAAGGAAATGAGCGCTAACGAGGAATTCACCAAACTGAATGTCTGGCTCTGCTTTGTGCATATCAAGCGCGATTTGCAGTTCTGCCGGTTCGAGAATCTGGGCACACTCAAGTAACTCGCCAATCATCAGGCGTGCTCGTGGCGCGGGCATTCCTGATTGGGTCGGCTCGGGGGCGCCGTCGTTGCGCATACCCATTTGTCGCAGATCGTAGTCAGCGCGCGTTACAGGGTCTTTCAGCACGTCATGGGCCACGCAGACGGCCCGTAGAACCTCCCGGAATTCACGCATGTCTGTGATGCAATTGGCGGCTGAATATCGGCTTCTTGAGAGACGGCGCATCAGTCGTAGGAAGCGCGTGTGAATCTCTTCGAAGGAGGAAACTTGGCTTACGCCAAGAATTTGGTAGAACGATTGTGTCTTGATTAATTGTGATGGGCTCACCGGCTCCGGCGCTGTCTCGGCTATCGCCGGTTCAGGGGGCAAATCTGGGACTGCTGCCTCCTGTTCGCCACCGAAGTCCAGGTAGCTCAAAGGAGCTGTAGGATCGGCCTGACTCAGGGCTAGGAGCTCCTGTTCTGTAATTGCCGGTATTTCGCAGGTAAGGGCAATATCCGAGGTTTCGTAGGCCGCAGGCTGATCCGCCGATGCTTCGTAGCGGATTGGCTCGTCCCATCCGGCCGGGGCAATCTCGGGCAATTTCGCTGCTGCCGGCTTTTCGATTTCCGGCTGTTCTGCCACATCGACGGCAGCAGCTGGCACGGACACTGGTGGACTATCGGCAGGCAGCCCGATGTCTACAAGCGGAAGGGCCGGAGCTGTCTGGCCGGTAATGCCCTCGGGCGTTGGAGGCTGTTGGTTGTCGTTCGGGTCTTGCTGTTGCCAAAAGGATGCTGGAATGACTGAGCCACTGGTACTGTCCCCGGCGAAAAGCTGCTGTTGAATGATCGTGCAAAGGCCTTTGTGTGCCTGCGCTGCGCCGTCACTATCTCCGGAATTGAAACAAATTTTGAACGCTGCTGCCAAAACTTTTCGTTCGAGGTCCAGGCGATCCGGAATACTCTGGCTCGCTACGTGAATTCGATGACTAGGCGGCTGCTCCCTCTCCGGGCTTGTCATGACAACCTGCGCGCTGGACGACCTACGACTAGTAAGATTATTCCTTCCTGAGCAGGATTTAACACGTCTATATTAGTGTTAATAGAGGGAGATCTATAGTTTGATCTAGGCAGGCGACGGCAGGTCGTCAATTGGTCGATGCCGATAATTTATCAAGGGGACAAATTTTTGGATTTCAGTTGGGTCAAACAACTTGCCGATTCATCGAATCAGATGGAGATGGCGCGCCAAGAACGAGACAGGCGCGAAAAGGAAGACACGAAAGCGGTATCTTTGGCCACCAATCCGTTCGTGGAGAAGCTTCACCTGGTCATTACCGGTGCAACAGAGGAATTCAACAGGCATTGTATGTTTCCGCATCTTCGGGTGAGCACAGGAAAGTTGTACAAGCATTCGCGAACCGGAGAAGCTTCAACTGCAGAGCCTGATGAGGTCTCGTACTTCGCCTTTGTACGCTGTGGATATCTTTACGGTATCCGCGGTATGAACGGGGCTGTCGAGTTCCTGCAGATGCCTGTCGAAGACGGAACAGCTCTTAATTTGAAACTGCACGAAATAGGGTTGACTCCTTCGCGGCGAATGGTGGCACAATTGGAAGCTGAGACAAAGAAGATCCGTTGGATAATGGATGGGCAAGCTATGGACGGTCCAGCAATCGTTTCGCTTTGCCAAAAATTCTTCGTCGATCTAATTGAACGTACTAACAACATCGAACCAGAAAGAGAGCAACATCATAGTAATCACTAATGATTTGAAAGAGCGGGCGCAGCAACTGTCTGTAGAATTATCCGATGCCCAGCTGTCCATGATTTCGTCTTTCCTTGCAGAATTGTCCAGTTACAACGAACACACCAATCTTGTCGGAAATGCAGATCCTGTGGTCGTTGTGCGCGATCATGTTTTGGACTCGCTGTCGCTTGTTAGGCTGATAAATGAAATGCGTCCGTCCGGGCGAGAGTCCATCAGCCTGGTTGATATCGGCTCTGGAGCGGGCTTTCCTGCGATGATTCTGGCAATTGCCATCCCTGAACTTGCAGTTTTGTTGACTGACTCTGTAGGCAAGAAAACGCGATTCCTCACGGAATCCGCTAAGAATCTAGGGTTGGACGATAGAGTTCGGGTGGTAAATAGTCGCGCCGAAGACCTGTCGAAAACTAAGGAATATCGAGAGCGGTTTGATTTTGCCACGGCCAGAGCCGTTGGAAAGCTGGACTTGGTCGCTGAGCTTACTTTACCGTTTATCAGAACAGGTGGATTTTTGCTGGCGCAAAAATCTCGAAATCAATTGCCTGATGAATTGGTACAAGGTGAATTAGCAATCAATGAAATTGGCGGCGAACTCGTCGAGACCCGTTCGCTAGACAAAGAAGTGTTGCAAAAGGACTTTGTGGTGGTTTGCGTCAAAAAGGTGAAATCGACTCCGCGACAATATCCTCGTGCTACATCTGAGCTCAAGCGACCGATAACGTAAGCTTATGCCATTGCGGCTGCCTGCATCTCAGTTACCAGCCAGCCTTCTGCCGTGGCCTGGATGCGAGCTTGATCCTCGTCCGTGTCCACCATCAATTCCATTAAGCGGCGGCGACTATCAAATACGTACTTTGCTCTGTTAATCAGGGCTGTGGCATCGACGTAATCATGCGAGAAGATCACGTTGTCTTTGGCGCGATACCAGTCTGCACCTGGTGGCACAACTATATCGGCCACCATTTCGCCCAAGTCAATCACTTCGCGATCGCGACGTGCCCGAGGTGGCCAGACGGCGCAGATTCGCTTGGTGTCGAAACCTAAGCACTCGGCTTTTCCCAGATACTCAATCCGGCTTTCCTCGATGTGAAATCCGAGATCTTCGTACGCTTTGATTTCTTCCAGCCAAACTTCGTTGATTACTTCGGCAATCATGTCGATATGGGGCTCGAGACGCCAGAATTCACCGGTCGGCAGATATGAGGTCGCCGGGCGAAATTCCCATGAATCATCGGAGTAGAGCACTTCGTATTGGTGTGTATGTGCCCAAGCCGTAGTCAGCACGCCCATCCAGATAAGGTCGTCCTTATAAACCGAAGCATACTGCTGCTTGAACCAATCTTGCCACTCGTCGAAAGAATCGTATTTCCTTGACCATTTAAGCAGCCCGTCGCGCCATTCAGCCTCATCTGCAAGCGGGTCGAGCGCGTGGAAAAACTCTGCCCAGTAGGCAACTACCGAGGCTGGCTCGAGCAAAGTCACATCTACATTGCCAACCTGTTCTTCCCACAGTCGCTGGCACACTTTCACTGACTCTTCGCACCGGCTATACGGGTTCGAAGCTTTGAATTCCTCTGCGTGTCGCACCCAGTCGATGCCCGCTCGGATTAGATATGCCGGAATCATGGTCTACCTGCTCAGAAAAACCTGTCTACCTGATTGTACCCACCTGCCACGCGTGAGGTAACCTTTTCGTCGTTTTCACTAATAGAGCAAAATCACTGATTCGTTCTTTGTAAGGTGAATTACTTGCACAGTAGTCAAGCGGGTGCTCCATACGAGTGCTCCAGTTTGAAGCACCACTTGTACCTGGTGCGTTGAAACGCTCCTTGGTGGCAAGCAGTTCGGTGATCATGAATACTGCCAACCAGCACGGAGATTCCAGCAATGCTTTGACAAAGGCATGATGAAGTTCGTCGGTATATTTTTCCGCTGGATCTTCATCGTCTAATCCCAGGAAACGCATCAGGCGCTGCACGTCTATCCAGGCGGCATGCCCTTCTTTGCTGTGCCACTGTCGAACAAGGTCCTCGTAATATGACACCAAAGGTTGATGATCGTGGGTGGCGTAAGTTGCCAAACTAAGTTTAGGCAAGGTTTTTATGGACTTGAGCTCTTGATCGGCAGAACGCTCCCAGTAGGGGATCGTGAATCCGGGAATGCCCATTTTTGTCAAAATCGGACGCACGTAGTCCGGCACCATCCCCAGATCTTCGGCAACAACTCCTGCTTTTCCGGCGGCCGATAAAATTACCTGCAGCAGCGCCTGACCTTCTTCGGCGTTGAGCTTTGCGTCTTCCGGGTCCTTGTCCGAGCGTGGCTTAAAGCCCGGCAGGCGACCGCCGGTCAGTTCCTCGGCTTCCTCTTCAGTTAGCGGTAAAAACTTTTCATTCAGCTCCGGCACCCATGGAAAAGAATAGATGCGGAAGAAGCCGAGCACGTGATCGATGCGGAAGTAGTGGAAAATTTCTACGCTTTTGGCGACTCTTTGTCGCCACCATGAGAAGTTCTCCTTTTCGTGTTCGACCCATTGATAAAGCGGCAATCCCCAGTTCTGTCCCCATTTTGCTGTGAACGGATCGTCTTTGAACCAGGTCTCCGGCGGTGCTCCACCTGACCATTCTAGATCGAACAAGTGTTGATTGGCCCAGACGTCACTGCTGTAACGGCTGACACCAAATGGGATATCGCCCATCAATCGGACAGAGTGCCTATCGGCGTGAGCTCGTACTTCGTTCCACTGTAGCCAGGCCACCCATTGAACGTAGGCGAAAAATTCGCGACCGCTTTCAACATTTTCTTTCTCTGCGGACGTCTCCAACCACTTTTTTGCTTGCGCAGGAGTGCGCTGGTGCTCGGGCCATTGTGGCCAGCTTGGGTTGCCACCATTTGCGTCAATCAGCGTACGAAAGAGAGTGTAGTCAGATAGCCAATCTTTCTGGTCTTCCTGAAAACGGTGGAAGTTTGCTGCTTCACCTGAGTTTTTGGACAGGCCGGTATCACGAAAGTTGGAAAAGGCTTCTCCAAGCAGACGCATCTTAAGTGGCTTGACCTTAGTGTAATCAACGGCAGCCGAGTTCAGAGAAGCCAGTACAGCCGGCACTGCAATACGGTCGATAATTTCTTGAGTTAGCCCGGGCACCACATCCGGTGCAAGGGTGAGTAACACCGGATCTAGTGCCACTGAGCTTATGGCATTATAAGGACTGTTGTCCCCGCCCGTTTCGTTGATCGGGAGCAGCTGCAGTATTGCCGTATTGTTTCCGGCGCAAAAGTCGATCGCTTCTTTGACGGCTTGCGTATCGCCGATACCAAGATCGCCATTGCGGCGTAGAGCGAAGGCAGGCACCAGAAGCCCGGCAAGTTTCTCGGATGTGTCAATCATTTGGCAGCTCCTATGCTAGATGCCCAGCCGTTCAAACACCTGGTCCAAGTTGCGTAAATAGGTATCCGCATCGAAACAGCTTAGCAGCTCGTCTTTGCCTACCACGTCGGTTACAGCTTCGTCTTTTAACAAGTTTTCTTTGAAGTTTCCATCGGCGGTGTTCCAAGCCTTCATCGCGTTTGCTTGAACCAGTCTATAAGCCTGTTCGCGGCTCATTCCGTGTTCAATCAACTTAAGCAGAACTGCTTGGGAAAAAATCACTCCGCCGAAAACATCCATGTTGCGGCGCATATTTTCCGGATAGACAACAAGGTCGCGCATAATCTGCGTGAAGCGCGCCAGCATGTAGTCAAGCAGAATTGTCGAGTCTGGGAATATGATGCGTTCCACGGAGCTGTGGCTGATGTCGCGCTCGTGCCAGAGGGGAATATTTTCCAGCGCGGCGATAGAATTTGCTCGCAGAACGCGAGCCAAACCGGTGATATTCTCGCTGCCCACAGGATTGCGTTTATGCGGCATCGCCGACGAACCTTTCTGACCGACGCTAAATGGCTCTTCAGCTTCCAATACATCGGTTCTTTGTAGGTGCCTGATCTCCGTGGCGAATTTTTCCAAGCTTGAACCAATCAGCGCAAGTGTCCAAATGAACTGAGCATGCCTATCTCGTTGAATGATTTGAGTTGAGATAGGCGCGCGTTGCAGGTTCAATTTTTCGCAGGTTATTCGCTCAACTTCCGGAGAAATATTTGAATATGTTCCGACTGCACCACTGAACTGTCCAACGGAAATCATCTCGACGGCGTCCTTGAAGCGCTTCTGATGCCGCCGCACTTCTTCTAGCCAGACGCCCAACTTGAACCCGAACGTGGTCGGCTCGGCGTGTATTCCATGCGAGCGGCCGACCGTGATCGTATGTTTGTGTTTACGAGCTTGCTTCAAGATGGCGTCATGCAGCTCTTGCAAATCGCGGGTTAGTATCGCGCTGGCCTCGCGTAGTTGAAGCGCCAGAGCCGTGTCGACGACATCGGAACTGGTTAGTCCCAGATGAACGAAACGCGAGTTGTCGCCGACGCTTTCTGCAACGCTTGTCAGAAAGGCGATGACGTCGTGTTTAACTTCTTCTTCGATTTCGCGGATGCGCATTACATCGAATGAGGCTTTTTGCTTTATCTCTGCTACGGCTTCAGCTGGGATCTTGCCAAGCTCTGCATGGGCTTCGCAGACTGCAAGCTCAACTTCAAGCCACGTATGAAACTTTGAGTGATCCGACCAAATGGCTCCCATTTCTGGTCGGGTGTAGCGATCGATCAACTGGGCAACCTCGGCGCAATAGAATGTGCGCGATAAGCGCAGCGCCTTATTCTACAACGAGGAATTTTGGGAGTTCCGGATCAGTTTTCAAGGCATGCAGGAGATTTACTCGCCAAGCAACGTTTCTATAACTTTTTGCTGATCGCCCATCTGTTTCGTCACACTGTCGACGTCAAGTGAGCCTCCGCCCAGATCGGTGCTGCCCGGGTCGCCGCCCGCGCTATTGCCGCCAGTGCCGAATGAGCTGCCCGCCCCAAATGAGCTGCCTTTGCCAAACGAGCTACCGGAGCCGAAGCCACTGCCGCCACCGAGACCACCACTGCCGCTTCCAAGACCCCCGCCACCGCCCATTCCGAACATCTTGCCAAGGTCGCCTAGCCCGCCTAAGCCACCACTGCCGGTGCTACCGCCCATGCCGCCGAGCATGGAGCCCAGTCCGCCTAGCGCATCAGCTCCGCCACTAAACATATTGCCGGCTGCGCCCATCATGCCACTGGCTGCCCCGCCGCCTGAGGTCATAAGCTGATTCTTCATACCCTCTACCATGCCGGATACCTGATTTTTCTGCGCGTCATTCTCGCCACCAAAGGGATCGCAAACGGCCGGATTCAATCCGTGGCGCTGGACCATCGCTGTAGTGCCTGCG
>JADYXS010000477.1 GCA_021772155.1 Candidatus Obscuribacter sp.
GAACAAACACCTCCTCAGCATCGTCCGCAACCAAGCTCAACGCCGCAGCCTCCTGCTGCACCAAAAGCCGGCTGGCAGCCAGATTATCGCGGCGGAAAGGGACCTGGTTATAGTGGCGGTGACTCCGGCGGTGGTAATGGCGGAGGCCGTAGTGGTGGCGGTGGCGGTGGCCATCGTGGCGGCGGTGACCGTGGTGGATATTATGGTGGCGGTGACACTGGCAAGCCCGCGATGCCTGACTACGTTCCGGACTTTAAGGATCCGACAGGTTTCGTTAATCGCCTGACCGATACCCTCATGGCTAACGAAGGGGCGCTTAAGCCCGATGGAAAGCCTAACTTCGAAGCTTTTAACGCGGATGACAACGGCGGCATCTCAGTTGGCATTCGCCAATGGCACCAGGGTGGCGCCCTGCCCGAACTTCTCGAGGGCTTTAAGCAGGCTGATTCGCAAAAGTTTGACCAATACTTCCAGGGAATGAGCCCCGCGCAAATCAATTCCATGAGCGCAACGGAGTTCAATGCAAACCCTGAGCTCGTCACCGGCATGAAGTCTGCACTTGCCGATCCCGAATATCAAAAAGTGCAAACTGAGCTGATGGGCAACTGGGTGAAACGCGAAGTTAGCTCGGCGATGGCTCAAGGTCTGACCGGCGAGAAAGAAATCGCCGTGTTTGCCGATACTGCAAATCACCACGGGCAACAAAAGGCCAACGATTTTGCCACGATTGGCAAAGCCGGTGGTGACCAAGGCGCCCAGATGTTCCAGTCCGCCAATGGCACCGAGCATGCTGACCGCATGGCTAACATTGACCAGGCATTTGGCAACGGAGAGGCGCAGCTGGAGTTGAAGAGCGGCGGCAACGAAGCAGTTCTGGCGGCTTGCAAACAGTTCGTTGGGCAGGCATTGTGGGCAAAAACGCCATGGGCCGGTGATTGTGAGGGCGGAAACAAGGGCTGTGCTGCTTCAGAAAGTTATGTATTCCAGGCTGCCGGAAAAGACTTTGTAAATAGTGCTCGTGTGGCAGAGGTAAAAGACCAATTAGAAGCCAATAATTTCTATGAGGTGCCATTCTCGCAGCGTCAGCCTGGGGATGTTCTGATTGGCAAGCATCACAGTCACATTGGCTTTCAGGCAGAAGAACCTAACATGGTCTACGATAATGCCTCTTCTACTGGGCTTTGGTCTCACCGTGACCGGAGCGGCACCGGACTTGCCGGTGAAGTGTGGTGCCTACGTGATCGATCGAGCGAGAATGGCACTCCCACGATCGCCAAGAGTACGACTCCCGGAGCCAGCAGCGACCAGGGCGATAGCCGTAAAAAGACAAGCACCTAGCACCAATGCCGTTCACTTAAGAACACGTGTAACTGAGCCTGGGAGCGCCGGCGTCCCGCCGGCTTTTGGCAAAGGAACCTGCACCAACAGAAGCCGGCGGGACGCCGGCGCTCCCAGGCCTAAGTGAACGGTATTGCACCTAGCATGCAAGTTGAAAGTCCGCGTAATCGAAAATGATTGCCGAGCTGAGTTATGGAATTGGACTTTGCCGGAGCAGGGCATTTGTTTCGGCGATCTTCCGCTGGAACGTTGGCGCTGGAGCGCTTGCAGCGAGGCGAATCGCTGCAATTCTCCGCGATTCCGATTGCGGAACTCTTTTTACGCCAGCGTCACCAGATATGGTGGCAGGAGGAGAGAAGCGAATTTCCGCTGCGATTGATGGGCTGCTGATGGCTGATTGCAGTAGCAAAGCGCAGCACAGCGCGAATGCAATAACTCGCATGATATTTCCTCTCACACACAATATTCGATAGATGCGATATTGTAGCCGACTGACTTTCGCAGAGGCCTCCTTGCATCCTGAACTGAGATACGAAAGCGAAAATGCCATTCGGAACGCGTGCAAAGCCTACCTGGTGCCTTCATAGGGGATTGTTTTTGTTGCTGACGGGGCATGTGAACATAATCGGGTGTCATGGATTGTCGTGTTTCAAATGAAGGACTTGCCTCTCAAATCTAAAGGGTTGCTGCTGGTATCAGTGCCACTTTTGTTTGAACTCGTGTTCGTTACAATCTTGCTCCTTCAATTGCATCATGCCGAGTTGGAAACGCAGCGCGAAACTGCCGCCAAGAACATGATCATTCTTTCGCAATCCGTGCTTTCGGACATGTATCAAGTCGCTGTTTTGTTGATGCGTTACAGGGTCTCACGCGATTCTCAAGTGGCAAACAGCTGCGATGAGTATCTGAAGAAAACTTCTGCTGATCTGAAAGAACTGGAATCAAACCTCGCGCAGCAGCCTGCCGAGTTGGGGTCGTTTCAATCCAAGCGCGAGCTAATTCTCAGGCAGTTGAAAGGTATGTCATACCGTCGCAGAGTACTCGGTGAAGGCAAACCGGATCCGCTTTCCACCGAACAGAAAGTAACTCACTATGAGGAGATGAGCGAAGTTGTTGAGTATTTCGGCGAGCTAGCCGAGCGCCAGCGAAAGCTTGCTGCAGCGCGCGCAGAAGCAGCCAGTGATTCTCGGAAGTTGGTCGTGACCGTGGTGGCCGCAGGCTTGGTCGGGAATTTGATTTTGGGTGTCGCCGGGGCGTTGCTGTTAAGTCAGTGGATTCTCGGTCGCGTTAATGTCCTGAGCGAAAATGCGCTGCGATTGTCGCGGTCGGAAACCCTGATCCCTCAGATGCCTGGGAAAGACGAGATTGCAAAACTGGATGCCGTATTTCATCTGATGGCAACGCAGCTCACGGATGCCATCAGGCGCGAGAAAGCTGTCATAGACAACGCCCCAGATCTGATTTGCTCGATCACTCGCGGTGGTCAGTTTGCGCGTGTGAACCCGAGCGTGGTGTCTGTTCTTCATAAAGAAGCGCAGGATCTTGTTGGCACCGATTGCAGATCATTATTTGGTGAACAATTCCTCGAGCAGGATACCAATTCAAACGAATGGAAATTTGATTCGGAGCTTTTAGGTGAGCCGGAGCCAATGAGCGTTTCATGGACTGTCCACTGGTCGGATAGCGAGGAGCAGTATTACTGCGTCGGGCGTGACAATACGGTGCTGCGCAAACTTGAGAAATACAAACGCGAGCTGATGGATATGGTGAGCCATGATTTGCGCACACCACTTACTTCAATTAGGTTGTCACTTGAGTTGATTCTGGAAGAAGCCTTAGGACCCCTTTCTGATCCATTGAGGAAACGGCTTTCGTCGACGAATGCGAACGTTTCGAATTTAGTCAATCTCGTGAATGAATTGCTGGACCTGTATCGTTCCGAATCGGGAACACTTCCCTTGCACAAGGCGCCCACCAATGTTGCAGAGTTGATCGAATCGGTGTGTGATGCGCTGATGCCATTGGCGGAAAAACGGCAGATAGAGATTTGCTGGTCCTCTCCTTCGGAGCACGTTCTGGCAGATCGCGGGCGAGTAGAACAAGTGCTAGCCAATCTCATAGCTAACGCGATTCGTTACTCACCGGCAGGTTCACGGATCGATGTGGTTGTAGCGGTGAATGATACCAACTTTGAGTTTCAGGTAATTGACCGGGGCAAGGGCGTGCCAGACGAAATGAAAGAGGCAATTTTTGAAAGATTTCGGCAAGCTGATCCCGAAGATGAGCGCGATAGGAAGGGTACGGGATTGGGACTTGCTATTGCCAAAGCGATTGTGGAGGCACATGAGGGCGCCATTGGCGTAACTTCTCGCGAAGGTGAGGGAAGTACATTTTGGTTTAAGCTGCCGCGTGCTGTACAACCGAGCGAGACGTTGGCCACCTCGTGAGATATTATGATCGTCTGTTGCCCAGGTTAACCAATGGCTAAAATTCTCATTGTAGAAGATGACCCCGAGATTGCTGCAGATCTCAGTCAAGTTTTGTCGATGGAACTTCATTCGGTGGAAACGATCGCCGACGGAAATGACGCCCTCAGTCTGTTGAAGATGAGCACTTTCGATTTGATAATTTTGGATTGGGGTCTACCCGGTAAGAGTGGAATCGAGATACTGGCTGAGCATCGCGCCGCCGGGCACTCGACGCCAATTCTGATGTTGACGGCAAGAGATCAGGTAGAACATAAGGAAGTTGGATTCGACGCCGGCGCGGATGACTATTTATCCAAACCGTTTCATATCAAAGAGTTTCGAGCACGGGTCAAGGCGCTGCTGAGGCGCAGTCACCAGTACGTCGGCAACGAACTTGAGTACAAGCACCTGACCTTGGACTTGGCCGGACATCGAATAGTTTCGACTGCTGGCACGGAAACGCTGAACTCCCGCGAGTTAGCATTGCTTTGCCTTTTACTCAGGAATCAAGGACAGGTGTTCACGCTGGATGCCCTGATATCTAGCGTCTGGGAATCGGATGCAGATGTAAGTTACGATGCCGTTCGGCAGTGCGTCGCGCGATTGCGCAAGAAAGTAGACCTTCCTGATCAACCGTCGGTTATCAGTACGGTCACTGGCATCGGATACAAGATAGAGCGCGAATAGGCCGTTTTTCTAACGAACTTAGTTATTCGAGTTGGTCCCCGATAAGTACGTCCATTTCGCTTGCGAGCTTATAGCCAGCTGGTTCTGCGAAGTTTGACGCAGGCAAGTTGGCCGGATTCAATTTGAACGTATCAATGAACACCGCTTTCTTGTGAGTTGGGTCTTTGACGTCACCATAGTGGCGAAATACTTGCAGAGGCATGCCCAACCCGATTGGTAGACCACACATTTTAAGATACTTGTCGGTATACGCAGCGGGAAGATTCAAGTCATTGGTGGTCCAGCATTCGGTTGTGTAGATCATCTGCCCTTTTCTGTCGAATCCGCCGCACCAGTACTGTCCAGCGCGCAGATTGAGAAGGTTCTTGGACGCTCCTTTGACTGGTTGCCCAGGAGTGGTCATGAATGAGAATTTTTTTGTGGCCGAGCTGCTGGAAACCTCGCAATACGATTTCGAGTTGTTGTTGTAGATGCGAGTGGGGCGATTAACCGACATCAAAATTGTGAGCCGGTTCGACGCTAACTTGGCGCCGTTTTGCCCAATGTCAACGCGCATCGCTCCGTAGGGTTGGCAGTATTGATCGATGCGCCACGATGCCGCCGATGCGGCTTCCATCGGTTGGCATAACATCCATACCAATGAGACGACAAGGACCTTGAATGGGATCACGTTCATCGAATTTCCACCTGGTCAGGAATGGGATGCAGGCAACGGGGGCGTTCATCCAGTTATACCCCGTTGCCTGCAGTGGTCAGTCCTCCACGTTGTCGGCCTTTAAGGAATCCTCCCTGGTTAGACTGGGTAAGGTCTTCTGTGATTTGGAAGGGGGCGAATTGGCTGTATCGAACGGCTGTCTGGCTCCAACGGCCTTTGTAGTTGCTTCATCAGGCGTTCATGGAACTGTTTTACCATTTGTTCTTTATCGAGGCTCGGCAATAATTCGTTGCTCCCGTCTTCCACTTTGTTCGCTTTGGATTTCAGCTTTTCAGCCGCAAATGCTTCAAGTGATTTTTTGCTCGGTGTGTCTGGTGCTGTTTCGGCGTTTATGGCATTGGCTCCACTGGCGTTGTCTTTCTTGGCTTTGGGCAGGGTACCGCCGTCGGTCACGCTGTTACTAAGAGAGTTGGTGCCGGCCACTACGTTGGCCTCTCCTTCGTGGAGCGACAAACTTGGAAACCCGTCAGGAACTACCGGGACCTCGCCTCGATCAGTGTTACTGGGGGCGGACCAGGTTTTGGCGACAATGTCCATGTAACCACCGCCCTGTATGCCAGTCTGGATCGCGACTTGTTCTGATTGATTAGCGTTTACATCATTTTGCATTGTGTTGCTCTCCCTTTGGACCAGTCCCTTGAACTGCGGAGAACTCTAAAACTCGGCTATGACGAACGTATGACAGGCTTCGGAAAGTAGAAGCTTGTTGTAAACTCTGCTAGCGATGGCGGCTCGGTATCGTATATGGTGCGGATGAAGAACGTCGGGGCGGCGCCATGCGCTGCCCAGGCCGCCAGTATCAATCAAGTCCATGCGCCGCCCAGACCGCTGATGAGGTCCTTCGTTAGAATCATTTGCTTGGTTTACCGGCGCGGAGTCAGCTAAAATGCGCTTTTGACCCTAACCTGTGAGACTGCTATGAACCTGTGGCTTTCGTTAAACAAGGCGCTCACCCTCTTTCCTGACAAAGAAGCGATCATTGACGGTTCAAAGCGCTTTACTTACAAGCAGCTCGGCCAACGAGTCAGTAAATTAGTGCATGCCTTGGAATCCATGGGACTAACGAAAGGCGATGTGGTCGGTATAACCTCCCCGAATTGTCATGAGTACATGGAAATCTACTATGCCTGTGCGCTAAGCGGAATTATTCTTACGCCTTTGAACTACCGGCTGGCAGTTCGTGAACTAGGAGCTATTCTCGAAGACGCTGAAGCGAAGCTGCTATTTGTCCACACCGACTTCATAGGTACAGTCGATGAGATTGAGCATCTCTGTCCGAGAATCGCGACCTACGTTCAGCTTGGTCCTCGCCCAGTGTCCGCTAAGTGCCTTGATTTTGAGCGGATTCTGGAAAATGCTGAAGAGGCTACTCTCGACCAACTACCGCAGTTGTCCGCAGACGACCTGGCGCAGATTTATTACACGAGCGGTACGACAGGCCGCCCTAAGGGAGTGATGCTCACCCAAGGCAATGTCACGTTCAACGCTCTTGCCGTCATTGCCGATCTGGGATTGTTTGAAAAAGATACCTGGTTGCATGCAGCGCCTATGTTCCACCTGGCCGACGCTTGGGCGACTTTCGCCATTACCTGGGCCGGAGGCAAGCATATTTTTCTGCCCTATTTCAATTCCACTGAGGCTCTGAAGGCGGTGGAATCGGAAGGCATAACCGCTAGCGTACTGGTGCCGACCATGTTAAACGCAATGTTGAATGATGATGCGTTGGACAAACATACGTACTCAAGTTTGCGCCTAATTCTTACTGGCGGATCGCCAATTGCACCGGATTTGGTGCGCCGCGCAATTGAAGTGTTTGAATGCGAGTACATTCAGTTGTACGGAATGACAGAGACCAGCCCATTTTTGACACTGAGTCGACCGAAGGTGCATCAGCTAACTGGCGACGCAGCTCAAGAATTGTCGGTACGGAGCAAGACTGGTAGAGCTTATATAGGCGCTGAAGTAAAGGTCGTTCGCGCTGATGGTTCGCAGGTCGCAAACGATGATACCGAGGTCGGTGAAATTATTGCGCGGGGCCCAACCATATTCGTTGGGTACTGGAAGCAGCCTGAGACAACGGCTCAAACCGTGAAAAATGGCTGGATACATACCGGAGATCTGGCTGTCGTCGACGGCGAGGGATTCATTAATATCGTTGATCGTCAAAAGGATATGATTATTACTGGTGGAGAAAATGTCTATTCCACTGAAGTCGAATTTGTTCTTTATGAGCACCCAAGCGTGCTGGAGTGTGCAGTTTTCGGCATCCCCCATGAATTCTGGGGAGAGGCCATTAAAGCTGTAGTGGTTCAACGTGCCGGGCAAAGTGTGACCGATGCAGAATTGATAGAATTTGTCCGTGAGCGCTTGGCGCACTTTAAAGTGCCGCGAGAAATCGATTTTATAGAGGCACTGCCGAAAACTGGCAGCGGCAAAATTTACAAGAAAGGATTGCGCGAGGTGTATTGGCAAGAACAGGAAAAGCAGGTCAACTGAGCCCCACTGTTTAAGGGCCAGCGCCGGATTTTCGATTGATCGATTAACTCTTGGCTTCTTCGGGAATATTACGTTTATCTGCAACTTGTCTGAATGCAGAACAATTGGTCCCGCTACTGCTCCGAGGTGCGCGTTGAACGCCACCTCGGATCGTTTTTTATGTTCCTGGCGCCGTTTACCTTACTGGAGTAGTCCGTAAGTCTGACGCTGACCGTCTACGGTTGCGACTGCGGCGGCCGTTTTAAGCAATCGATTCAATTGCGGTTCGCTGAGATTCCTTGTGATGTTGAAGCGTTTCAATGCGCGTGGATAATTCAAAGTCATCGTTTCGACGCTGTAACCGTTAGCCAGCGCTGCTTGATTCAACACGGAGTAGGCAACGAGACGGTTTTCACCGATTCGTGCGGCAGTGGGATAGATTTCGACCATGTTCCCTACTCGGATTGGCAGCTCTCCGGCGTTTTGGAGCCGAGGACTGCTGAGGGAAACGGCCACGGCACCGGTGTGTCGGTCGTCCATGTTGGCCACTGCCACACGCCCGTCCAGATTCGAGACCATTGAGAAGGCGCCCTGTTCGATTCTGACGAGCGCTGTTCCGCAGGGAAGTGGCATGCAGATAGTTGTTGGCGCAGCACCACCTTTAACAAGCAGAGCACCTCTCGAGAGGGTCAATGCGTTGCCCGCTGATACTGAATACGATGCACCAATCGTAGGCATTACTTGCACTGAATTCGTTGCAAGATCTATCGTCCTTGGCACGACAGCCGGGAATATCAGCACTCCAGGCAATGAAGCAAGTGCTGTTTGTCCTTGTATTGGTGGCTGCCAGATGCCGGTGAAGCAGTATCGTGGGTCGCGGGCCACAATTAGCCCACGACTATCCGGCACGACTCTGCGGTCGGGTCCAAGCAGCCTTTCCTCTAGGCCTTGAGCGTGTCCTAGGCTACCGCCAATACCAGTCACATCAGTAGGCACCGTTGGATTTGGAAACACAGCTGGAAGACCAAAGCGGGACTCGGCTTGGGCAATTTGAGTTGTCGGGTCCAGGATCGGCGCGGCGACGAAATTGCCAAGTTGTCTCTCCAAGGCAGTAGATGGCGGGGCAATTATAGTTCCGCCCGGGGGCGGTATCAAACCTTGCGCGAATGCAGGCGTGCCGATATAGGCAGTCAAACTCAGCGTCAGAACTCTTATTGCTGTGATGCGCAATAACATACCCTTCCTCCCCTCGCAATTGAATAACGGCGTAACTCGACGCCTGACACAGCAAAACGTTTCATCCCAGAAAAATCTCGAACTGAACTTGACACGCAATTACGATCTGCCATTTACCAGCACGTGCAAGGATTCATTCGAGAAAAGAATTGCTTACTTATCTGTTGAGTAAAACGCTGACATTCAACATAGATGCCAGTCCGTGAAAGAGATCTCGCCTGACCTGCTGCAATCAACTCTTGAGTGACATGTTGTGCTCGCTTCTAAATGACGGTGATTCCTTTATAGGAATATGGATCCAGGTCCTTGCAGAATTGCACAGAGTGGTTCGGTTTACCGGATGCTTATCAAGCGGATTGAGGGTGCAATTCCGCCCGATTGTTGAAAAGGGTTGGCATATCGCTGAAACAGGCTACAGGACTGGAAGCCAAGTGATGAAAGCTCATGCTCGTACACAAACAGTCCGATTATTTAACACATATATCTTGCTTAGCCCCAGATCCGCTCGGGTTTGCAGTGATTTACACATGAGTATTGTCTGGTACAACTAATAGTGTGCTCCAGTTTGCACAACAAGCAAATGAGAGTTACAGCTTTATCCAAAGTTACGGCAACTCTCCAGCATAAACCCCTCCATGCTGGTTGGGATCCGCACTTCAAATACAAATTTAAAACTCCGAAGGCGTCATGCCTTTTGTGGGGTTTGGTATGCCTTTTGTTATCTACCACTCGGAGAAGAAGACACTATGAGCGTTTATGAGTCCGATCTGAACCGGAACAATTTTGTAACTGGAAATGGCGCCACCGAAGAAATCATCGAAAATGGTTTTGAAACGGTAACCCACCAAGTAGCAGGATCAGATCGCAAAGCTGAGGATGCTAGATCAGTCCATCGCCGTCGCCGTTGGACGCACGAAGAAAAGAAGGCCATTGTGGCTGAAACGGAAGGACCAGGCGCAAGCATTTCAGGCGTTGCCCGTAAATACGGCATCGCACCGCGTCTGTTGTTCTCTTGGAGACGTCAGCTCTCTGAAGAGATGGCCTTGACCACCCGCTCTGGAGCAAAGATTGTTCCAATCGGCATGGTGAAAGATCTAGAAAAACGGATCATGGAACTTGAAGAAGCTCTTGAACGCAAGAGCAGCGAGCTGCACAGAGCTCTGGAAATGTCAGGCAAACAAGCCTAGTTTCTCGTGGGGCGCGAACGCCGCTCAGCTGGCTGCGCGGTGTTCGTCTCCAATGTTTCCTCCTCAGTGCACCGAATATAGTGCGCGTCCCCTGGCGAACGTCGGTCTCTTCGCGCCGTGTAGGGGAGGGGGTGTCCCCTCCCGGTGCAGCATCGCTGCCCTGCCACTACAGCGGACGTGATTACATCATCATCGAGACTGCACTTCCCACGGGCTATTACTCAACGTAAGGCCTTATGACACAACAGTCTTGGCCAGATCCCGAAATCCCTTTGGCGGAATTGTCTGCCGAGATTTGCGCGTCTTTAGACACGTCGTCTGAAGCCGAGCCTATTTTCGATTTACTCTGGCAGCTGCCAATGAAGTGCCAGGATCTGGATTCGCGCCAACAAATGATCGGGGCCATCCGGTCGATTTGCCGACGGCTAGAGCAGCGCGACTCTACAATCAAAAAGCAGCAGCAGCGAATCAGCGAGCTAGAACAAGCTTGCGTCAAGGCAAGCGACGCTTCAAGCATGAAGTCTCAGTTTGTCGCCAACATGAGTCACGAAATTAGAACACCGATGAATGCAGTCATCGGGATGAGTGAGCTATTACTACAAACCGCTCTTGATGCAGAACAAAGAGACCTGGCTATTACCCTGAATGAATCGGCTGAGGCATTGCTCGGTACGATTAACGACATTCTTGACTTTTCGAAAATTGAAGCCGGCAAGTTCGATTTGGAGCGTGTCGAGTTTGACTTGGTTTCTCTAGTTGAAACCAGTACCGATCTATTTGGTCAACAAGCCCAGCAGAAGGACCTGCAACTCCTTTGCTGGATTAGCAAAGACCTTCCGAAAAAAGTTGTTGGTGACAGCCGGTGCATTCGACAGATACTATTAAATTTGATCGCCAATGCGATGAAATTTACGCCTTCTGGTCAAGTTAGTGTCGAAGTTGAGGCGAAGCCCAATGGCGCAGGCCAGGTGATGACGAGATTTTGCGTTCGTGATAGCGGCATCGGCATCAGTGATAAACAACAAGCTATATTGTTTCAGCCTTACATCCAGGCCGACGACACCATCAATCGCAAGTATGGTGGCACTGGGTTGGGGCTATCTATTTGTAAGCACCTATGTCAGTTGATGCAAGGCTCGATCGGGGTTGATAGTGACGAAGGTCACGGTTCAGTCTTCTGGTTCGAACTCCCCTTGGGCGGTGTCGAAGACTGCCAGCGCTCAAAACAGTCAGTGCCGCTTCCGCGAAATGCACTGATTGTGGATCTTTGCGCGCACAAGTTTGATTCATTGGGCAGATACCTGAAAGAGTGGGGCATGCGAACAACGGTTGCTTCCAGCATCACCGATGCCCTTGTAACGGCTTACGACAGGCAGCTCCAGCCCTTTGATGCTGTGATAGTGCACAGCGATCATTTCGACATTGGCTTGCACGGCTTCGCTGAAGCCGCTCGATTAGCAACCGGTGATCCATCGTTGCGAATTTTGCTCATTCTGACCAAGGGCAATCGCACTCAGGCACAAAGGGTTGTCAGCGCGGGGTTTGATGCCTATCTCTGTCACCCCCTGTTGCAGTCGCGATTGCATGATTGTTTGAAGAACATTGCCACGATGGATGGCAATTCTAATGGATTGTCGGTTAGAGCTGGCATTGTGGCGCACCCCGGCCCGAAAAAACGTGTCTCTATCTTGGTTGCAGAAGACAATCCGGTGAATCAGAAAGTCGCTTTGCTACAGCTTAAGAAGCTTGGATACGAGGCAGTTGCCGTCAATAATGGCGCGCAGGCGGTCGAGGCGGTTAGCCAGGGAAGCTTTTCGCTGGTCTTGATGGACTGCGAAATGCCCGTGATGGACGGCTATCAGGCCACCGAACATATCCGCAATGTGGAAGCAGAAAGCGGACTGCATACTACGGTCGTGGCAATGACTGCACATGTTTTGCAGGGCGATCGCGACCGTTGTCTTGCTGCCGGCATGGATGATCACGTCGGCAAACCGGTCAGTGCGGCGAAACTAGGCGAGCTTTTGAGTCGGTGGCTGCCGGTTTAAACAACGTGTAAGAATTTCTGTGGCTGCATAACTGTACTTGCACTTTTGGGTGATACGTAAGCAAGTCTGATACCCGAGGCTGTTAGACCGGCCCCTTGGTTTGGCACTCGGGCAGGTCAGCACTTTAGCGTCAATGTGTAACCAGCTATCACCCATGACTCATCTTCCATTCAGCACTCTGCGGGATGTCTGGTTACTGGTCGCAATGCTTTGATTGGAGTATCAATCAGAGGTTCAGATTCAAATGCGACACATGATTCTTTTAGCAACAGTAGTGTGCTCTATCCTCAGTCAGCAGCCGCTCAAGGCATCTGAAAATAATTCTGAACCTGAGACGTCTGGGCATAAAACAACACAGGCCAAGTTTCAAGCAGCAATGCAAATGAAGGCTCTGGATGCGCTGTTTGCCTCCGGTGCGCACGAAGCTGTGAATGATCTGAAACTTACTGAAATTGAAACGCAGAAACTACTAAAAGGAACCGTCGATGTCGACGACTCGCCCAGAGTGGCTGAATTCCAAGATGCTCTAAATAACGACCGTTCGCTACCTTGCTATATGTCGGAAGAGTTTCGTCGCTTGGTGCGGTTGGCTCATTCACCAGAACTACGCAAAATCTTGTGGAAGCGCATGAATCGAGAAGAGTTACTATGGCTCAAAAAATGCCACAAAGCCCACATAGAAGAACTCGCGCAAATGTGCAACGTGCCTCTGCGTTAGCTGAATGCAAGAAGGCCGTTCCGGTGACACCGGTTTAGATCGCCGGTTGATTCAACAACAGTCCCTCGCGCAGTGCCTTTACCGCAGCCTGGGTGCGGTCTGAAACAGCAAGCTTTTCCATGATATGACGCATGTGAGTCTTCACTGTTTCATTGCTGATGAACAGGCGCTCAGCCATTTGCTGGTTGCTCAGTCCGTCAACCAATAGTTCAAGGACTTCGTTTTCTCGTGTGGAAAGTGCAAACTTGTCGCTCTTCTGGTCAGGTGTAGACGACGGCCGACTGGAGTGTTGTGCTGTACATGCTCTAAGCACACGTTTTGCAATTGCCGGATCCAGCCAGGAGGCACCGTGACTGACAACGCGAATCGCTGACGCCAGAGTTTCTTTGCTTGCGTCCTTGAGGCAGTAGCCATTAGCACCAGCGGCCAGCGCGGCAAAAACGTCGTCGTCATGATCATGGCTTGTGAGAATGAGAACGCTGGTATCAGGTGCAAGTTCTTTGATCTGTTTCGTTGCCTCTATACCGTCTATGACGGGCATGCCAACATCCATGACGATGACAGACGGCCTAAGGTTTTTTGCCAGGTCCACGGCAGACTGACCATTCACTGCTTCGCCAACAATTTTTAGATCCGCGAAGCCTTCAATTACCATTCTTAAACCAAGCCTGGTGATCAGTTGATCCTCGGCAATCAGCACGGTGATTGTCGATTGTTCGGTCTTTGGTTTTAATTCGTGCTTTTCCATTTCAAGAACTCCTGCAATTCTCTCAATTCGATTTCCATCTGTCGCAAACTAGCTGGTATGGTGCGCCAGTTCCCATCTCTTGCCGCATTCTCGATATCAACACAAGTGGTTCGCAATTTGGTCGCGTAAACAGCACCACAAATGCCTTTAAATCCGTGCACCGTCCGAAGAAAGGCAGGACCGTCATTCGCATGAAGCGCCTGTTGCAGTTTGGTAAGATCTTGAGGTCCGTCGGTTAGGAACTGTTTTAATAGTGTCTGCCCGGCGCTTCCATATTTGATGTTGAGAGCTTCGAGATCAATCGGATGCTCACCTGGCGTTTTATAGGAATGTACCGCTGTAGATTCCTGTGAATGATCGATCGCTTCTTGATCGTGCTGAAGCCACTGGTAAATCGTTCTTCTCAACTGTTCTGGATCTACGGGTTTTGATACGTAATCATCCATTCCGCTGGACAAGCATCGCTCACGATCTCCTGCCATGGCAAGCGCAGTCATGGCTATGATTGGAATGTGGTGTCCGGTTCCAAGTTCCTGTTTTCGTATAGCCTCTGTTGCGGCAAAACCGTCCAGTTCCGGCATTTGGCAGTCCATCAACACTAACGCATAGTGATTTTGAGATAGAGCCTTAAGAGCCTCGTTGCCGTTGCTTGCAATATGCGATGCAAAGCCCAGTTCAGTTAAGTACAGTTGAGCGACCTGTTGGTTGACCGGATAATCTTCGACAATCAGAATGAGTTCACGATGTTCCACCGCTTTAGAGGCTGTTTTGTTCTGCATGTTCTCCGCTGCACGACTCATGATCGCCTCGCTGCTACTGCAGGCAGCGACAATTGATTCCAGCAAATGCGAGCGTCTAACTGGTTGAGCCAACTGCGCGTGAAAGCCAGTGGGCATCAACTGATTACCCACACCTGGCGTGTCGAACGCGGTCAACAAGATCAGCTTCGTAGTTGAAATGGCAGGGTCATTGAAAATGTCGGTTGCTAGCTCGACGCCATTTTTGTCTGAAAGTATACTGTTAATAATAGCAATTTTGAACGGAGCGCCATTGACGTAGGCTTGGCGAAGCGACTGAAGAGCTTCTCTGGCGGTCGTCACACTCTGACTGCGCATGCCCCACGACTCGACATAGCCCTGTAGAATCTGCCTGATCTGACATGCGTCATCAACAATCAATACATCTACGTTGAGCAGCTCATCACGAAGAGTTTCTACGGGCGATGGAGATCTGAGCTCCAGCGGAACAGTGAATGAAAATGTTGAACCGATCCCAGGGGAACTTTCGACGCCAATGCTGCCGTTCATCAGATCGACCAATAATTTGCAGATACTCAATCCTAGTCCTGTGCCTCCAAAGCGCCGGGCGATCGATCCGTCGGCTTGAACGAAAGGCTTAAACAGTCGACTTTGCTGTTCTTGGCTGATGCCGATCCCCTGATCGGTCACGAAGAATTGCATGTTGGCTATACCATTGTCGATAGATCTCAGATGCGCGCGCACGATGATTTCACCATGGTCGGAGAACTTAGTGGCGTTTGATGTGAGGTTAACGAGTATCTGTCGCAGCCTTACTGGATCGCCACGCAATTGCTCAGGAATCGATGCCTCGATATTTGCCATCAAAGACAATTGCTTGGAATGAGCAGCGGGCGCCAATAACTCACAGGTGCTTTCGACTAAGCGCACCGGATCAAAATCGACAAGCTCAAGCTCCAGTTTGCCAGCTTCGATCTTGCTGAAGTCGAGGATGTCGTTTATGACGTTAAGCAGGGCATTTGCTCCCTCACGAATGTGGTTTGCATATTGTTGCTGTCGATCTCCAAGATCGGTCTTGAGCAGGATGTTGCACATACCGATAATGGCATTCATCGGAGTTCGTATTTCATGGCTCATGTTTGCAACGAACTCAGACTTTAACTTGGAGCCAGCCTGTGCTTGATCCCGGGCTTCTGGCAATTCTCGTGTTCGCTCCTCAACACGAGTTTCCAGGTCTTCTGTAGCTTTCAATAGCGCTTCTTCTGCGCGTTTACGCTCTGTGATGTCTATGATCGAAGTCAGCACAAATTGCTGTCCTGCAGTCTCTAGCGGATTCAGTCCAATTTCCATAGGGACCTGGCTGCCATCCTTTCGCAAGCCGAAAAGATCTCTACCGATGCCAATCGATCTTACCTTAGGATCTTTCGAAAAAGCTTCTCGATAAACTTGGTGATTGCTGCGAGCGGAGTACGGCACCAGCATCTCGATGGGCTGACCAAGAAGTTCTTCGCGACCATAACCGAACAATTTTTCGACTTGGGTATTAACCAGGACTATTTTGCCTTGGTCATCTACCATGATCATTCCGCTTGGTGATGCTTCAATTACTAATCGGAGTTGCCTTTCGCTTGTCAGCGAATCTTGGGTGGCGTGGCTCTTCTCATCCGGCATGCCAAAGTGACCTCACAAGCTGTAGCACAACTTTGGGTCTCCAACGCTGATGTCTGATTTCAATAAATTGATTCCAAATCACACTCACGTTAAAGTGACCTTATCAGTTTCAGGCGATTCTGTCTGCATGCTGCCGACTGGCCGCTATTGAGTGCAATTTAAGTTTGGCCGCACAGGCAGTCGATCCGTGAAAAACACAAACTGTGCCGCAGCACTTCCACGAAGTCCCAATAGCCATGGTAGGAACCGACCTTCCTGCTATCTGTCCCTTTAGCAAACTATTTAGGCACGAAGCGTTCGGTCTTCGCGATCACAACCTAAACGAAGGAACCCCTCCATGGCGACTTTGCATTCTGGAGGGAGGAGCTGGACAAGCCGTGCCTAACAGGGTTCTTACCCATTTGAGTGATATGTTCAAAATGGATCAAAATCGTAGGAAGTGTAGGCGGGCTCCTCAGTTCAACGTGGTCTGAGCAAATTACTGTCAGGAAGAGGCGTTTTCCTCTATCACCCAGGGCTCGGCTCTCTTTCAACACATTGAGGGGATAGAGCTTTGGCGGTGGCAATGGTTAGATCGAGTTGTCAGCCCGAGGTGCAAAAACCAAGCGCGATAAATGATTATTATTGCCGGCCCAAATTCCGATTCTCTACCCAAGGACAAATAACGATGAATACGAACAAGCGCGTTTTACTGGTTGATGATGATCCGAAATTTAGAGCGGCAATGGTTTACGCGTTGCGAGGAACAAAATGTTTAGTGGCACAGGTGCCAACTATTAGGGAAGCGAACGTAGAGATCGGATCGGGCCCATTTGATCTCATCATTCTGGACGGAGATCTGCCCGACGGTAGTGGAGTTGATTGGCTAAGGAGGTTGCGAAAAAAAGGAGTGACCAGTCCGGTAGTGTTTGTTTCCGCAAGTGTCCGGGATGGTCTCTCGTTTGTCGAGATGCGCAAGGACCTTGGAGTTTGCCTTGTTCTGCATAAACCAATTTCGATTCAAGTATTCAAGGAAGAAATCGGGCGTTTATTGAATAAGGATTCGGTCACCAACAACCAGGCAGCCGGTGTCGAGGTATCAGACGAACTTTCTGAACTTGCTGCAGATTACGCAAGGGAATTACCTGCTCGGCTCCAGAAACTGAGCACCCTGATTCTTAATGCCGAATGCCCACCTCACAATCATGGATTCATCGAAGCTGCCGCACGCGAGGCACATATGTTGCGAGGCACGGCGGGACTATTTGGTTTTGTAGAAGTAGGACAGTCCATGGGATGCATAGAAGATACGTTTCGAACAATGATGAGCAATGAGCGGGCGCTATACAAACAAGAATCCTGGAAAGCCATACAAGTGGCATTGGCGTCCGCCAGAGAAGAGGCCAGAACGCCTTCTGTGATGCAGACACCACAACCTAATAGCAAGGCTTGTGCAGCTAACTTCGACGCCGGATTGAGCACAACCGAACGACTCCGGGTGTTGCTGTTCGACGATGATAGAACGTTTACGCGGCGTGTAGAAGCCATTTTGAGTGCGGAAGGAATTCTCGTGTATAGCTTTCTCGACACAGAGCATCTGGAGGATTTGTTAAATGAGGTAAGCCCGGATGTGGTGCTTCTTGATCTGAATATGCCTGGGCCTAGCGGATTGGATATTTGCCGTCTCATCCGCAACAATGAGCAGTGGAGCGCATTACCAGTACTTATTGTTACGGCAACAGACAATTTTGAAAGCCAAATTGCCGCAATGGAAGCCGGCGCTGATGGGTATCTCAGCAAATTCTCCGTTAATATGAAACTGCTCAATGCCGTTAAGTCCCAGGTACTGAACTCGAGCAGGCTTACGTTACGGGAATCTGAAACGCATTCAGTGCCAGATTTCACTATGCCGAAACAAAATTCTAGGCTCCATGTAGTGCATGGATCAGATCTTTCATGGCAGCCACACCAAGTCTACAGTCACCATTTTGAGGGATAATGAGCAACACGTTTGGGGCATGAGTACTACTCCATTTGGGAATGGCGGCTCGTCCCAGTTGTTGCAAAAATAGAAGTGAGCGGTGAGACGACCGGAGGTTCCATGCACATCGAAAACCGGGCGGATAATGGGCTGAGCAACAAATTCTGTTCTGGAATCGGCGCAACAGCACTTGTACTTGGCTGCGTAGCTTGGCTGAGTTTTATCGCTGGAGCGAACATGTTGCTGATCATGTATGAGCGCTCACCGGGGCCTGCAACAGAAAGTTCAACCAATTGGCCGGCGGAGACGACGCTAAAGCGCGACTCCGAACAATTCACTCTTGTTATGTTTGCTCATCCGAAGTGCCCGTGCACAAATGCGACGGTGACAGAATTGGCTGCGTTGGTGACACTCTGTCCGCAGTTGAGGCCTTCCGTCCTCTTTATAAAACCAAGCGGTGTAGAGCGGGATTGGGAAAAGAGCACCACCTGGTTCCGCGCCAAGAACATCCAAGGCGTTACGGTTCTTGCTGACGACTGTTCACAAGAAGCGAAACGATTTAGAGCCACAACGTCTGGGCAAACCATGCTCTATGACCCTTCCGGAAAACTGATTTTCAAGGGCGGAATCACAGCAGGCCGCGGACATGAGGGCGATAACCAAGGTCTGGATACAATAGTATCGCTTGTTACCGGTAAAAACAGAACCATGTGTGCGGACACCCCTGTTTTTGGATGTTCTCTTCAAGACATTCCTTCGCCCAATAGGGAACTGTTGAGCTTGTGCCGCAAATGAGCATGATTGAGATTACATCGCAAACCACTAAGCAGCGAGCCCAATCGTTGTTTCAAGAGCAGCAGCAATCGGTCTACAGGCAAACCGATCGTCTCTTCGCAGGGTTATTGATTTTTCAATGGTTTGCTTGCATCCTGATTGCGCTGGTGCTTTCTCCGCGAACTTGGGCTGGACATTACAGTGACGTTCACATTCACGTCTGGACTGCGTTATTGCTGGGTGGTGCAATTACCATTTGGCCAGTGGTCCTTGTGATTACGAAACCTGGTGAGGCGGTTACCCGTCATGCAGTGGCTATTGGGCAAGCATTGTACTCTGCGTTACTGATACACCTTACAGGTGGAAGAATTGAGAGTCATTTTCATATTTTTGGCTCGCTGGCATTCTTGAGTTTCTATAGAGATTGGCGAGTGCTTCTAACTGCATCTATAGTTGTTGCTATTGATCATTTAGCACGCGGGCTGTTCTTCCCGCAGTCGGTTTATGGTGTCACAAGTATCCAGCTGTGGAGAACGGTTGAGCATGTCTGGTGGGTTGCTTTCGAGGACGTCTTTTTGATTTATGCGTGCCGGTGCAACGTGAAAGAAACGCATATCACAGCATTCCGGCAGGCAGAAATTGAATCAATCAACGAAGGCATAGAGGAAACTATTCGTATCCGTACCGCCGAGCTGAGGAAAGCGAAACGGCTGCTAAGCATGCAGTACGCGGTGGCAAGTGCGTTGAATCAGACCGTCACGTGGAGCGACGCTATTTCCCAGGCTCTACAAATAATGGCCGATTATCTGCAAAAAGACAGCGACACCACCTTTGGTGCCTTTTGGTGCCCTGGCGAGACCCAGCAAGTCATGCATTGCAGGGCATCCGTTCAACTTCCGGAGGGTTCTTTCGACCCATTTCTGGCGGCTTGCAGGGCAACTACCTTCGCGCCGGGAGCCGGCTTACCAGGTCGGGTCTGGTCTAGTAATGAGCCTGCATACGTTACTGACCTGAGTACCGACAAGAACTTTCCAAGATTACAATCTGCTAAAGAGTGTGGCATAAACGCCGCAATCTGTTTCCCGGTAGCGGTTAACGACATTGTGCTTGGGGCGATTGAGTTTTTCACTGCCACACCGTGGGAGTTGAATGCGGAGGAATTAGAGACCTTCCTGGCATTAGGGCGGAAGATAGGGCAGTTTACGGTGCGTAAGCAAGCGGAAGTGGAACTAGAGCGGCTTGCAAGCATAGTTCAGTATTCCCGCGATGCAATATTTACGAAGTCGTCAGAGGGGACCATTACTAGCTGGAATAGAGGTGCCGAAAGGCTCTTTGGCCATACTGCCGACGAAGCAATCGGGCAACAGCTATCAATACTGGTGCCGGAAGGCAAGAAAGCAGAAGTCCAAGCATTCGTGGACAAGATTAGCCGCGGCGAGCGCGTTGACAATTATGAGACCCAGCGTATCACCAAGGACGGCACACTCATCGACGTTTCAATTTCCTGGTCACCGTTGCCCGACCGCTCCGGCGACCACATCGGATGCTCGATAACAATCCGCGATATCGGCGAGAGGAAAGAAGCAGAAAGGAGAGTGAGCGAATTTAATTCGGTAGTGTCTCACGAACTTCGCACTCCCCTTACTTCGATCCGCGGTGCTCTTGGGTTGATGGCAAGCGGTGTTGTCGAGATGGCCTCGGATGAAGCCGTGGAGCTTTTGGAAGTGGCGCGCGGAAGTACAGATAGACTGATCAGGCTGATTAACGACATGCTCGACCTCAAGAAAATTGAAGCCGGTCAGATGGGTCTGCATAAAATGAAAGTCGATGTTCAGGAGCTGGTTTCCGAAACGCTTCGAGCTCTTTCAGGTATGGCTGAGGAGGAAGGCATCAAATTGTGCGACTCTTCTCAAGCTGGTAGCAGTGTCTATGCTGACTGGGATAAGACCACCCAGGTTCTTACTAATCTGTTGTCTAACGCAATCAAATTCTCTCCGAAGCACAGCGAGGTCTCCGTTGTTACCAGGGCCGGCGAGCAGGGAAGAATTCGTTTTTGCGTAATTGATAATGGACCGGGAATTTCAGACCAAGACATGCAGAAGCTCTTTGATAAATTCCAGCAACTCGATTCATCAGATACACGCCAGAAGGGTGGAACAGGGTTGGGTTTGGCAATAAGCAAAGCCCTTGTGGAAGAACACAACGGTACCATCGGGGTCGAAAGCATTGTGGGACAAGGCAGTGTATTTTGGTTTGAACTGCCGATGTATAGGGAAGCGGAATCAGAGTTTAAAAGAGAGCGCAATGCAGTTGCGGGGTCGATGCTCAAAGAGGCGCTTGGAGAGGATGCTGCTTGATGGTCAGTTAAGATCAAAATTGTCCGATGATGCGAATGGCTCCGTTACTGATGATATGGACTCCCACGACACTATGCACAATTCTGAGCAAACAGAGGCCCGGTCGGCTCCCCTTGATGGATCTAAGTCGTCACTGCAGATTCTGATGATCGAGGACGACAGTTATTACTACCGATTTGTTCGCCAGTTATTGAAGCGCGCAAGGAATCCTGAGTTCGAAGTGGCTCACGCAAACAACCTGGCGGAGGCGTCGAAATTGTTGTCACTGGAGACCCCTGATGCGATTTTGCTCGATCTTCATTTACCGGACGGTAATGGGCTTATAAATCTTGCTCGCGTCAAAGAGGTAGCAAGTGGGGCTCCGATCATTATTCTTACCGGTAGTGATGACGAAAGAAGGGGACTGGAAGCAGTCGGTCTAGGAGCGCAAGACTACCTGATTAAGCAGCAAATTAAAGACGATTCGCTGATTCGCTGTCTTCTCTATTCGATCGAGCGGCGGAAATCTGAAGAGTCGATACTCCGCCTGTCTACGATTCGTGACTTCACGGCGGCGTTAGCCCATGACCTACAAGTGCCCATGATAGGAAGCAACAATGTCTTTGACGCAGTCCTGTCAGGGCGGTTTGGCGAACTTTCGCCTCAGTTAGAGAACGTGCTTTCCGAACTCAACGAAAGTAATAGGAAGCAGCTAGTTTTGGTGAAGAAGTTACTTGAAATTTATCGATATGAAGTGGGCCCCTCCGACTTCGAGCGTGTTGAGGTGGACATAAAGGCGGTACTCTCCCGATGTGTATTCGATAGCCTGGAGCGCCTTGGCCGTTCAATTCCCATTGCAATCAAT
The DNA here is from genome assembly GCA_021772155.1 of Candidatus Obscuribacter sp. Taxonomy (GTDB): domain Bacteria; phylum Cyanobacteriota; class Vampirovibrionia; order Obscuribacterales; family Obscuribacteraceae; genus JADYXS01. Next base: position 21,985 of record JADYXS010000477.1, read on the forward strand.
CTGATGGACGACATGCCTGTGGTGCTTGGTGATGCCGATTCTCTGTACCGTCTGTTTTGTAGCCTGCTGGACAATGCAATTAGATTTTGCGATGGCTCAGAGCCCATTGAAGTTAGCGCTGAAGTAGTGGGAGCCAAGCTAACTGTTCAGGTTCGTAACTCTGGCCCGGCAATCCCGGACGAAGTTCAAACAGGTCTATTTGGCAAATTTTGGCAGGGGGTACCAGGTAGGAGTTACGCACCTAACACTGGTCTGGGGCTGTATCTCTGTTATCGCATTGTGCGCTTGCACCATGGAAGAATAACCTGTCAGAGCACAGAGGCAGAAGGAACAACGATTACCGTTAGGCTACCAATAGGCTCCTAAATAACTCTGCCCGCTTGGAGCGAGACAACTGTGCGACCGCAGCGATGTTCTTTGACGTTGTCTAGGAACAGCTGGTCCGCGCGAAGAGAACGTCCCGTGCCGTTATAGTCCAAATGTGATACGTGGCGAGGGGTGGCGCCGCGTCGCCACGTATCAAGCGGCGTAACTGGAATAGATCACCAATTTGGTAACTTAATATCACCCCCAGCGATTGGAAAAACGGGTGCTTGGGGGATTCGAGATTCGGGCTCGATTGTAAGAATGGAAATGTCTGTAACAACTTCGCCGACAGGCTGTCAATCGAATTATCGTTCCCTCCACGCTGGTAATAAATATGCTGATAAGAAAAGTTTTGCTTGTAGATGATGATGCGGCGATTCGCAAGGTAGCCGAAATCACTCTTCGAAAAATAGGTAAATGGGAAGTGCTGGTAGCTGAGTCGGGTGCGATGGCATTGACACTACTTAATGAGTTTCGCCCGGACGTAATTCTAATGGACATGATGATGCCAGGTATGGACGGTTTAACCACGTTCAACACCATTAGGCAGAACCCGATGCTGGCAGGGATTCCTGTCATCTTCATGACGGCAAAGGTGCACAAACATGAGGTTGAAGGCTACTTTGAGGAAGGGGCGACAGGGGTAATCAGCAAGCCTTTTGATCCGATGTCTCTTCCGCAGGAGATCCAGGCTATTTGCCAAGCCGCTGTAGCGGTCTGCGTGGCCTGATCGATCGACTCAGGTGATTAACTAAACGAGGAGCAAAGCATGTTGAGAAACGTTTGTGTTTTAGCCACCTTGTTGCTCAGCCACTCGCAGATTGCGCTCTGCCAGGATGAGCAGCAACCCGTTCACAACCAGCACGCATTGGTTCACCAGCGGCCGCACCACGCTATCTCTACCTTCTTGCTCGACAATGCGACGATCAAGACGAACTGCCCCTGTTGGAATAATCTCGATGAACTGGGCTCGTGTCCGAATGGTCAATGTGAAGCACTAATCGAAGTGAAACAGTCGATGTCACTACAGCTTCAGAAATACCAATTGAAAGTCAGTCCTGGAGCTGTCCTGTTTTTGAAGCACGCCGGATCGCAAGTCGAGATTTATAACTGCCAAGATACCAGCACTCATTCGGTGCTTCTGACTAATGCCAGTCAGCAAGCAGACATTCCAGTTGGTGACATGATGACAGTCGACGTGGCTGACTGCGGCACTGCGCTAGTGCCTTTGACTTTCAATTGGACGGCGCTCGCTAAGAAATCAGAGCTAATGCGCCATCTGAAATTGAGCAAACACGACCATGATCGAAGAATTTGGAACCACTCCTTGAAGACGGCCGCTTGCTTGACAAAGGTGCGAGGCGCCGTGCCTCTCGACTATATGTTCCGCAATGCGGAGACGTATAACAAAGGCTCGTTGAAAGTTCGCTAATAGGGTCAAGAGTATCAATAAATGAAAAAACTGGAATTGCACAGCCAGCAGTCAATCGACATCAGCGAGAAAGAAGCGGGCGTATTCTTTGATGAATCACCGGATGTCTTCTGCGTTTCTGTTACCGCTACTCGCAAAGTACTCCGAAGTAATGCGGCCTATGATCTACTCTTTGGTGAAGATGCAAAAAATGCTGAGAGTTTTATGGAGTCGATTCATCCTGAAGACCGTCAGCAGGTAATGAACACACTAATAGGCACTGCCATCGGGGAAACCGTGATTGCAGAGTGTAGATGTTTGACTTTGGACGGAAGTTACATTTGGATGCAATGGCGCAGCTTTTCCATCGCGAAAGAAGGCAAGTCCTACGCCATCGGAAGAGACATTAATGATAGGAAGGAAGCGGAACTGCGAAGCCAGCAACTTGCTGCCCTGGTTGAATTTTCTGCCGACGCGATTATCGGTGTTGGACGAGATCATGTCATCAAAAGCTGGAATCGTGGAGCGGTCAGCATCTTTGGCTACCAGCATTCCCAGGCGGAGGGACTGCCTGTCTCACAACTTTTCGAACACGAGTTCTATGGTCGTTTGGCGGAGGCTGGACTCTCGGGTGCGGACAAGGACGGTTTGTGTGTGCGGGCGGATGGCAGTCGTTTTTGTGCTTCCCTGCTGGTATCGGACGTTTTAGATCATGACCACCTGCGAGTAGGTTATTCAGTCATCATTCGCAATATCACCGAACGCAAGGAAATGGAAACTCGTGTCAAAGAATTTTATTCCACGGTCTCTCATGAACTGCGCACACCGCTTACATCCATTCGCGGTGCGTTGGCATTGATTTCAGGCGGCATAATTGAATTGAATTCACCGGAAGCGCTTGATTTGGTCAACGTTGCACAAGAGAGTTCATTACGCTTGATACGTTTAATAAACGACATTCTGGACATTCAGAAAATTGAGTCAGGCAATCTAGTACTTGCCAAAACTATCGTTTCTCCAGGCGAGCTGCTCCGGAAGACGATCAATGAAACTGCTGGAATGGCAGAAGCTATGGGCATTTTGCTCACAACCAACTGTGACAAGGATCTGGCTAATTTAAGTGTTGATGTAGACAAGATTGTGCAAGTTCTCACCAACCTTGTTTCAAATGCTATCAAGTTTTCTCCGGACGGCGAAAAGGTTGGCGTGGACGTTCGCCGCACCGATCAAAGCATTCGCTTCTCGGTTCGGGACCGAGGTTGTGGCATTCCAGAGGATCAAAGCCATAGGCTTTTCCAAAAATTTCGGGTCTGTCAATAGTTTTGTGTAAAAGTGTTAGAGCCTGGAAGGCAGTCTTCCCTCGAACTCAATTGCAAAGTGCGTCATTGCTGCTCTCCAGTCCC
>JADYXS010000062.1 GCA_021772155.1 Candidatus Obscuribacter sp.
AAACCGAAGATTTCGTCAAGTACGTTTTGCAGCAGAATGCCCTTTTCCATCATGGTCAAAGGCGCAGGATCTGAGTTAACGATTTCGCGGATGCGGGCACGAACTTGAGCTTGTGTGTCTTCGCTGATTTGCGTTAGTCGAGAAGTATCAAGCTCACGTCTCAGTTGCTCGATGATGATCTTTTCGCGTTCGCGGATAAGGGCGACGTTAGCCTGAAATTTAGAAGCATCGCTCGATATGGGATCGTGCGGTGCTTGCTGAGCGTATTCGGCGTCATCACGTCGGTCAATTCGTTCAATTTCGGCGCGGCTTACTGACTCAGGAACGCCGCCCCCGCCACCACCACCTTGTACGCCAGTTTGTGGACCACCGCCTTGCATGCCGGTTTGCCCACCGCGAGCACCAACTTGGCCCGCCTGTCCTTGACCCTGCACGCCAGTTTGTCCGCCCTGGGTCGGAGCTACTTCGCCAGCTTGTCGTTGCCGAACCAACTGGCCCATCAGAGACGAGGCCTGCCTTGCTGGTAGATTATCTTTGTTCTCGTCCGACATTTATTCTGCCTCGTTTAGATTGCTTACTTTTTCTTTCCGCCAAAGATGGCCGGGAATTTGAATCCACCGCCTGCACCTTTCTCGCCGTCCTTGGTTGTGAGCAGCAACTGTTCGCCACCTGTAACGCGACGTGCAAGTGAGTCAAGCGACTTGCCGAGCGGAGTGTGTGCTGGAGCAATCTGCCCCTGGTTGTTGACCCATTTGGCAGTTTTCGCGTCGTTCGGAATTTCGTGAAAAACTGGATAGTTGAGGTTTGCACGGCATTCGCTCAAAACGTCTTGCGGCAGCCATTCTGATCTGTTGATGACGAGCAGCAACTTTTCTTGGTTGTAGTGCGCTTTGAACGTGTCCAAGCACTTTCTGGCGTTCAAGATGGACGCCCAGTTGTATTCGGTCAGCACCATCACGTGATCTGCCAAATCGAGAGTCGCAATGGCGCGCTCATCAAGTAAGTTCTTCGGCAGGTCGACTACGGTGTAACGGAACTCTTGCTTGGCGGTATAGAGGATTTCTTGCACCTGGGCGGCATAAATGTCCCCGATATCTTCAAGTTCGGGAGGCGAGGCAAGGATGCTGAGTTTGTCGTCGTACTTCGTCATCAAGTTGCGAAGGTACGTCGAGTCAAAGTTCGTATGCGAAAAGTCGATGGTGCTCAAACTAAACGAAGGTTCAAGGTTGAGATAGTGCGCCACCATGCCGAACTGCAAGTCGAGGTCGACAACGCAGGCTTCGCCATATTTGCCGAGGTAACCGGCAATGTTGGTGACGATAGTGGTGGCACCGATACCACCTGTGGGGCTGAAGATTGCAATAACTTTGCCTGATGCCGTCGAGACGGACTCAGACTGGTGCTTCAACAAGATGCTCTGAACGGCAGCGGGCAAATCTGTCCGCCAACGCTCGGCATCGAGGAAGTCGGAAGCCCCGAGTCGATACGCAGTGCGGATCAACTCGGGGTCCGGAACTTCGTAACTGACGAAGAAGTAGAGTTGCGGGAAAGCTTCCCGTAATTCTGCCAACAATGACAGTCCACGCACAGGAGCAGGACTAAGCTCAATCCAGACCAGCTTCGGATGCAAGCTGCCAATCTGTTCACGCGCCATTCCGCCCGAGACTGTGCTCACAAGAGCCAATGAAGGCTGGCTGTGAATCAAATCTTCGATAGTTTGACGCTTGTCCAAACCGGCGTCGCACACGAGTAGCGTAGTCAGTTTCATGAGATTTCTGAACTCCTTTGCCTCTGTACTCCTCTAGTGTTGTACCCACTAGAGATTAATTCTCACAATGTCACATTGCTATGACAAGCCGTTTACGGGCGGCTTAGCCTTGCGGCACTGAGAGAACTTCTTTCTTAGAACCCGACCAGACTTCGATTTCATGCATCGGAGGTGGTGGGGGTGGTGCAGCTGCTCCGCCGCCGCCACCAAAGCCGCCGTCACCACCACTTGGAAGCGGGGGAGGAGGAAGATTTGGCGGAGGAAGTGTTGTAGCCACTTCTGTTGACTCCAGCGCTCTGGCTTTCGGGAAGAGGTCCTTCACGTCAACTACAGCAACTGGGGTATGGTCCTTATCACTTCTCAAGGTCAGGTACAGCTTGGCTGCCGAGATTGCACGGACGAGCTTGATAGCATCTTCCGGGGTCACAGCAACTGTTACTGAACCGGCTGGGTTTGCGCCGGCGGCTCCGGCAGTTTTCTGGTACGTGGTACCAACTGCAACTACTTCAACATCGGACATAACAGGTGCTGCTTTGGTATTTTCGGACGATCCGGTAATTGCGACCACGTCAACGTGGCTGCCCGGAGCGATGAAACCTGCAACACCAGAGTTGGTGTCGACGCCGAATGTGATTGCTCGCATTCCTTCCTTGATTTTTCCATCGAAGCCAGTTTGCACAGCCATCGGTTTGATCGCGTGGTTAGACACGATGGTTCCAGCTGGAACCGGATAGGCGGCAATTTGACCAACAACGGCATTCGAACTGGTGAAAGCATCTACGGGAGCTTTCGCTTGTTCGATATCACGCTCTTCGAGGGCTTCTTGAGCAATAATTTCGCCCTCTTCGATGTTCTTGGTTGCATAAACAACCTTTGTCTTTGCACTTTGCTCTTGCTCGTGCAGTGCGCGCTCTCTTTGTAATTGCTCCTGGCTCTGATTGACCATGCCCATTACGTACATAGTCACCACAACGGCCAAACCAAGAATGATGAATAGCATCAATATTGGAGGCATTCTGGAGAGACTCAGGAACAAAGATCGAAATGGATTCATTCCATTCCCCCTTTTAGTAATCGAGAGAAAGATTAACCAGTTACTATTAACGCACATCGGCTGAGCAACGACAACGTTGGAATCAAATTGACTTGGCTTCTTTGCCCCGGCTGTCAAGTTCATTTCTGACAAGCTGATAATTAAAGTGGGGAAACCGCGCACCCTGCGGCATTAGTAAGGTCCTTGCACGCTTATATCAAACCCGTTCGGGTGTGAAAAACTTGGAAATTTATTTCTAAATGTTCTTACGGTAGTCAACAAAGACGAAATCCGGCAGGGATAAGTACTTTCGCCGATCACTTAAATGATCAATTTTTTGCGTTCGGAGACAAACTCACCGTTCCGGGGCCGTCCCCAAAGCTTTGCCTTTTGGATGGTTGAGGGTCGCTCAATGAGCGAAAATTACTACAAATTCTTCTTTAACCTAGATATATGGGCGATGCACATACGGTTACGGCAAGAATTCTTCAACTAAACTTCATGCCGAAATCTGTTTTAGGGCACAGTAATAGGACGAATTTCCAGAATGCCCCCTATCCCATCATAAGATAAGGATAGGGACGTTAAACAAGATGAACGGAGTCGGCGGTCCTGCAGGAGCGCTCTCTGGAGCAAATATCGCGGCGTGCGCCACGCGCCCGTCTTGAAGCTGGGAGCGCCGGCTTCCCGGCAACACCCCGGAAAAGCGCTCGGGCAATCGAGCGCCACAGGTAGGTCAGAGGCGATTGCTCGCTTGATGCCAATGGGTAAGAATGAGGGCATGTCCGAAATCGATTGTAATCGTCCGTCAACCAACGAAACCGTGGAACCCTCCGGAACGAAACCGCTCCCGGATGTCTCCGATCTGATTTTCATGTTCATCGTCAGTTTGCTGGTAAGTACGGTGCCCAATTTTGTTCTGGGCGACGGCTCGACGGGTTGGCACCTTGCCACCGGTCACTACATTCTTGAGCATGGAAGCATTCCGCAGACAGACCTTTTCTCAAGCACGTTTCCGGACCGACACTGGGTTCCTTACGAATGG
>JADYXS010000063.1 GCA_021772155.1 Candidatus Obscuribacter sp.
GCATCAGCCGATCTCGGAGGATCTGCCTCCATCCCTTACACAACTGGCACTTTGGATCTGTCACCTCCTTGTGCTTTCGTGGCACACCATGGCGCCGCCCCTATTGAATCATTTCAACGGGTTGAGATGCTTCATCCAACCGAAGTATCGCTTGACTGTAGTTTTCGCAAGCTCGCGTCTTTCTGCAGTTTCAAGCATCGAATCATTATTCGAATTTGGAACAGCAGCCAAATCATTGCTTTCCGAAACAGTCTCCGCAGTAATTACTTTCTCGCCGCCGACTTCATAACCAGGTGCCGGTGCGATCTTGACTAGAGGTTGAGCACTGAAGTCCGTCAAATTTGCCGCCGGGATGTAATTCGGTGACGGACCGCTATAGATGGGCTGCCCACTGTCACGCGGTACGATGGCAAGCGTACTGGCAACACGTCGTTCAAATGTACTGCGGTTCTTGGTGACGGTAGCACCATTGATGACCATCGTTGTCGACCCGCCACCATCCAAATTCAATGCATCGACGGCTCCAAGTTTTTTCAAAAACTTGGCCACATCCCAGAGTGTATGTGGTCCTTCGATTGTCGCCAACAACAGATGGCGATCAGCGGTAACTCCGATTGCTGTGCGGGCGTGGATATGGCTGCCGGTCCAAGACTTACGGAAATTTTCGTCCTTAAGCCCGACATAAAGCTTCCCGTCTCTGATCAGAACAGGACCGCCGCTAACAGCGTGGACAACGCGTTTCCATTCACTCGGACCAGGCTGCCAACTGAGGTTTACGAGATCACCCACGTTGAGCTTGGCGATGGTGCTGTCTTTGCTATCCGAAAGTACGAAGCCGCCCCAGGGAATCCCCACGCTTCGTGGCTGTTTATCTGTGACTCGGCCGCTTGCATCTACGGCAACTACAGCGCCGTCGTAAGCCATGTGAACAGCAGTCCCCCACCGGCGCGTATAAGCAATCAGGTGACTGCCATGTCGGCGCGGCTGGTTGATGTTGTTGACCCAGATCGATGGCACTTCTGGATTAGAGGTTTCAAGTTGTCCATGCAAAGTTACTTGATCGACCAAAACCCGCCCATCATCTGTAATACCAAGACACGTGCGATCAAAAATCGGTCCGGATATCCATTCGCCATCAATGATCAAAGTTCCCAGCGGAACTCCGTCTTTTTTGAAGTAATTGCCATTGACTGCGGCTATGGCTTGCACCTTGTTAGCCTGGTCTTTCACTTCCTCGAGCCGATTGAACGATTCGCCGGCTAGAAGCGGCTTCATTTGAATGGCACTGTTCTTGAGATCGACATCGAGCACATTGATATACATGGAACTGCGATAAACCTTATGCACCACACCCGGTGCAATGGTTCGAGTGGCCAGACTATCAACCAAAGTCTGCGGAGCCGGCGGTGCAACATGCCTGACGACTTTCTTCTTTACTGCACTTTTCTTTTTCTTCTGCTTGATTCTTACGCTGCCAGGAAACTGGCGGACAACCCTGTTCGGTCTGTATGCTTTCGCGCGACTGGCTTTGCGCCCAGCGTTAAGTGCTTGCGCTCGAGGAGGAGGACTGATTCCGACCGGAATTGCACTGGCCTGCTGCGGCAAGACGGAGACTGTCAAGGCAAACTGGAGAGAAAGAGCGGCAACCAGGAAGCCGACAAAGTTTCGTTTAGACAAGGAGGCTGTCATTTTTGAAAGGGTCTCCGCAAGAAACAGTTATCCAGATGCTTGAAATTGAGCTCAGATAGCTGATGAACTGATAGTAAGAATGGTTTACAAGCGAAATTGTGTCAAGTAAATGTTCGAGCCGATAGAATCGTTATTCCACACTGCCGGGTCGCTTCAAACACTGATAGAGCCGTTGGTTACTAACTACGAAGTGCAGCTGTCTACACAGCGAAACTTTATGCCGCCCGCTTTGCAACCGCGTATGTAAAAGCTGCTTGGAGCTGATGGAAGGCGCCGCCGCAATACATGGGATAATCCGATTCTATTTTGCAGCAGTCTATAGGTACTTATAGCAAACCCCTGGCAAGTGCGCTTATCCTGGGTTTTCGGTAAACACTGCTGTGTAACGTCGGCAGCCGACAGGAGTCAATTAGATGGGACGTGTTGTGTTAGGAATGCTCGGACTTGGCACTGTAGGAACAGGCGTCGTCCGATTGCTGACGCAACAAAAAAACTTAACGCTTAAGAAAATCGCCGTGCGCGACTCGACGAAAGTGCGCGACATCGAGCTGCCATGCCCAATTACGACAGATCCGGCAGAAGTACTCGAAGACCCGGAAATTGAAATTGTCGTCGAAGTTATGGGCGGAGAACAACCGGCCCTAGACTATATACGACGAGCTATCGACCGGCGTAAACATATAGTCACCGCCAACAAAGAAGTACTGGCGAAACACGGACCAGAGCTGTTTGAACAAGCCCGAAAAAAGGGCGTGGCGATATTTTTCGAAGCTTCGGTGGCTGGCGGCGTGCCTCTGATTTCGACCATTCAGAAAGGATTGGAAGCAAACGAAATTTCTTCTGTGGCCGGCATACTCAACGGCACCACCAATTTCATCCTCTCTTCTATGGAAGAAAAAGGCGAGGCGTTCGCCGATGCGTTGAAACAGGCACAGACATTAGGCTTTGCCGAAGCTGATCCGACCAATGACGTGGAAGGTTTCGACGTCGCGTATAAATTGTGCATCCTGTCTGCATTGGCATATGGGCGATTCGTAAAGCCTACGTCGGTATTTCGCCAGGGCATAAGCCAAATTACTCCGTCCGATATCGCCCATGCCAGGGAATTCGGTTACCGGGTGAAGTTGGTCGGAAGCACACGAGCCACAGGCGACAAGCTCGACGTGCGCGTCCACCCGATGCTCGTACCTCTGACCCATCCACTGTCAAATGTATCAGGCTCGCACAACGGAATTCTGGTAACTGGCCATGCAGTTGGCGAGATCGTTATGGTTGGACCTGGGGCCGGACAAATGCCCACGGCCTCAGCCATCGTCGGGGACATCATCAATCTATCAAGCGCCCTGCAACTTCCTGATTTCGCATCTTATTTCCAAAATGCAATTGAGACGGAGTGGGCGGACACCGCTCCTCCAGGTGATTGGGTCTGTCCGTACTACTTGAAGTTTTCCGTGTCCGATAGCCCCGGTGTAATCGGTCAAATTGGCACCATATTCGGTGAGCACAACATCAGTATTCAAAGCATTCTACAGCGAGGAACAGCAGAGCCTGGCGCAAGTGTCGTCATCTTGACGCACGCCGTCCGCAACTCAGACATGGATGCTGCGCTGGGCGAACTTACGGGCAAACCATTTTTGAAAGAATTAGCTAGCTGCATTCGCATTTATGAACCACCACGTGACGGAGCCAACTAACATGAGCGTTCAGGAACCACTGATTCAAAAGTACCGTGAGTTCTTGCCCGTCAACAATGCCACGCCGACCATTTCGCTGGGAGAAGGCGGTACGCCGCTGGTCGAGGCCCAAAATCTGGCTGAGATAATCGGCATTCCAGCGGTGCGCATATTTTTCAAACTCGAAGGACTAAACCCCACAGGCAGCTTTAAAGATCGCGGCATGACGCTGGCAATTTCCAAAGCCGTCGAAGAAGGGTCAAAAGCCGTTATCTGCGCCTCAACTGGAAACACCAGCGCATCCGCTGCCGCCTTTGCCGCCAAAGCCGGATTGAAGTGTTATGTACTGCTGCCGGCAGGCCACGTAGCTCTGGGCAAGTTGGCTCAAGCGATTCTCTACGGAGCGAACGTTATCCCAATTGAAGGAAACTTTGACGATGCTCTAAGTTTGGTGAAGGCAGTGGCAGCACAGTTCAACCTGACCATCGTCAATTCGATAAATGCCTTTCGTTTAGAAGGGCAAAAAACCGCGGCATTTGAAGTGATCGAGCAACTGGGAGATGCCCCGGATTTCCTATTTATACCGGTCGGCAACGCCGGCAATATCTCAGCTTACTGGCGTGGGTTCAAGCTTTGGAGAACCAGTGCCAAGGCAACGAAGCTACCAAAAATGTGCGGATTTGAAGCAGAAGGATCGGCGGCTATCGTTCGCGGAGAAGTGATTCCGAATCCTGAAACTTTCGCAACGGCAATTCGCATTGGCAATCCGGCCAGCTGGCAGGAAGCTATCCGCGCCGCCGAAGAATCAGGTGGATTGATAGATTCGGTGACAGATGAGGAAATCAGAGCGGCATACAAATTACTGGCAAGACATGAAGGAATTTTCTGCGAACCGGCCAGCGCCGCTAGTTTAGCCGGGCTTATAAAATACGCC
>JADYXS010000478.1 GCA_021772155.1 Candidatus Obscuribacter sp.
CTGTCAAACTTCGGAACCATCATCGCTCACCCGGAGAGCGGATCCACTTTCACCATAAATGCTACGTCGCTATTCAACGCTGCTGGTGCAAACATCACTACGCTGCTGCCATCCGGGCTGACAAGCACGCCGATCAATCTGAACTTCAACATCGTCAATGACCTGGTCAATCACGGCAACATCTTCGCCTCTGGAGCCCTTAACATCACAGCCGGTGGATCGATCATTAACGGCTTAACGAACAACATTCAGCAAAGTGCTGTGCAAGCGACAATGGCAGCTACGTTAAATGCGACCTTGAGCAGTGCAGTCGGGCAGATCCTCAACTCCGGATTGATCAGTTCTGCTAACGGCAATTTGAATCTTCAATCAGCCACAGCAACTTCTTTTATCGTCAACAACCTTCAAGGTCAACTAAGCGCCCTCAACGGACAGATCAATATCTCACAACTCGCCAGTGCCGTAGATCAGGTTATCAAACCTGATTTATCAATCGTTGGTGGACTCCTCAGTGCTCAGTCCACTACGTTCAACGCGCCTGGAGTAGTTCGGACATCAGTCGATCAGATCATCGGTGCCGTCAACGTGAATGGCGGCGAGTCGCACATTTTCGTGAACGGCGGAACTCTTCTGCTGGGTTCCATCAATCTCACCGGCGATCCAACATTGGCAAACACGAACGGCGACGTCGTTCTCAGCCCGAACATGCCGGGCGGAATTCTTCAATTTTCTGGCGTAGATCTCGCGGTTTTAGCTTCCGGGTCTGTTACTGCACATCCGAGCCTATTAGCTATCGATTTATCCAGCGGCACAGCAAATGGTGGCTCACTGTTCATTTCAGCTGGACTCCAGCCAACACTCCTGGATCTGCCTACCGAGAAGTATTCGCTCGGAGGACCGTCAATCACTGGTGGAAATGTTGAACTAGATTTTGTCAGCATCGATACCAGCAGTTACTCCGGAAGTGGCTTTGCTGGCGGCAACGTAACCATTACAGCAAACGATAACAACGATGTGGCCGAACCCTTGGGCATGGGTCAAGTTAGGGTCGGCGGAATACAGGCATTCTCATTTGGCGGGGCTGGCGGCAGTGTATTGTTGGTCGGGCAATCTGCACTGGAACTCACCGGTACAATCGCAGCTGCCGGCATCGGTAATGGCGGACTGATTGAAGTATTTTCTGGTACTCCCGTTTCTTCGGGTTTGGTCTTCCAACAGGGAACTCAAATTGCAGGTAAGATGCTGGTTGCCGGAAACGCAACGCACGATCCCGTCAATCTGCAATTGGCAGCTGGAACATTCTTCTATAATGCGGGCTTAACGGCATCGCAGCACAGTTCTCAAACAACAATAAACGTCAGTGGAGATATTCTGATACCAACCGGAACGATCATCGTTTCCGACAATACAAATTTGATTTCGCGCTTTGGAAGCGTCGATGCGCCTGGAGTGGTGCAGTTATTTGGCACTAACAACCTTACAATCGATGTGAGCGCCGCTGGCAAAACAGCTACTTTCGGAGCGAACTCCTTTCTTTCATCGCCTGGTGGCGTTCAAGTCCAGAGTCTGCAAGGTCCAGTATCGATCGGCGCAGGAACTCTCATCTTCGCACAGACCGGTGCGATAAATATTTTCGCTGGTCAAACTCTGACAGCCGGTGACAATGTCGGATTCACGAGCCGAGATGGTATTCTTCTCGCCTCCGGAGGAGACTTGACCCTGGGTAACGGTGGTTCATTATTCACTACAGGATCAGCCATTTTAGCCTCAGGACAGGACATAACGGTTGGTACAGGCAAAACGATTTCAGCCGGTTTTATAAAACCGGCAACTCCAGTTACTGGACTATTGGTGGCAGACGACTTCTTCACATTCGGTGGCGTTTACATGATCGCCGAGCGCCATCTAACCATCGGATCTTCAATTAAAGCAAATGGACTGGACATTGCCGGCTTAGCTCGCCAAGGCAATCTGAGCCTGGGTACAGGCAACACGTTCATAGCGAACGGCGGCAACATAGAGTTCTTCGCACAAGGTCAACTCACCGGAGCAAACAATACTTTCAACTCACGTGCTGTCGGTCAGAATAACGATTTCGACGGTGGAGTAATTCAGCTATCATCCGGTTTCAGCTTTAATCCGTTCGCCTTGCAATTTCATTCAGGTGCCTCGTCCGAAGCTGTATCCCTACGCAGTCAAATACTGTCTGTAGCAACCAATATCAATTCGTTCATCACTACGCCGGATCAACCGTTCACTGCCCCTGCCAGAGACAATACTGGTCTTGTAGTTGACCCTACCCTCATCGGCGATCCGGTCACTATCGATAATAACGACATCAACATTGGACTGGTCCTTGCGACCAAGTTGGGTGGCGGAGTAATAGACGTAAGCAATTCGCAGCTAAATCTAAAGAAAGGCGCGATATTCTTAGAATCCGTTGGAGCCGGAAGCAGCCTCCAAATGCCGGGCTCCACCTTCATCGTAGAATCGTATGGTGTCCTTCCCTCAGACTTTGCCGCCAATACCTTTATCGCCTTAGTGGAAGAGGCCTTGGTGCCGAAAACCACTTCCGACTCAATCATCAGCATTCGCCTTCCCAATTTCAGCGATAACACTGACTTTATCAACCAAAACTCAAACCGAACACAACAGTTCTCGATAACTTTGGGTGAGACCCTTGCATCTAGGGATTCCGCTCGCCAACGTGCTGAAAATGCCGCGAATCTTGCAGTTTCTCTCGTTGGACGATTCGGTGAATCAGGCGGGGGACGAAGCAATATGGTCAACACCGGACGCACAGAAATGGGACGGGTTGGTATGCTGACTATCACAAATGTAAGTGGAAGGCAGGGGGTGCCTTTAGGTATCACAGGTGGTGCCTCTCAATCGGCACCTGTCCGAGTAAGCGAGCAACGTTCCGACCTGCTTTTGTTCACCACGGCCGGACAGGTCATGACCGGTCTTGCTCATAATAAGGAAACTGCATCCAGCATCATCGGCTCGCGCGGAACCGTCGTGACGGCCGATTCTGATTCCGATTCAAAATCTGATAAGGTCGTTCTCCACGTTGGCAAGGTGTACGCAAACAGCGGAGATGCGCCTCTGGAAATCGCAACTTCATTTGGTTCCGTAATTGTGGCTAAAGGCTCTTCCGCTGCAGTGGTCTCAGAACCGGGACAACCAAGCCGCGTGGTCGCACTCGGCGGTAGAGCTCCAGGCACTGTGATAATCAGGCCACGCACGGCCGACGGCCGGGAAATCATCATCAGCCCAGGCGAAGAAGTAACAATCACTTTGGAGAACCCTGGCGCAGATGATCCGGGTTCAAGCGCTGACGAAACATCGCGGGCAGTTGTCACCACAGGCAAGGTCAATGTCGGGCAGCTGGTTGAAGGTGAAACATTCTATTCCGCGTCAACGCTAAGACTTGGAGGCGCCTCTCGCTCTGCATATCAAAGACTTATCCAGAACATCGCCAACACTGCGGTCAGTGCTGATGCCGGACCTAAAACAGCAACAGTATTCCAGCTTGCAAAAGGCGAGAATCCTAGCCGCATGCTCGCCGAAGATGGCACAGTCTTTCAACAGCAAGGCGACGCAAAGATCACCTTGCAGGAAGGCTCTATGTTTATTCAAGCCAAATCCAGCCACACAATCTCGACGCCATTTGCGGAAATCGACATCGAGCCGGGCGCACTTTCTGCAGTCGAATCAAATCAAAAGCAAACACGAGTTCGCTCGTTCGGAACTGGCGGCATGAAAATTTTTGCCGGCGGACGCGATCTACGCCTGGCAGCCGGACAAGAGCTGCTATTGCAACGAGATCGAGCCACCAAAGCTGATTCATTACCTAACGATGGGTTGGCGCGTCGTCGACTTGAACAAATCCACATCGCTCAAAATGTTGAAGCGGTCATTGGCGACTTCTCTGTGTTCTCTGCTTTGTCCGCGAATCAGTGCCTCAAGCCGATACGTCTGCCACAATCGGCAGACGACAGGAAGCTGAATGGCAATCTTCTGAAATCAGCCGTGGCATTGGACATGGCGACCGGAAGGCACGGGCGGTATTTTGTACAACCAAATGAAACAGCATCTGTTCCGGACAGTATTTTCCAAGAATCGAAAGACCAGAAACCGAACCAAGTCCCTAACCTAAAATTGGCGAGAGTGGCACATGCGCGGTAAGCCGCTGCTTACACCTCTAATTCTTCTCCTAACTTTGCAGTCTTTCTTGCCACCGGCTTCACACGCAAGCCAGGCGACCGTTGAAGAAAGCCCATTCCTCAATTTCCAGGACGAGGACCAGTTACAGGACATCAATAAGCAAATTGAGCAGCTCGTTGCCGCTGGGCAATACGAAGTTTCACTCGGTCTATCGCAGAAAGCGGCACGACTAGCGCAAGAGCAGTTCGGCAACCAGCACATCGAATACGCCAAGGCCCTGAATAATCTCGGTTGGCACGAGCAGACAACCGGTGACTACAAACGTGCACGGCACGATTTCGACAGTGCTGTAAAAATTTATGAAACGGCATATGGTCCGGATTCACCGCAAGTCGCTACCGTTCTCAACAATTTGGCATTACTACTTTGCTTTCAGGGGGACTTTGACACAGCGTTACCCCTTTTGAATCGCGTGTTAACACTTCAGGTTTTGGCACTCGGAACGTCGCACGCAGAGCTACTTTATACACTCAACAATCTTGCAGCAGTGCAAAGTTCGCTGGGCAATGAAGCTGACAGCAAGAAGAATTTAGAGCGCGCGCTAGCCTTGAACGGCGTCACCGATGTGGTGGCAAAGACTCAAACACTAAATAATCTGTCAATGTTGAGCCAACGTGATGGTGATCTGCAGTCCGCGTCGAACTACTTGGAACAGGCCGTGAAGTTAAGAGTAGATGCATCTAAACAACGCGAGCCGGACATGATTGAAGTGCTGAACAATCTCGCTTTGATCAAGTTTTCACTGGGACAAACGGAGCAAGCGAAAAAAACGCTTTCCGAAGCGCTTGATCTCACACGCGCGACTCTTGGCGAGAACCACATTGATTATGCCACCACTCTCAGCAACGTGGCAATGATTGAGTATTACTGCGGAGATAAACAGGCGGCGCAAACGGACTTCTTGCGGATCGCCACTGCTGTAGACAACCACGTAAGCAATGTCCTTCCTGCGTTATCTTTTGCCGAACAACGAGCATTCCTTTCGCGCAAGATTCCGCTGACGACTTCTCAACTAATTTCGGCCAACATCGGCAGCACACAAGCTGCTGGGATCTACGACCACATCTTTCGCTGGAAAGGTTTGTTGATTGAAAGCCTACGGTGGCAATCAGCCTTATCCAAGAAATTGGGCGTTGGTAAGACCAGAGAAGAGTTGAATTCGCTAGTATCAGTCCGTCACCGTCTGGCTACTCTGTTCAACCAGACTTCCTCCGTCGACTTCAACGAATGGCAAAAGCAATTCAAACTTTTATCCAGGCAAAAGGAAGAACTTGAGCGCACCATTTTTCAACAATCGGAACATGACGAATTGCATGACGTATTGACCGGGATGTCGCTTAGCAGTTTTCTGAAATTGCTGAAAGATGATGAATTGCTCGTCGACATGTATGTCTATAGAAGAATGGATGATAATCGCAAAAAGCATTATGCCGCGTTCGTCTCCGACAACAGCGGACAGGTAACGCTAATAGACCTTGGTCCATGCCAGATCATGGACGGAACAGTATTGCACTGGCGAGAAGCTGTCTTGGACATGAAGCCTAATGAAGCACAATTGGAACAGCTTCAAAGACTGACTCTGGATAAATTCACCTCGCATCCGTTAGCACAAAAGAAGCGGCGCATCTTCTTCTCGCCGGATGGTGAGATGTCCCGCTTTCCTCTTAATATTTTTGCCGCTGCTTCAGGCAGCAGCATAGAATTTGCCGAGCTCGATAGTCCAAGAGAACTAGCATACCTGCGTCGAGACGCCAGCGAGGCGCAGTCGGAACCGCGTACCAAGATGTTGGTCGTCGGCGGGGTTGACTTCGGCAAGGGAGATGGCACCTTCCACTTTCCTAGCCTGCCAGGGACCATCAAAGAGGCAAGGGCCGTAATGGCCATTGCAGCATCAGGTGGCATCACGTCCGAATTCATAACTGGTCGCGAAGCCGGCAAGTCGAAAGTGCTGGAAGCAATGACACGAGTCGACATAGCCCATCTCGCCACGCATGGGATTTTTTCCGATGCTGGATTCTCAATGCAAGAGTTGAAACTCAAAGTGAATGCGGGTACCGACGTCGACACGGGCAAGGAATCGTCGCGAAATCCACTCTTAAGTTCTTCGCTGGTTTTTGCGGCCAGTTCCGAACTGGGCGCTGACGACCGCCCTGAGATGCTAACTGCAGAAGAGTTGGTGAATGCAGACTTGAAACGATGCCAGTTTATTGTTCTGTCCGCCTGCGAAACAGGGTTGGGCAGTAAAGAAACGGGACAGGGCATTCTCGGTCTGCGCGCTTCGATCATGGCTGCCGGCGCAAGGACACTTGTGATGTCTTTATGGAAGGTTCCAGATCTGCCAACCACCCTGTTGATGGAAAAATTCTACGACAACCTTCTCAAAGAAAAGCAGCCCGCGGCCCTTGCCTTGGTGAATGCTCAAAAATACGTGCGCGTCTATGCCGACGGCGCGTTCAAAAATCCGATTAATTGGGGAGCATGGGTTCTGGTCGGAGACGGCTGGTAGATAACGACCGCTTAGCTTAGCCCATCCCGGCCCAGCCTAGCCTAGCCTATATTTCCCATACTCAGGAATTTTTCAGCTCGATAACCTGATAATGCATCCATGGCGCAGGCTAAATAGCCTGGCAGTTTCTTTAAAGGTATTGCAATGGCTGACACGACTGCCCAACCAGATTTTAGAACGCATGCAGAAACGACCGTAAAAAGTTTAACAGAAGCCGTAAACAACCCAGATATCCAAGCAGGCAGCAAACGCGTCTATGAAGAGCTAACTGCCAATGACGATTTCCAATCGAAGCTGACGCGCGAAGAGCAAAGAGAGCACGACAAGTTAGCTACAGCTTTGCTCGTCAAAGCCGGAATAATTCCCGACATAGCAGAAGCTGCTTTCCTCGGACAGGCACAATTAAAAGACGGCGTGCAATCATTTTCAAAGACTGAAGCGGAAGCCAAAGAGTTTATCGCAACGATGTCAGGGTCCGGGCTCGGAGCAACACTGGCCCGCAACGTCATTAGCCGCTACGATGGCTTGCGTGATAAAGACAAGGCCGACGGCAAAAACGGCAGTAATTCCGACAAAGTGACCGTCAAGGATGTAGAGACCTCAAGAAAAGAGAGCGCAGCCAAGCGCGCCCCGGCAGAGACAACCTCGACCGAAATTGATGCTGCTCGTGCTTTAACCACTGATGCTACTCCTGCTTTAATCACTGACGCTGCTCCTGCTTCAACCACTGACGCTGCTCCTGCTTCAACCACTGACGCTGCTCCACCTGAAACCACTGACGCTGCTCCACCTGAAACCACTGATTCTGCAGTGGTCGCCGATGCAACTCTAGAACCTGTTACCGAGCAAGCGCCTGTGGTGGACCCAAGAGCCGAGCAAGCGAAACAGGAGCTAACGGCTAAGTTCAAAGACGATCTAAATCGCTTCGAGAAATTGCCAGCAGAAACAAACTTGAAGCCGGGACAAACGTTATTCAGCCTTGCGCAGACAAGCCTAAAGGCAAGGGCAGAAATCACAGGTGAGAAAGTCGACTCCAAAGCGGTCTACCACGAACTCAACAGAATTATGGTCGCCAATGGATTCAAGCCTGCCAACCTTGAAGGTAAGGACCGAATCAGTTCCAAGGATTTGCCTAAGTCGTGGAATTCCATCTCCAACCGCGACACACTGAATCTCTATCCAGAGGCAGACGTGGCAAAATTCGAAAAGGCAATTGAGTTGAAAGACAGTCAACTTGGACAAGTTCTTAAGTCAGAGGGCCTCGTCACAGACTCGCAGATTTCTGCAGCTAAAGCAATTCAAGACAAACAAGTAGCCGAACAAAAGGCGGCCGGTGTCGCCTCTCCGAAGGCAGAGATGATCGGGAAAGTTTTGACCAAAATGCCAGGCTCCAAATTGACCGAGGCCGACGCGGACGCCGCATTCGCAGTTCAAAAGGACCTGCGTGCCACCATGGCTCAGGAACTTGAGACACGAGCAAAGAACCGTCAGAAAACAAGCCAACGTCGGTAATCTCTGTTAGCGCACTTGCGAATCCATTGTGTGAAATACCAACCTCGGAACATTGCTTCCTACCGTTGAGTTAGGCCTATGTTCGGGAGCATCCTAAAGCCTCTACAGTACCGGGCCCCGTTGGCGGGCTAGCCAGTCTCAACGATGAGGGGTACACTTATGTGTATACGTCTTGACATTGGAACTATTACCATGGACGCAGAATTGCCACCACTGGAAGAGCTTAAAACGATACAGCAGAAACTGATCGGACAGATAGCCACAGCAGAGCAGTGGTTCCCTGCTGAAACTGATGGGCTCGAGTTGCTCACCAGCAGAGCGGCGCTGAAATGTATTGAAGAGGCGATAGAGCACACTGGGCAGCGCGAAGTAGCCTAAGATCTAGTATCTTTTGAGCCCTCTGCCGCAAGATTAACTATCCGGCGATCGAGAAGCTACCCCGCATCTACAGCGTAAGAACCTCGAACCATGGCAATACTGTGGTTTATCAACCCCCGTTGTCAGCTATGCTGGCGGTAGATAAGGCCAAATGCGGCCGAACACAGATTTTTTTGGAATCGCTGAACTGTCGTTTTTTACCTCGTCTGGTGTAACGCCGTAGACGAAGGGTGATGTAATGGTCGCACTCATAATAGCTTTGCTGGAGCATCCAGAACAGCATGCACAGGTGAAACGGTGCCTGGAGCTAGCTGGTCACGAAGTTCTTTTCGTTGACACGTTTACACGCGCGAAGTCCGTTCTTAAGCAGCACGCATTTGACCTAATCATTTCGGACGTACACCTCGAAAACGGTGGCAGCGTCTTTGATTTCCTCAAGTGGGTCAAAAGTGATCCAACTCTGCATCCTGTTCCGTTTGTCCTCTTCAGCCTAGAGCCCACCAAAATGGCAAAGTATTTGGCCGATGGCGTGCAGACAACGGCACGTGCGTTTGGCGCGGCCAGGTACATAACTATGGACAAGTTCGATAGTGCGGTGTTCGCTCGGGAAATAGCCGAGTTGCTACCTTCCTCTGGAACTGCTGTCCCGGTGCTAATAAAAGAAGGTGATTGAAATGGTAGCCAAAATATTGGCGTTGTTAGAACATTCGGAAGCAATGAAAGTTATAAGTGACAGCCTGGAGCACTTCGGGCACGCTGTCTATAAAGCAGACAAGTTTCACGAAGCGATGGAAATTCTCCGGCAACGCGAGGTTGACCTGATTATCGGCGATGTCCACTTGCAAAATGGTGGCAGCATCTTTGATTTTCTGCGTTGGGTCAAGGGCGATCCGCATATGCGCGCCGTGCCCTTTGTCTGCTTCAGCACCGAACCGGCAGAGGTGCCCAAATATTTGAGCGATGGTGTCCGCACGGCGGCCCGCGCCTTGGGCGCGGCCAAATACATGACGATGGAACACTTCGACCGACACGCTTTTATGGCGGAGATTGATTGGTTGCTACCGCAAGACCGCGTTGGAAACTACTATGCAGATGCCGCAGCGGATGGTAATGGTCACGGTGATGGCGACGAAACCGGGCCCCATACCGCCAGGTTGAAGCACCGAAAGAATTGATAAACACCAGAGACATAAGTTGGATTATGGACTCGGGTTGTTGCCTGGCAGATTGAAAACGCTGAGATTGGATGTTGCACCGCTCGTTGACGATGGAACACGCATCGCCAAAAGGTGTCAGATACTTGTAATCCACACCGGAGCAGCAATGACTGATGAACCGAAAGTTGAGAAAGCAACCCCCGAGTGCAAGCTGCCGGCTAAGGATACTTTCCGCATTTTGATAATGGATACCGTGGAGAATACGGACCAGTTAAAAGCCGCATGCAAAGACGTAGGGCACGATGTTGTAGCTGCCCAATCGATAAAGGAAGCATTCGCTTTTTTGGACGGCAAAGACCATGCTGATGTGATTGTTTGCGCTGCTTATCTGGAAGACGAATCCATGTTTGATTTCCTCAAGCGGCTGAAAACAAACCCAATTCATAAATGTACGATGTTTATGACATTGGCTCTGGAACCGGGTCCTATAGGGTACAAGGTGATGGCCTCAACAGAGAGAACCGGAGAATTGCTCGGTGCAGACGCATTCATACACATGCCTGAATTCGATGCAGCGCAACTGATTGCCGAAATTAAGAAGCTGTTGCCCGAAGTGCCGATGCTGGAGAAAGGCAAGCAGGAAGACGCGAAGAAGGAAGCGAACTGAAAGGAACATCACATGAGTGTCCTGAAGCATTACGGTTGGTGCTGAACAGACGTTCCGGTTTCAGCAAGTGCCGCTTGAAGCTCTGCCACCGCATCTGATGCTAATCAACTCAGCAGTGCAAATTTCGCCAGATGCAGATTGCTATGCACTCCTTCAGGGTACATAGAAATCAGCCCGGAAGTCGACGGGACTTTCTTGGTTGTGGGGCGCTTCTTAAACTGCTATGGAATTCGGCGCTGGATTTTGGCACAGTTTTGAGCTTACCGGTCAGGGGAAGAAATCACTTGTATTCGAGATAACCGTGCAGGAAAGGACTGTATACATCCGGTCCGGAGTCGCAGGTTGCTCGAATAAGGCTAAGCGGCAAGTTTTTGCTTCAAATGCGGAAGCAGAACGCGCCGTGCGCCAGTTGATCCAGGAGAAGTTGGAATCTGGATACAGCCACGTAGAATCGAAATTTTAGCTGCCTTTCGAAGCCGGGCAACGGATGTCAAAAGATACTCTAGTGAATTTCGTGACTATCGACTTCACGGTTTCCGATTTGCACTCGAACTTCCCGTACGACCCGCACGTCGAGCCGGTTTGTATAAAAGCGTTTCTCAAGCTCGCTGAGAAACGTTGACAATTCAGCAGGCGAAAGCAGCACACTGCCACCATCTTTGCAGAAGATCTGCACTCCACCCGTGTCACTGGTTGTGTAGTTATTGTTTTGCCCGATTCCTTGGCTGCCGGCTTTTTGTGAAGGCCGCGCAGCCTGCATAAGGTCGCCAAATCCCTGGAGCGCTCTTTGGAAGGTTCCGGGAAAGAGCGCCCGCATAAGCGGCTGCGCCGATCGGTCGGCGACAGAAACAACTTCTTTCATGGAAGCATAGGGAATTTTGTGGGTCACCATCGGTGTCACCACGCTTAGATCATCGGCATTAAGTTCGTACCGAGCAGGCCGCTGCAATTTCAATGCACCCAAAACAATCAGAGCAATTCCACCAAGGACAGCGCCCCACCAGGGAATCTGAAAACGTCCAGCAAACTGCCCGGGCACAAAGACGGACGTAACGTAGAGAATAATCGTGGCGATTGAAAGCACTGTGGCGCAGGGACCAATCAGCTCGGTTTCCATTCGTGTGCGCTCATCTAGGCGCAAATTGAATTCGGTCATGAAGATTGGATGTTTACTCTTGAAATGTCTCTAACGAACGTCGACTAGCCCATCGCTATGGTTCTCTAACCTTCGGACTTGTTTGGAATCCAGCGCGCCAAGACTTCACGCAACTGGGCAGTAGTAAATGGTTTGGCCAGGTAATCATCCATACCGGCAGCAATACACTTTTCCTTATCCCCAGACATAGCTCTGGCGGTTAAAGCAACAATCGGCGTGTGTAGCCCGTTCTTGGCATCAACTTCCCGGATCGTGCGCGTACATTGAATGCCGTCCACATCCGGCATTCGCCAATCCATGAGTATAAGTGCGTACCTTCTCTTCACCAGCGCATCAATTGCTTCCTTGCAATTGGACACGCCAAAAACCTCGACGCCCAACTTTTCCGCATACGCCTTTGAAATGCGCAGTTGGATTGGATTGTCTTCGACCAGCAAAACGAGGGGCTTTGATTGAGGTTGAACGGACATATTCTCGCCGACTTGGACGTTTCGATTTGTCATAACGCCACCAAAGTGATCTCGATGCCACCATCTAGAAGGACCGAAACTCAACAGCGGTGTAAGAGTTGCCGTCAGACAACTCTTACAATAGACCCACTACGATGGCATTGCAAGTCCGTGTTCTTATCTCGCCGTTAGCCGTTAAAT
This sequence comes from Candidatus Obscuribacter sp., assembly GCA_021772155.1. Classification (GTDB taxonomy): domain Bacteria; phylum Cyanobacteriota; class Vampirovibrionia; order Obscuribacterales; family Obscuribacteraceae; genus JADYXS01. The sequence continues at coordinate 12,254 of JADYXS010000478.1, forward strand.
TGACGCTCCCGCGGACGGGATGGATTGACAACTATTTCTCTGCCATCCACCGTCTTACCGTTCAAAGCATCAATTGCAGTTTGAGCTTCTTCCTGGTTTTCCATTTCAACAAAAGCAAACCCACGTTTCCGCCCGGTGTCCCGGTCGGCTGGAATTGCAACTGACAGAACCTTGCCGGATTCCGAGAATAAATTACGCAACTCATCTTCACTCATTCTGAAAGAAATGTTGCCCACGAATAATTTGTTGTTCATCACTACCTCAACTCTCAATAACTGACAATCCATCTGCTCTGTGGCAAGCACCTCGATCTGTTCGAACTGTGCAATGAGCTATAGTCCCCATTGTCGTACACAGCACAACCTACAGCTAGCGGGGATAGCCTTACATCTGATCGCATAAACAATAATACTGAGCGCCAGCACAGTGTCACTGTCATGCCTGAAACAGAGCGTCCGGATCAAGACCTATGCGTTGAAGCTGGAACAAGACAAGCATTTCGACATCTCCAGTAACGGACGCTTAGGCGGAGATTCATCATGCGGCTCATTGGATATGTAAAAACTCGCCTTATCGAGCAGCTCGGCGAGCTCGATTTAGACGAACAGGGACGAAGTATTGCCGAGTTCTGCAGTATCCATCACCATGAGCTAACGAAGATGGTGGCAGACGATCTTGACACGGAAGATGCGCTCAACGAGGCGCTTGAAGCCGATGCCGACGGAATAGTCGTGATCGATCCATTGGTTATCGCCGACACAGTTAGGGCAGCCCACGAAATTGCAGTAGAACTTATCAAAAGGAAGAAGCACCTATTTATTGTATGTAGTCAGAAACACATCGACCCTCAATCAACTGAGTCTGAACAAGAGCTGGTTGACAGCTGCGTTTATCTACTGCTGCGAAAGGTCGGCTAATTCAGTGTAGGACAACTCCTCAATGGTCAAACTTCGCAGAGTCAGTGACTCCTAGATTGCGTCCGAGACAATCTCATCCCTTTTCTATATATAGGTAGCAAACGCAGCGAGAGAAACATGCGCTCTTTTGGACTCGTCATCAGAAAAAGATGTTTCAAAGGACGCTAGCACCATGCTACCAATCAATACGGACTATTCTCCAATGGAAGCTCAGTTGGTGGCTGAAGTGCCTTCCCAGCCGGGCACCTGGCAATACGAGCCAAAATGGGATGGCTTTCGCTGCCTGGCTTTTCGTGATGGAAACAATCTTGCTTTGAGATCCAAAACTGGGCAGATTCTGGACAAATACTTTCCCGAAGTGGTCGCTGCGTTGGCCCAAGTTGGCTGCAATCGCTTCGTGCTGGATGGAGAGTTGGTCATCAACTACGGCGATCATTTCTCGTTTGATGATTTGCTCCAACGGATACATCCAGCTGCTTCGCGCATCAAGAGGCTCTCGCTGGAAAAACCGGCGACTTTCATCGTATTTGACATGCTCGTCGATGAGCAAGGCAACTCCTTGACACGCTTCCCAATGGAAGTAAGGCGCGAACGCCTGGAATCGTTCGCCAAAACTTATCTAAATGACATCGCGAGAATTCAACTTTCACCAGCCAGCGATGACTTTGCCGTTGCTCAACAATGGTGGAAGTTAGTCGGTGAGCAGCTCGACGGGCTAGTCGCAAAGCGCTTAGGCATCCCCTATCAATCCGGCAATCGAACGGGAATGGTCAAGATTAAGAAACTCCGAACAGCAGATTGCGTGATCGGCGGTTTCAGATATGCCAGCAATGGACCAGTGATTGGCTCGCTATTGCTTGGCCTATACGACGACCAAGGACTGTTACACCACTGCGGTTATACATCCGCCTTTAAATCCGACGAGCGGAAACTGCTGGCTAAACGCCTCGAACCGTTAATCGAACCACCAGGTTTTACCGGCAACTCCCCAGGTGCACCAAGCAGATGGAGCACCAAGCGCAGTGAGGAATGGTACCCCCTCAGGACTGAATTAGTGATTGAAGTTCAATATGACCACGTCACTGGCGATCGCTTTCGCCACGGCACACGCTTGTTGCGCTGGCGCCCAGATAAAGCACCACGTCAATGCACCTTCGAGCAAATTCGGGGTGCCACAAACTGACTGTCCGGGCGGCTCACGGGCGGCCCCTACTGATCTGTTTATAGGACCTGCTGTACAGACGCAGTGAGCGGTTTCCAATTTACATAATGAGTGCCCAGATAGGAAAACACCGTAAACACAACAGGAACAGAAACAGCCATTGCAACCTTCCAAAGACAAGCCGCGCGCTCGCGCCGTTCCAGCCGTTGGTAGAACTCGTATACACCTTCAAACTCAACGCCAGCCTTACCGATGCGCCGTGGGTAATAATTGCTCATTGCACTAATCCCCCCTGGCGGAACCATTGCGCCTCTGCCGTCACACCGGTTTAAGACGACCAGCCCACCAATGCTGTTCCTCTAGACGGTAACAGAGGAACCACATGTTCTCAAGTACGTCCGCATTAATGATATTCGGGAGGGTTTTCCATGACTCGAAAGGTAAGCGGTTCACACACCGGCCACAACAGACCGAAACCTTCACGCCAGGAACGCGATGAAGCTTATTCCTCCGGTGCAGGGCGTAAAGCGGAAGAGGAGGAATTAAGGAAGCCGGCGCATTCAGGGTCTGATAATGCATCGGACTCAAAGACGAGTGCGCCTATTGGAACTGAACTAGAAACAAAAGCAGCAGAACGATTTCACTAGGAAACAACTGCTCTGAACAACGCCAAAAGCGACGCCACCATCAGTGGTGTCGCTTCAATTTCTAAAGCTATTTTCCATGTTTGAAACTTTATATATCCCGCACTTATGACTAAGCTCTAATGACAGAAGGCGACACCAGCATTTTCAGGAATATACGTTGAATATCGAATATACGCGACAGCTATATTTCAAATATTCGGCATGCTCCACTTGTGATCGAGCACTCGGGGAAACCATAGATCCTTACATAGGTTTCACTAGCGACTTCGTCCCTACAATTGCCGCTACGAACTGCCCCCAAGGCCTCGAACGTATATACATCGTTCCTTCCGCCACACCTTCAGTGTAATTGCGGAAGTTTTGAAAGCCCTCTGGTTCGGCAGGAACACTCAATTTCTATAACACAGGCCACTTCAACGGTTGGGGACACCACCATGAATGAAATCAATGCTCTTTTTGAAAATGCACTTGCACTTGAAGCGAACGGTGAATACGAAGCTGCCGAGCCGATATTCGTCCAAGCACTAACAATGAAGGAAAAGGCTCTCGGCTCTGAACATCCAGATCTGGCCGAAGATTATTACAACGCCGGTTTGCTTTGCTTTGTGCAAGACAAATATGAGCAGGCCGAGGTCTATTTGACCCGCAGTTTGCGAATCGACGAACGCGCATTAGGGGCAGACGATCCAGAGCTGCTCAGCACGCTGGAACACCTTGCAGAAGTGTTCTTCAACCAGGGCAGCTATGAGAAGGCGGAAAAGTATTATCGTCGTTTCCTTGATCTGCATGCAAAGACCCGTGGACAGCAAGGTGCTGAGATAGTAAACAACTTGCACAATCTGGCCGAGATCGAAGACTTACTTGGCAAGCCGGTTCAAGCAAACGAACTTCGTATGGAAGCACAACGCCTCCTGAGCGATGAATTGACTTGCGCCTGAGCGAAAAAAGCCAGCTAGTTTCAGCTAAGCAACAGGCAAAAGAGACGGCGCCTGCTGTCTCTTTGCCTATGGCAACGGAATGAAAAAATCATTCTGTCGATTTGCGCATCTTTTCTCTCATTTCGTCTCTCGACTTCTTAACAGAAGTGCGAATTTCAGCGGACTTTGCCAAGTTGCCCTTAAGTTCGTGAGCAGTCGCAAGGCGTTCCGACCAACTTAACCAAGTCCATGGATCCTCGTCGGGTTCACCCTCCATCACCTTCGTAGCCAATGAAAGTGCCTCGTCTGCCCGCTTTTGACGAATCAACGATGAAAACTTGAATGCAGCATATGACCGAAAGAAGTCTGGTTGGTCATCAACAAATGCCTTGTGTGCCATGAATTTGTTAGCATAAAAATCAGCAAGGACAAGATTGTCGATCGTGGCTTCGTACTGGGCGAGACGTTTATAGACGCGTACGGCACGGCGTAAATCTAAAGCATGATCACGCTCATTCGCCTCCACTATCCGTATCAGTTGTGGCACCACAGGCGCTACCCGTTTTTGATCGAAGCTGCTTGATTGGATGTTTGAGTAAATGGCATCGCACAATTCGCTGGATCGCGGTTCGAATGGACGGAAATAAAGCAAAGAACTACCAATTACAACCGCTGCTAAGGCAACGAAACTAGAGATTACAACCGCCAACCCAGCAGGCAATTTCTTTTTTGCAGATGGAAACGGAGCGTTGGACACTGGCTCTCGTGTCACTACCGAAAGTTCACCGCTGAGAATTCGGTCTAGCTCAGTTACCGCTTCTGTCGCGCTGGCAAACCGTTCATTCGGATCCTTCGCCAGGCAAATGTTGACGAAATCCAAAAGTGCTTCATATCGCCCAACGGGCTCCACGGATATTTTCAAACTCGGCGGTCGATCGTAGATGTGCTGATACATGACCGCCGCGCTGTCATCACCTTCAAATGGAACGCGACCGGCTAAACATTGATACATGATGCAACCGGCTGAATAGATATCGGAACGTCCGTCTACTTCAGCGCTGAAACACTGCTCCGGACTCATATAATGACAAGTGCCAACGGCAAAGCCCACATCAGTTAGCTTCTGGCTGGCAATTCCGTATCCGGGCAGAAGTTTGAGCAAGCCAAAATCGATTACCTTTATCAGCTCACCAGAGGGACTATCGATAATCATCACGTTGGCCGGTTTCAAATCTCGGTGAACGACTCCGGATACATGGGCACAACTGAGCGCACCAAACAATTGCCGCATCAACGCAGCCACACGATGGGGAGCGATACAACCGTTCAATAGCTCATCTTGGAGACTGCGTCCTTCGAGGAACTCCATCACCATGTACGGGGATTCTTGCCATACGCCATAGCCGTAGACTGAAACGATGTGCTTATGCTTCAGTCCGTAAATTGTTCGCGCTTCCATCTCAAACCGAGCACGCCCATCGGATTCTTGCAACAAATTTGAATGGAGAATTTTCAGCGCTACAAATCGATCGAATTGCTTCTGCCAGGCTTTATAAACAGTTCCAAAGCCCCCGCCACCAAGTGCTTTAACCACCTCATAGCGACCATCTACGGAACTTCCAGGTTCGATGGAACTCATCGGACTGACCTTACACCTACCACTAACTGCTGCACTTTTGCCCCACGCCGAAAAACGCCGACCACACTCAATCTGTCAATTCCGTGTTCTTCTCTTTTAACTTCTCGATAGATCTGCGGCATTCAGCGGCCTTGTTGGGGTTGCCTTTCAGTTCGTGCACCCTTGCCAGTTTCTCAAGCCACTTCATCTGGCTCGGCAGTTCGGTAACTCCGGGAAGATCGTGCAGTGCATCCAGAATAAGCGTTTCTGCTTCATCTGCGCGTTTTTGGCGAATCAATGAATTACTTTTGTATTCGACGTAGATCCCGATAAAAGAGGGATCTCCATCTCTAAACGACTTGTTCTCCATGAATTTTCCAGCATAATGATCACCCAGCACAAGATCATCGGTGTCCGCTTCGTATTGCGCCAGCATTTTATAGACGCGTGCTGCACGGCGTGGATCCAGCGCACGATCTCGCTCATAGGCCTCCACAATGCGTTTCAATTGAGGCACTACCTGTGATACCGTATCCAGATCATAGCTGTCTTGAATGCTACCGTAAATGGCATCGCATAATTCGCTGGAGCGCGGGTCGAATGGACGGAAGTAGAATACTGCAGCGCCAGCTACAATCGCTGCTATGACTAAGAAACCGCCCAGTACAACCGCTAGCCCTGCAGGCAGACGCCTTTTGGCCGAAGGAAACGGAGCATTTGACACTTGGGCTCGTTTTTTTTCCGAACATTCACCGGCAAGTATGTGATCTAGCTCAACCACTGCATCTGCGGCGCTACTAAACCGTTCACCGGGATCTTTTGCCAGACAAGTGCTAACAAAGTCCTGCAGTGCCTGATACTGCCCTGTTGGGTCCGAGGCTATTTTCACAACCGGCGGTCGATCGTAGATGTGCTGATACATTATGGCTGCGGTGTCTTTACCATCGAATGGAACACAACCGACCAAGCACTGGTACATGATACAACCGGCGGCATAAATATCCGATCGTCCGTCGACCTCAGCGCTAAAACACTGCTCCGGGCTCATATAATGACAGGTACCCACGGCAAATCCCACTTCAGTTAGCTTCTGGCTGGCAATTCCGTATCCAGGCA
>JADYXS010000479.1 GCA_021772155.1 Candidatus Obscuribacter sp.
AAAGCCTATCTGCAGAGCGTCTGGTGCCACTGTCCCAGCCGCCGGCAGAGCAGGAGGATTCAAAAGACTGAGCAGATTGAGCTCTCTAATGTCCAATGATTCCGCTATGCCGTCATTTTGATTCGGGTTTTCGGGTCGTTCAAATGGAGAAACCATGTAAGAAACCTCGCTTGAAATGTTTTGCAAAACGACAATAACTGGTGCTTTTACCAACCATAGACAGGCAACTTACGCCTGATGTGTCCCATTCTCGTTCCGAGAGTTGACCAAGTCCTGACCAACGTCAGGTAAACAATGTTGTTTCCGGACAAGCTTCGCCAGTGGTTCTGCAACGGGCCACATGCAAAAAAACAACAATCTGCAGGGAGCACAACAGCAAGACAGATTGAGACAAGAGTATTCCGTGACTTACTTTCTGAAAGAGAAGCAGGAGGGCAGCTACAGTCGAGTATCGGCCGATAAACAAATTCAAAACAATACAGCCCCTCATCGACTCATCGCCGGATCCACGACCTCAAGGTCGTTCAAGTTAATTCTCGTTGCACCAAACTGTACGACACCACAAAAGCTTCTGTTCGGCCCGGCCATGACGGGAGTAGTTACTAAACTGCGATTCGTAACCCGGACTGCAACTCTAGGTTCATCCGGGTCCATGTATGGTGGAATTCCGAGTGTGCCTCTGATTACCCGCCGTTCGTCCCACGTCACACCGGCTTCGATAAATCCATTGCGCTGCGCTGCTTCCCAGTGATGCAACGGTATAGTAATTACCGGATCTTCAACCTGACGCAGCACCGCAACGGCCCGCGCCGCCTCCCCAGGGGCAATGCCTATGGTCGCACCACGAGCATCTTCCACCCCCAAAGCACTCCGAATCTCACGGGCTTGCTCGTGTGCCGCTACGGTTGCCTCGGCAACATCGACCCGGCTATGAGGTATTCCCAGAGCAGGTTCAGATGTAACCAGAGCCGGGTGGTAAGGACCACGGTTGACTGGCCGCAGGGTGTCAGAGACGGCCGCATAAGGAATGTGCGTGAGTCGGCGCAGCGGTCCGCCAGCCGATTCGCCATACACTCCCACACCGGGATCGAATATGTAAGTGCGACCATCCATTTCCATAGTGGTCCAGGCATGGGCCTGTAATCTGAAATTACCGACCTGCACATCAGTTCCGTCACTGGTATGGGACACCCAGTCTGCGTCGCCCGGCAGAACACCGTCAACAATACTGCGAGGAACACCGCCGCGCTGAAGCGTAACTGACAAATTGAAATGATCCGCCAAAGCCTTTAGAAGCAAAGCCCGCTGCGAACAAACACCACTGTTCATACTCAGAAACTCACCAAGCATAACTCTTTCGCCCGCGTGCTCTCGATTAAACCGGGTATACCATTCAATCAGTTCTGCACTTCCACCTGGAGGCGTAAGTCGTGACTGAGAGAACCGGGTTAGCGCTTCCATAAGTGCCATCGGATCTGAGCGCAGATGACCGAAAAGACTCTCGGCATCGGCTAGAACCTGACGCAATACTGGATCGTTAGGCGGATCGTATACAGTGCTTGGACGCTCCAGATGAGAACCATGGCCGTCGGCATCGAAAAACGTTAAAGTTCCGGCATTTTGGAAGCCTGGTCTCAAACGGTCGCTGAACCTGTTCTGGCGCGCATATCTATTAGATTGTTCGATAGAAACAACCGGCGGAAGATACGAGTGTGGGTAAGCTAACCGACCATCGGAGTCCGCACCAGTCCGGACAAAGCTGTAGCGATTATCCGGGCGACCTGCAAGAGTCACAGGCGAGTCGCCTACCCCGAGGCTCAGGTCAGGAGATGTTTCTGCCACACGAGGTGAACGCGGAGACCAAACTCGATCGCCTGCTCCGACGTGAGTTGCCAACTCTACGCCGGGCACCTCCAGTGGTGGCACTCCAGGGAGCCCGGCGGCATCCGGTCGCAGATATTCAACAATACGACCGCCCGGCAGAGTCTCGCTAAAACCACGACCGTCTGCCAGCGGGGCGATGCGCGAACCACGCAGTGTCGCATCTCTGAAAAACTGCGCTTCCCGGGTCGGGTCCACGCAGCTAAATTCGAATCGCACAACAGAAGTACCGCCAATGGAAGAACGGCTGCCTGGGGCAGTGATCGGACGCAGAGTCGTGGAAGTGCTGTGGGCAGACATGAGCATCTGCGAAAGGAACCCGGTAACGGCATCACAATTTTCTAAATTGCTAACCAACGCCCGCATTCCGATGTTAAGACCATCTTCAAGCAAAGCTTCGCGTCCTTCATCGGCTACCTCGGAGCAGAACTGGTGCATAACATGGCGAGCAGCGGCAAGAAAGCCCGGTTGAGTGAGCTGACTTTCCAAAACGGCGCTACGCGATGCCAGACGCGAAACAAGGGCACTATTTTCGCGCAAGAACGCACTTCGTGCTGTCGCGCTCCCTCTAAGCGACGAAAGCGCTCCCCCCAGAACCCTACCGGCACCGGCTGCCAGATAAGTGGTGAGTGTTCCTTCTATCAGACTCAGTGCGTACTGTCCAACGACATCGCTTCCCAATGCCATGGGACGAAGATTTCCAAACTCATCGGGCACCATGGCCCCACTCATGTATCGCCCGATTGTCGAACTGGAGCCACGAGCCGATTCGCTGCCAACCATGAACAAACCAGTAGTGAGCGCCGCGGAGCTCAGTGGATTATTCACTGCCAGTGAAAGCAAGCGCCCCCCGCGAGCAAGCCACGATAGAGCCCCAAGTCCAACAACTGTCGTCAGTATGCCCACACCAATTGAAGGCCCCTCGTCTGCAAGCCATCTTCCGAACGTATCTGGAGTGAGTCTGCCAATTGTACTGAGCGTGGTTTGCAATCGCTCATAGGGGCTCGGACCGTCGATAGCTGCCAGTTCGCGACGTAATGCGAGGCGCTCAGATATAAGTGCCAGCCGGCGGTCGTCTCCTGTCTCCCCTGGAATCACTCTACGATCAAGATCGTCCAATCGAGTTGTAATCTGAAGGCGCCGCTCTCGATCGATGGCCCGCGGCTCGTCCGGGTCGCACAGCTGCAGAACCTGGGTCAACAAACCCACTCTGGTGGCAATGGCTGCGCGCGCCGCTACATCTGTGATGGCATCTGTCGAGTCGAGACTGCTGCGCAACTCGTCTCGTAATGCTCTGATATCCGCACTGCGCGCCCTAACACTGGCAATTGCGTCACTCACCGCAGCTGCCCGCGTAGTGGCATCTGCTATAAAAGTCTCGTATCGCGTGCCTTCGGCATGAGCTTGAATCGAGATAATTTGCATATGTTCGCCAATGACAGAGAGCTGTTCCCCTAGCTCGGCAAAGAGAGGGTGTCGGTCAATAGCCTCTGTCCCGACCCGCACAATGACTCTGTCATCATCGGAACCGCGACGAACTTCTCCATCTACACCTGGTCGAATGCGCCGCAATAGAGCCAAACCGTCCCTGACGCCGTCAAGTCCACCACGCTCGATGCGCGGAACCACTGGCTCGGATGCGAGCCCTTCCTGGTGCAATCGTCTCCAGCCTGACACATGAGCATCTGCCACCAGAGATCTGGCTAAATCCGGGCAGAGAGTGGCCAGTGCATCCGGGCCCAGAGTGGCAAACGCCCTCATTCCAGCCAGATCCGCTTCACGCCTGCGCCCGCCGGAAGTCAATTCGGCAAAGTTGAGATTCTCCAGTGCCGCATCGTACAAGGTGGAATTAAGCGTCAACTCAGCGACACGTTGTTCGGCTTCGCATAAGCGTTGATGCAATTGCCCGAGACTAACCAACCTGCGCGCCTGATTACGCTCAAAATCTTCCAGCCCACTATGTCCGAACAGGGAAAGTGCCCGGTTAAGAACACCAACGGATTCACCGGAAGCTCTTTCAAAATTGCTCAACAAGAAATTCTGAAGATGTTCCAGATCGCGCTGCTCCTGACGCGCCAGTGCCAACTGTCCTTGTGCTACCGTGCGGCCGCTTTGCAGACTGCTTGCCATTCTCGGCTCGCCGGAAAGAAAGCGATAGGGCGAATCAGCGTCGTCGATTGTGCCGTTGGCCAACAGAGCAAGGACTCTACCTATCTCCACCGGTTGAACTCTTCTGAAGCTACTCCTCAATTGAGAATCGTTGACAAACGATGCCTCTATAGCCAGCATTGAAAAGTCGCGCAGCACCGCCGCCGGTGGCAATAGGGCTTGTGAGCCAGTAATTGTTTCACGCATCCCAGGCGGCAGCTGATTGAATACGGTTGCCTCCACACTTCGGCCTTGAAAGCTAAAGCTGGCACCCGGGGGTAATGCTTCTGCCGATCCGGAGAGGCTGCGCCGTAAATCAACTGAAAGAAGATTGTACGCCGCAGCTGGCAAAGTAACTTGTGAAAGATCTGGCCAGACCTCAATACCAGGATCTACCCTGTCCTGCGAACCGCTCAAAATATGCCTGGAATTCTCGTCTAATGCATTGAAAACCCGGGCCGGTATCGGAGGACGCGAAGAACCATCAATGCCCTCACCGCGTGGCAACAAGTTTACATTTCCGCTGATGTGCAAGCGGACTTGCGGCGGCAATCTATTGAAATTTTCGGCAGCCAACCAGCCTGGTTGAATACCTGGATGGGTGGGTATTGGCTCAACCAGACCGGTAAGCCGGCGACGAACCTCCGGCGGCAGCACATTTAAAGTGCCTGCTGTCAGCATGCGCCCCTCAAGCGACAGCATGGTCCCTGGCGGCACTGGCCGATCAACCTGAACGAGTCTGCGTAGTTCAAGCGGAAGCATGTTGAACGTGCTTGCCGCATCAAGAACAGCTCGCACACGTTCAACGCCGTACCGAGCTACCGCTTGATCTGTCAATTCTATCGTTACGGCATCCGGCAAAGTGGTGCCTCGTTCCAGGAACAATGCAGCTAACGATGGCGCATCAGTACCGTAAGACAGCCTGCCAATTAAAAGATTGAGTGGTAGATTTTCCGGATGAGACCGTTGGATTGCCTGGAGTCGATTCAGGATGTTAGGATCGCGAAGATCGATTCCGAAATCATGCCTGGCCAACGTCTCTGCCGCCGCTAGCTGGATAGCGGCGTCGCCATTTAGCTCAACGGTTCGAAGAAGAGCCAATCCGGTTTCCCTTCTTAGCTCCGGTACACGCGCCACATCATCATCTAACCGTCCATCTAAATTTCCTAACGCTAACCGCCTATGCAAAGGAGAGGCGGGGTCCGCAAGGGTCGCCAGCGCCATAATATCGGCTCGCTCCACAAAGGTTCCAAGGGCACCTAGCATTCTGGTCCGTTCTATCAGTTGCCCGACGGTTTCCGTTGTCCCCGGGGCAATTCTGGCGCCTCCGGTCAGGCGCGCCAGTTCACGCAGACTCTCATCGCCCAAATGAGGAACAAGGGCGGGCAGTGCTGCCGTAACTTCCGGAGATGGGTTAGCGGCAATGGCTTCCAGATCAGCTGGCACCAGGTGCGATACTATGGCAACCAGCCCCGCAATGGCGCTCCTGCGGGTCGCCGGCAGACTCTCAGACAATCCGGCCCTCAGGGTTGCACGCACAGTATCGGGAATGTCAGACGGAACTAGCGCAGCAACACGGGCCAATGTTTCCAACCGACACCGTCTATCTGATGCCCCGCCTGGCACCGCATGCATAAACGCATCAATTACGGCTCTGCGAGATTCGCCGCTAGTGCCGGCAATGGACGTCAGTTCGGTGCTGGCCCTGGTCGACACATCACTGACGCTGGTGTTACCATCACCTTCGCCACCGGACAAAGAAGCTAAAACAAGCAGTGCATTAAAATTGCCGTTTCTGGCCGCCACTGTCAATTCACTCACCTGTGCTGCAAAGTCTTGTCCGACAGCAGTGCGCAAACCGGCATGCAGCGTACCTGGCAACAAACGATTCAGAGGACTTACCATGGCTTGTGAATATAGGTGCGCAATCACCGGGCGCGCGGCAGTGCTGCTGAGCATGCCATCCGTCAAAGCACGCATAAGCGTCTCATGTTGACTGACAGCTAAGCTGAGGTCCCCGCCAGACAGTCCAGTTGACTCGCGGTGTAATAACCCAGTCAGGTGTCCGGTTAAACGTGACAGCAATCCAGCATCGCCCCTGGCGGTCTCGCCACGCGCAGCTAAACCGGACGTAGCAGTCACCAGTGCTGCCGCCTCGGCATCAGACAGCGCACCGGGCATTGCCATGATCTGGCTTAAGGCCGCTGCACGAATACGCCCTTCGTTTGGCGCGTCAAGCCGGGAAAGATCCGGCATGAAAATCTGCCGGCGGCTAACCGGTTCGCGACCAAATCCCGACGTGGACCAGGCGGTGGAAGTCTCTTCAAACCCGGAGGCCAGGATGGCAAACAGCGCATGCCGAGCATGTGGATTGCCCAATCTGTGTTGCTCAACTAAATCGGACATAGATCGATCAGCGATAGCCGGATCTGCCAGATCGGTAAGCAGGGCCTGAACGCGAAACCACGGGCGGTGAGCAGAAGCAGCCGTATTTCCGGCGCGTTCTTCTCTTTCCAAACTCTGGTCGATTTCGCGCAACTGCTCAACAGAAGGGCGATCCGGAAGTGTAGATATTCTTTGCCTCAGGGCCAGATCTCTCATAAAGTGATGGAATGCAGAACCATCCTGACCCAGCTCGCGCTGTATCCGGGTCAGGACGCCGCTAGCCCTCTCACCACCTTCCTCCAGATGACGTATCAAGTCGGCTATTGGGCAATCGCATCGCGCGGCTAGATCTTCCAGGAGCGCTCTGGCTAGATGCGGTTCCGCTGAATGGCTGACGCTGTCATTCAGTTGCCGCAAGAATCCTGCCGCCAGCGCAGCATCATCGGTTTGCCGGAGGTCTGTCAGCAAGCCGCCTATCTGCACACGCTGCACCATATCAAGCAATACAGGATTGCCGGAGCGTGACGCGACCTCGGAAAATCTATCACACGCTGCCCTTCGGTCACCGGGCGCTGCCTCTTCAGCAAACAACAGATCAAGGGCAATGCGCATTGGCGCATCAGCCTCGCTGGCACTTTCACCATAAGTAACTGCCCCGGTACGCAAATCGATTTCTGCGTATTCAGCGCCAATACTTGCGCCAGCGCTATTTCGGATCACGATCCGCAGTCGATTCTCGCCGACGAGATAATGATTGATGCGGTTTGTGGACCCTTCTGCGCCAGTAACTGCACCCAATGCAAACGCTAGCCGATCCACTTCGCCAGTTGCCGACGCCCGGGTAACTGCTGCTCGAAAAGCCGGTCCGAATTGCGTGAGGGGGGCTGGATCCAACAGCTCGACCAATGCGTCCTCGGCAGCCTCACGAACCGCAGGCGATAATGGCGCGCCAAAGCGCGGATCGCCGGTACTCAGCCGTCCAGGAATAGCCACCGGCAGATCTGCAACCAAGTGCGGAGCTGCGTCCATCACCACTACCGGTGAAGAGTGAGGTGATTCAGAGGACACACTTGTGAAACCGGGCGGAATGGCGTATAGATCATCGATAAAGCTAACCAAACTGAGTGGAACTTCCAGCTCAGACTCGACTTCTCGAACCGGACGGTCAGTCATACAATTCCTCCAGGCTCAATTAGAACCAAAACCTCAACCTGCCGAATATTCTGGCGCGAACATTTGACCAAATCCTGACCAATAA
>JADYXS010000480.1 GCA_021772155.1 Candidatus Obscuribacter sp.
ACCCAATACCTCAAGCAGTTGACCTCGGTCACCGTACTTGGTGTTAACTGCAAGCAACTCCTGGATGATGATTTCTCGTTGTTCTGGGTCTTTGATCAGAATGTCTAGTGCAATCTTCGCATCGCGTGCCAGAACTGGATTTTCGTCGCCGACATTGCGACATACAATGCTTAAGCTTACCGGGTCGCGCTCCTTCACTGAACGTAGAGTAAACTCTGACACCGAAAAATTCGGGTCACTTGGACGCGCAGCCATGTATGGCTCAACGAGAACTTCACGACCTGAGCATTTGGAAAGCAGCACATCCTTCAACCCGTCAAGAGCAGTTTTTTCTCCACGCTTAGCTTCCGGTTGACGACCATCCAGAGCCGGTCTTCTCTCATTAACTGACCGTGTTATTAGAGCTAGGGCCTCGTGGTACGGAATTTTGTCTCTTTCTGATGGCGGTCTTTCAGAGGCATACGTCGCCAGCAACGCCAGAGCCGTCACCTCACGCGGTCCGAGTGGAGTGTTCGGGTACCAAGTGTTATCACTAAGCGTTTTGATCGCGTCTTTCTTTAGCGCTTGGAAATCGTCTCCAAGCGCTTCACTAAGGTCGCGCAGACGTGGTATCAGAATCGTTTTTCCTGCAAGCAGATGGTTCTGGTTGGCATACCACTGCCGCTGGCGCTGATCGTCCAGGTCCGACAGCAGAAACGCCGCGAGCGCCTGGCGTGCATATGGATTTCCGGCTGCAGCCAGTTTTTTCAGCTGCTCCAGGTCTTCCTTGATCTGCTGCAGGTTCTTTGCGTCATTCATGCGCGAGCAGATGGTGGCAGGTTCAAGCCATTCTAGTGTCGTTGCTGCGTCTTGATTGCCCAATCGGCGCTCTTCGCGTAAACGCACGGCCGCCTTCTCCATGTCAGCCGCAGAGCTGTCTGGCTTCAAATCGCGCAGAATCTGCTGAACACGTAGAGTATTCCGGGCTGCTTCATCGTCATTTGCTTCGATCGTCTTCAGCCGCAGGACGATATCAACCAAAGAGTTGCTGCGAAGCACGCGCATGCGTTCTTCAGATAATTTTTCCAACTCGGCGATGGCTTCTATGCGGGCTGGGTTTAACGGGCCGCACTGACTTGGATTGCTTCGGTCGAGATATTTGTCCAGAGCCGCGAGCGAAGCCTCCTCGTTGGCGGCGATCCAATCTTCAATCTCTTTCAACTGCTCATCTAGGATTGCTTGCATATCGGCGTCTTCAACCGGGTCACCAGACTTTGATAGTTCGGCCAGGATCTCTCTGGCTGACTTCTTTCGCAGCTCATCAACTTTTTCTTGTTCCGGTTGCAGTGCCTTGCGCAGATCTTTAAACGCTTCTTGTCTTGTTGCTTCATCACTTGCTGTTAAACGCTCGCGCAGATCCGTCCCGGCGTTTTTCTCCAGATCTCTGATCGCTATTTGCGCGGTTTTATTGTTCTGTCCTCCTAAGGCCGTTAGCGCATCCAGCGCATCTGCGGCTTCCTTCGGAGTGGACGCAGCGCGCAACGTTTCTTGAGCGTCAAACGTTTTTGCATTGTTTAACTGTTGTTTGGAAAGATTTACATCGGCAGCAGATCCCTGCTTGAGGATTTCAGCGGCCGACTTCTCTAGCTTTTTCATGGCTTCCTGGCGCTCGCTGGGCGTGCGTGCAAGGGCCATTTCCACACAGGCCATGTCCTTGGTGGCCTTGCTGCCCAGTTGCATTTGCGCTGCTTCAACGCGCGCTTCTGCCACCAGCCTTTTTCGACCGTCTTCACTGACCGGTAAACCGTCGGTACCGGGTTTCAGTACAACGGAAAGCTTCCCGCTTTGAAATTTATCGATAGCGGCGGCTCGCGCGGCCGCCTGCAATTCTTCCCTTTTTTCATCGAGCCGCAAGGCTACAAGTTCCTTTAACGCTTCCTTTTGCTCGGACGGAGTCGTTGCCGCCTGCAGTTTGCGAATCGCTTCGGTCAATGCCAACAGTTTTAGCATAGGCAGGGCGTAGTGAGTATCGGTTGTATTGAGCGCCTCTTTTTCTAAACCCTTAATAGCTTCGGCTCTGGCTGCGTCACCGCTAGCGCCATCGGGGGCCCGCAAGTACTGGCGTAAATAGAAGGCGTTGATTCCGCGCTCGTTGTATTCCATCTCGGCATCATTGACGTCAACGTCTGTACGGTCAGCCAAGTTTTTGAAGAATTGTTCATCGCTACATTTTTCGTCCGCACCCATTGCTATTCTGAGCGCTTTTACAGACTGAGGGTTGTAAGTTGTGCGGAAGTTGAAGTTTGGATTCTGCTCCTTCTGCTTCTCTATCTGCCTTATCTCGGTTTCAAGACGCTGCTCCCAGACCTTCATCTTTTCGAACTGCGCTCGCTCAAAGGGGTCTGACGGGTCATCAGAACCACTGGCAGTGCCTGAGTTTGCGACAACCGAGGCAGATGAATTCTCGAAATCCGAATCATCGATCGCCAGGTCATTACCCTTGATTTCGCCATTCGATTGGTCTTCGCCGGTCTGCTTTTGTGCACCACCGAGGACAAAAGCTTGCAGGCGGGAAAGCAGTTCCTGAGGCGTTGCAATTGAGTCTGACTCGGCGTAAAGACCGGTACGAACCGGAAGATTGTTTTCGATAACCAGTGAACACAGTGTGTCCTTTGCATCTCGAATCAACTGTTCGTTGCGAGTACCAGGAATCTGAGATGACACACTCACCAGCCTTCCACTTTCGTCGAAGGAAAAGCTGACCTGTTTTCCACCAACGTCTAAATTCAGATCAGTGAAGTGATCGCCCACAAATGTGGCGCTTTGAGTAAGGTTCCCCTGTGTGGCCTTAAACGTCAGTGATCCATTCTCGGCATCGCTAGTGGTGTCGACTCTGAGGCACACTTCAGACTGGGAGTTGTGAACTATTTTTGTTTCAGTAGTAACAGCGCCTTCAATTTTATAGCTGATGGAGACCATTGCCGCGGCAATTCGATCCCTGGCGTCGACCGCAGAATTGAATATGGCTAGTTCACTGGAGCCATCTTCGCGCTTTCTGATTCCGCCAACTGACCCTTTTATCCCAATGAGGTTTTCCACAACGGCACCCTCTTTCATATCGAAGAGAGTGAATGTCTCGGTTATGTTGGCTCCATTCAGGATGCCTCCCCGATTGGAGACTCTGTCGACTGTTGGACCAAGAAGGTCCAAGACAAGCTTTTCTAATTCACTGGGCGGATCTAGCCGTCGAGGAGCGCGGCAATCGGTATCCGTTTTCTCGTCGATATCTTGTTCCAACATGATTGCGCCCCGTTCAACTAACCGTGTATGTTGAGTATTCCCCTTTATATGGCGGATTTGGACCGGGCAAATTAAGTATGAGCCGCTTTATGAGTTGATTGCCGGGTTAAGCTTCGCGCCAGCTCAGACAGCCCGCCCTGCTTGCCGACCAGGGACGTGAGAACCGCTGCATGGTCCTGGGCTGTTGGTTTGTTAGCTGTGGTAGACACTGACCGCAGAAGGTTTTGCAATCCCTCGACTGCTTTCTGCGCTTCCGAATTCACGGGACTATGGTGCCGTGCGGGACGCACGGTCTTACCACCGTCGTCAATAAGTATGAGTTGCGGCAAGAGACTGCTATCCGCATTTTTTCGACTCGTCGGTAAGGTGGATCCGACGCACTCCAAACTCCCATTAATTGTTTCAGCAATAGCCATCTGTGCTACCTCGAAAACCAGCATCTCGATGAAATCACGGTCCCGTTACCGCAAAGTAACAATGCTTTGTTAACCGAGGGCGGTCATTCGTGGTTCTTTTGCACTGGCTGGGCATAACAGCTCTCGGGCTTAGGAAATCCAGGTATCGAATTGGCAAAGGTTTTGATAATCGAAGACGATCTCTGCCTGGCGGTTTCGCTTTCAGAGTGGTTCGAGTTGAAAGGCCATCGGACTGAGGCTGTCCACGACGGGGTCGAGGGACTGGAGCTGCTCAAATGTTCGGGCTATGAGCTGGCAATCGTAGATTGGCAGCTGCCCAGCATGGATGGAATCGAGATATGCAGCCGTTATCGTCAATCAGGCGGTCGGGTGCCTATACTGATGCTGACCTCCAAGTCAAGTATTAACGACAAAGGAATTGGGTTTGAAGCAGGTGCCGACGATTATCTGCCCAAGCCGTTTGATTTGAGAGAACTCGAAATGCGCGTCAATGCGCTACTGAGGCGAACGTCAGGATTGTTTGCCGATCGTCGCGAACTACGCGGATTGGTGCTTGATCGCGGAGCAAGCACCCTGGAGATAAATGATCGCACCGTCAAGCTAATGCCGCGCGAGTTTGAATTATTGGAATTCTTGCTGCGCCATCCGGATAATTATTTTACAGGCGATCAGTTGCTGAATAATGTTTGGGGCTCCGATTCTCAGGTCGGAGTGGAGGCACTGAGAGTGTGCATAAACAGGCTGCGCAGCCGTGTAGACGTGCCCGGAAGTCCATCCATCATCGAGAACGCAAAAGGGTGGGGCTATAAAATATCGGACCATTTTGTTTCGTCTGCCAATAAGTCTGAAATAGCAAAGTTGCAGGAATAGCCTCGAGGCTGCCGCCCTGCTATCGGTTACGTTTGCGTATCGTTTTCATTCTTGCGAGCCTTTGACGAATTTGAATTTGTGTGAAAGCCATGAATCGACTTCAAGGTCGAGTCGGTTTATATCATCCACGTCAATCATGCCGCGCCGAAAAGCTTCAAGAACAATTCTCACTCTGGTATTGTAGATTTCCAGTCCTGCTGACTCGGTCAGATGTTGATCGACACCTCCCAACAATTTGTTGGAGATGCTGAAAATTTTGTTTTGTGCACCGCGGACGCTTATGTGCTGTCGCATAGCTATAGCCTTGTCGGTTAGCCCCAGCAATAAGTCCAATAGTATTTCATACTCGGAGTCGCTCACCGCCTGTGTTCCGATTTTGATGCTTCGTTGCACGCTGCGAATTATCGGATCAATGTATGGTTGATCTAACAATAAAACGAGTCTTACCGCTTCGGCTAGCTTGCTGTCGCTCTCGGTCTTTAGCGCGTAACCATGAATTGCCTGGTCTGGAACGATTTTTCCCAGCTCACGTACATAGGACTCGCGCTGAAATTGCGACCAGAAGAGGATTTTAGTTGTTGGATTTTCTGCCCATATCTCTTGGGCCGCCTTAATACCATTCATCTCAGGCATCACGATGTCCAGGATGATCATGTCGAGCTTTTGCGTGCGAAAGATCTGAAGTCCCTGAACGC
>JADYXS010000481.1 GCA_021772155.1 Candidatus Obscuribacter sp.
ACTTATTTGTGTTGGACGAATTTCAGTCGCCGGAACTTGTCGCTAAAACTTTGGATCTGGCCCTTAGCAAGGACGTTCGGCTGCAGGACGCCCCCCACCTTCTCGGTGGGCTGCTGAGCCGTCGGCAGATGCAGAATCAAGCCTGGACCTACATTACGAACAACTGGCAGCGGATCCGCACTCTTTTCCCGGAAGACATGGTACCGGGCGTGGTGTCTTCAGCAAGTAGTTTTTCAACCCCAGCTCAGTTGGCAAAACTCAAGTCGTTTCTTGCCGCGCATCCAATTCCTTCAGGCAAAGCCACTGTGGCGCGCACGATAGAGCGCGCGACGGTGAATGTGCAGTTTCGGAAAAATGCCGCGGCGGATCTCAACAAGTGGTTGCAAAGTAATTACGGAGATTGACACCGCTATTGACGATTATTAAATATTCATTAAGATAAACTGTAATGAGCATATGGCAGACATCTTCTTCAGGGGCGACAAGTGGACTAAAGGATATAGCTCCGATATGCGGACTGCCGCTAGCCCTGCTTTTGACATGCGCCATGAAAATCAGCATCCTACTGACAGGCGCTTTGGAGGTATCCCAAAATGGAACCTTTTGACTTGATCGACACGCAGCAGAAAGCTCGGGAAATCTATGACCCGAAAAAGCTCTTCGAGCTTTGGGAGGAGATTTGCCAGCGTTTTGAACGGCATGAGATTGGCATTTACGAACTGGATGAAATGAAGGACGTGATTTGGCCGTCGTTGCAGCAACTAGCTGTCCTGCGCCGAGCAGTGAACGACCAGCCTGGACGTCCAGCAAAATTTCGCAGACGCAAGACGGGATAGTCTTCGCGCTTCCACTAACGGCACTTGATCGGCTCGAGCCGCATGATAGATGGCAGTCTAAACATGCTGCCGAATCCCTCGTTGATCAATTTTGGAGGCAATGCCTTCACTTCTAGCTTTCAGCTTCCCGAAGCGCGCCGGCGATTGTTTTGCGTCTGCTCTCAAATTGGAGTTCCCGTTCACAGGCAAGAAAAATTAGCTCAGCAGGAACAGCGTTGTGTGTCAGGCGTCGTAGGAGTTGTTACTGTTAGTATTGATAAAGCACGCAGTGGGGATAGAGAGCTTTGTGAAACAAGCGTTGTTAACAGCGCTCAGTCTGGCGATGCTCGTCGGCGGAGTAGCAGCGGCACAAGCGGCGTCAGAATGGGTCGAAGATGACCATACCGTGTTTCAGGCACAGCCTCGGTCCAGCGCAGCGCCCCAGCCGGCCCCAGACAGGCTTGCTGCCCAAAAAACTGCCGGAGCTGGTTACTTGACCGGTTCGGCAAGTATGAATAAAAAACCGATTAATCCTCCGCTGCAACAAGGGCGGATACTGTCGCCCAGGTACGCACTACAACAAGCTAATTTGGGTGCAGGTACGGAGGCGTACATTGCCGGTCTTCGCAAGGACAACGTCGTGTCACCGGACATGATGAAGGCATGGCTTGAACGGTCCCACCCGGAGTTCAATCTTTCTGCCCAGTCCGATCCGCTGGCTGTTATTGAAGTGAAGGGTGCCTGGGACAAAGCAGACCAGATCCTTACAGGCCTGGGCGTGCGTCACCGTACGATAAAGTCCAAGGAATTGTTGGACATATCTTTGGCCAGCACCAAAGTCCTGGTGATTAATTGCGAAGGCAAGGTGCCGCAGGAAGCAATGGAGAAAGTTCGTCAGTGGGTTGTTCGCGGTGGATATCTGATTAGCACAGATTGGACGTTGCACAGTTTTGTTGAGAAGGCGTTTCCCAACACCATTGCCTGGAATCTCGGCAAAACTCCCGGTAACGTAGTTGATGCGGTGATCTTGGACAATGATTCGGCCTTGTTGAAGGGTGTAGGAGTGCAGCGTGCTCCTTGGAAGTTGGATGAAGAGAGTCAAATGGTCAAGGTTCTGCGCCCGGACATTGTCCACATTCTGGCTTGCAGTCGCAAGCTCGGTACAATGGATACCAACCGCAACTTAACATCAGACCAGAATCAGTGGGGAATCCTGGCTTGTGAATTTCCATTTGGACGCGGCCGCGTACTCCATCTTGTCGGACATTACGACTATAATTCGCCACTTACTTTCACGCGCTACATTTTGCCCGATGCAATTCCTGGTGCTGGCATCGGTCTTCGTCAAGCAATTTCGACCAACTTTCTACTGGAAGGTTTGAATCGCCCGACACGAACTGCCGTTTCGCCGTTGGATCAGTCAGGACGTTAGTGGCAAAGCTGTTGGCGGTACACCACTGGTGCCATTGCCACCGACTACAGCGCTCAATTGTCCTTTGTGAATGAATCGATTATTTTTGCGATGTTCTCGGGCTTTTTGATCGGCAGCGAACAACGTTTGTTGGCGCAACCGAATGCCACAGCCACCGGAAGATCTGGAAATTCCACTTCCATGTTGGGTAGAGGTCCTTCTTTCTTATCGAACCATTCCACCACTTTGTAGCTTGTAGGGTAGCGAATCGATTCGAGGAACAACGCGCTGGCCATAGGGTCTTGCTTGCCGCCTACAACTGTAATGTGCACTGGTTCAGTGGCTAATTCTTGATCGGCCAGCAGCGAACCGGCTACCAGAATACGGCGTTTGTAAGCAATCTCCGGCGTTGCCAGATATCGCATCGCGTTTTCTGCCATCGCGCGATATTGCTTGTTGCCGGTGTAACGGAATAGCATGTTGCTGAAACGCGCAACGTTCACATTCTCCTCCAGCAGCGGTTCTGCTGAAACTGCGCTAGTGGATTTGTTTTCCACAGTGCTAAAGCCGGGTGCAATTATGCCACCAATTTTGTGCTCGAAATGCAGTGCGATAAACTTCTCTGCATCTTCGGCGCGACTGAGCCAAGCGCGATCTCCGGTTGCTTCATAGAGCGAGAGGAATGCACGTCCCATGTATAAGCTGTCACCAAGATACGGACCGAAGGTGTCTTTCTCGTTGTGGCTAAATCCGCCACCAGCTAGCGCCCGGTGTTGAATGATCCAGTTGGCTGCCCGCAGGGCTGTGTCCCGATACTGCTTGTCTCCGGTAGCCGCGTACAAGGCCAAAATCCCGCTTATGGCCCACCCGTTTTCGCGCGCATAAATGTTCTTGTCGATTCGTGGAATGCCGTGTTTACGACGCTGTTGATCGTCGAGTTTGAAATACCAGTCACTATGTTTGCCTTTGACGATATCAGCATCCTGGCTAGTTAAGAATGCACCATCAGGGCTCATCAAGAATGATGTGAGATATTTGTAGATTGCTTTTGCTGCTTGCAGATGTTTTGGGTCGCGAAATTGTTGATAGCCCAGCGCATAGACACGGAGATTTTCGCCTTGAACCTGCATGATTTTTTCAAAGTGTGGATGCAACCAGTCTCCATCAGTAGAGTACTGGTAGATTCCACCCCAGACTGGATCGAGCAAATTGATTTGCTGATCCAGTGTGAATTTGGCCATGTTTGCCGCTTGTGCGTCACCACGTTTTGCTCGTTCAAGTGATAACTCTACGGAGTCCCAATCGAGATACTTCTGAGAGGTCCCCCAGCTACCTAACTTGCTGTCGTACCCTGCTAGATTGTTTTGCACCAGCTCGGTGCGCAGCGCTGCAGGCAGCGCCGTTGAAGCGGTGTAGCTTATCTTCGCCTTCGGTTTGGCGGAAGGACCAGGAGTGGGATCTTGAATAATTGCTTCTAGCAAGGAAGCCATTTCTTCCGGCGGGATAAATCCTGAGCGCTTGGCTAATTCCGTGCCGTCAGAATTGAAGATTATCGTTGCCGGCCAACCATACTCTTCATACTTGTTGGATAAGTCTGGACGCGAGTCCTGGTCGACCCGCACGGCAATATATTTCGATGTCATCAGTTTAGCCACTTTGGGATTGGCATAAGTGCGCTCGTCCATCACGTGACACCAGTGACACCATACCGCTTCAAGATCAAGAATGACGAATTTCTTTTCCGCTTTTGCCCGTTCAAAAACATCGTCGGTCCATGGACCCCATTCGATCTTTTGGATGGCTTCTGAAGGTTTGGTTTCAATGCCCTGGGCAGGCGGCACCA
>JADYXS010000482.1 GCA_021772155.1 Candidatus Obscuribacter sp.
CCGTGACAAGTTGATGACTGCGCTCAAACCAGTCGGTATCGTTCCTCAGGAACTGGCAATTCTCAGGTTGCTCGTAGTCAGCCGCGAGCCAATCAGCCAACAAGCAATTGGTGCCAAGTGTAATCTGGACAAGACGACAGTGACAGAACTTGTCGATGGACTCGAAGGTCAAGTTTATGTCCGACGGCAGGTATCAGCAAAAGATCGTCGCTCAAAAATTATCTCGATTACGGCCTCTGGTCGGCGCGTCTTAAATAAAGCGGAAAAGCTAGCAACGGTAGCAGAAGAAAACTTCACGTCGTTGATGACAGAACGCGAATGGAGCACGGTGCGTAAGTGCTTGATTCGTTTCATCGAAGAACACAGCTAGGCGACCGGCGTGTTGCCAGCATCGTTTCGGCTCGTCCTCACTCAATGGCCAAGCTTATACAGCGTGATAATTCGCCGTTTGTCATTTTCGGACAGAGCGCCCAGCGGCGTTGCCCGGACTGAACGGTACATGATGTCTGCTGTCGATCGACTGTGTTCCAAACCCAAAGCATGCCCAAATTCGTGTAAGCAAGTGTCGTAGAACTCCGTGCGGTCAACAGGCTTTGCGTCGTCCCTGTTGACTGCAAGCACGGAAATTTTTGCTTGCGGATGTGCAGTCTCCAAATTCCAGGTGGTAAGTCCGGCAGCACAATCATTGGCTAAACCATCAGGATCCTTGGTGAAGAAACAACAAATATTTGCGTCCTCTTGCTTGCCTGTTTTTTCAAAGGATATACGGCCCTCTGTGGCTTGAACCCAAGAATCCATAGCGCGCTGCAGAATCTCACCTGGTGTGTTGTCCGTTAGCCCCGACTGATTCGAGTTGAACTTAATCGAGTCATCCTCAGCTTCGTGGATATAAACTTTGATCGGCATTTTGTGTCGAGCCCAGCACTTTGCCTCTTCGTTCCGTGTTGGTCCAGAAACTGTCTGCGTGTTTCCAGACAAAGCAGTAACATCTTTGCGCAGGAACGGCAGCCCAGCAGCTACTGCTGAATGATCGGCATGACCAGGAAATTTCTCCACGTAAGCCTCGTCTATCTCCAGCTTGGCTCGCATGTCTCCCAGGTTGCTGTAGGAGCTACTGAGAATGCGGTAAAAATCCGCGTTGTCCGGATCCAACACGAGCAAACGCTTGCACTCTTCAACAGCCTCCTGATACTTTCCTAGTTTGTAATAGCACCAGGCAAGTCCTGAGCGCCCATCCTTTTCCCTGTCTGGAAACCTTCGCACGATATTCTCGAAATCGTTTGCCACCCCGGCCAAATCGCTGGCTTGTCTGTGTTTGTAAGCCAGGAATCGCCAGGCCGTATAGTCATCAGGATTGCGACGCAGATGCTCGTGCAGTTGTTCTATGGTGACTTTCTCCGCTGAAATTTCTTTCGGTCCCGGGTGAGCTGGAAGATCATCCGGTTCAGAAAGTGCCTGTATTTTTGATACCTGATTAGGACAATCCGCTGTTAAAATCGGCGTTGCAACTAAATCTCCTTGCACGGACTGGCCCAGCGCTTCCACCTCCATTGCCTCCGCTTCCGGAATTTTTTTCATCCGACGCAGTAACACTGCATAGTGCTGCATTGCCACCAGTGAAATTGGATCGCGTTCAATACCGGACTTTTTCGCCAGCGCAACCGCACGCCTGAATGCCGCTTCTGCTTGTGAAAATCTGCGTGCCTCTCTACATGCAGCACCTAAATTGGAATACAAGACTACTTGGACCCTTGGCGGCGCACTGATAGAAAGAACTAGTGCCTTTCTGTACTTTGCTTCGGACAATTCATAATTTTTTGCAGCATATGCTTGCTGTGCTTGCAGCGTCAGGTCTTGAACCTGATTGGCGTAAGAAGCAGGCGCAGACAAAACAAAATCGCCGACTATGGCGATTGTCACCAGGAGTAATGTAAAACTACGCATCGCCAATTGGTTTAATCTTCAGCTCGCCATCGGCTTTGTACCCGTGGCGCCTAACCTCTATTCACACCATTAAGACTCTCCTGTGGGCGGCCTTTGCCTTTTGAGGAACAAGCTCTGCCAGAAAGCGTCGACGCTCCTGCAAAAGACATTACATCTAACCGAAAACGAGTCTTGGCACAGATGGAGGGCTTGGCTATGCCAGGAAAAGACAGTTACCAGAAAGTAGTTTTGCTTGTATCTATGATCCTCGGACAAGCCACAGTGTTAATGCCATTTTCTCTTCTGGCGGCACAAGGACGGGCAGCTGAAAGTTCTGGGTCATCAGTGTTTGAAGTTTCCAGCGCGCCGGCCGCTCCGAAAACAGAGATTGTACGAATTCCGGTTGGAACACGCCTGCCCATAACTTTGATTGACGGAATCATCGCTGGAAGCACCACTGACGGTGACGTCATTCACGCCAGGCTCAACAGTGATATTCATCTGCGATCAGGGCCCGTGATACCGACCGGAACACTGATACTAGGTCACGCTGACGCGGTCGCAACAAAAAGTCCATTGTTTAACGGACCCAGCACAGTGCAAGTATCATTTGACCAACTTCGCATATCAGACGCGACCATGATTCCTTTCGCGGCAACTATTGTTGCCGGCATTCACGCCGAACAGAAACGAGCCATGCTCTGCGGGCTGCGCTCGAATGTCTTCGGTGAAAGTGTGGCTGACGAAATTATTGACGACTGCTCAAATGCTCCTACAGGCACCGCCATTGGTGCACTGGAAAATCCCAGCAGGAGGCAAACTACCTGCGCAGATGATGCCAGCTTGGCTTCGTCGGCTGCTTCTAGCACCGGCTGTTCAGGTACCCTGAAAGG
>JADYXS010000483.1 GCA_021772155.1 Candidatus Obscuribacter sp.
GTATACATGGAAAAGATCACGCGCATCTCAACGTTGATGCGGGCGGAATAAACTTTACCTTTGGTGGTGCGTAATCGCTCGACACGTAAACCGGGTGTGCCGAACTGACCGCTGCGCAGTTTGTTTACTAGATCCCAAAATTTACGTGCGTGCTGTGTTTCCAGAACAGAATGAAGCGCCACGCGAACGCGAGGGCTGACATAAACATTGTCGAACCTGATGGATTGTTGCATTCAGGACGCGGCTTGGGTGTTTTTGTTCGTCATTGGCAGGTCTTTTGAATACTACAACTTTATACCTATATATAAGGACCACGTTTTTTTTGTAGTATAAGGTGGTCAAGAGAGCTTATTGCTGCTCGTTTTTGCGATGTCGTTACCATTCGATCATTCTAAGAGCGACAATACATCGCATTCTTTTGAGTTTACTAAGTTGATGATTCTCACTGCATGGTATAAGGAAACGTATAGTCAGCCGTTAGGTTTGCGTTAAGGAGTTTTTGAGATGAATAAGAGTGTGGCTCTAACCCTACTTTCCACTATCGTTCTTGCTTCCAGCACAGGTTCCGCTGTTGCTGCTGACAACAAGGTCGTAGCTGGCGCCAAGAAAGTCGGTACAGCAATTGTATGGCCCTTCAAAAAGGTCGGCGAAGGTATGAAAGCTGTTGGCAAGAAGGTTACAGGCAAGTAATTGTCATTTGACCAATTTGCTTTAAAGAGCCCTTAGGGGCTCTTTTTTTTAGGCATCCACTCTGTTTGTATTTAGCGATGTGTGCGCTTCATCGACAATCGCATTCAAATCCACGTCGAAAGCGGTGGTGTTTCGCTGCCAGAGCGCTAGAAATTCTATGTTTCCTGCAGGGCCTTTCACTGGCGAGTAGGTGATTCCTGCCAGATGCCAGCCAATCTTTGCTGCAAACTCTATGACATTGCGGAGAACGGCTTCATGAGTTGCTTTCAGCCGAACAACGCCACCTTTGCCAACTGCTTCTCTGCCGGCTTCGAATTGAGGTTTGATCAAAGCGATGATTTGAGCGGAGTCTTCAACTAATAGCGTCGAGGCAGCCGGCAAAATCTTCGTTAATGAAATGAAGGATAGGTCCGCAACTGCAAGGTTTGCACGCGGCGAATCGAGCGCATATAGATCTTCCGGGCTCAAATTGCGCGCATTGGTTCGCTCTTTCACTATGACGCGTAAGTCTTGTCTCAAAGACCAATCGAGCTGTCCATGCCCAACATCGATGGCATAAACCTGGGCTGCTCCGTGTTTTAAGAGGCAATCGGTGAATCCACCGGTGGACGCTCCAAGATCAAGACAAACTCTATCTGTGGGATCGACGCCAAGAACATTAAGAGCTCTTTCCAGCTTTAGTCCACCGCGGCTTACAAAGCGCTTGTTGCGCCAATCTCCTACAAGTTCTATCACTGCGTCCAGTTTGATCGGCGCGCCAGGCTTAGTGATTTTTCGGCCGTCGACAACCACGCCACCATCCATGATGGCAGTTTGTGCAACTTGCCTGGATGGGACCAAGCCACGCTCTAGAATCAGTACATCCAGCCGGGATGTCTTCGCCATCTTTCGCCTCTGTGTGCTAGAAAGATATCACGCCAAGCAGCGTACAATTTACTGCGATACTTGCGCCTTGTACATAGGTTACACATGCAGATACGAGTTGGGATCAAGACAGGTGACCTGATTCAGCTTGACCATTCACACCTGACGCTTTCATCCAGAGATGCGTTGCGCGCAAAGCCGACGCTTGGCGAGCCCTATGCTTTGCGATCTCCTGTTGGGCTTAGGGCTGATGACGGTGTCGTTGTGATCAAGCAGACCGGCGGCGCTCAGCCTGTTGGCAATAAGGTGTTGTTAGAGGCCGGCAAGCCAGGCGGTATCATCTCACTGGCAAGTGCTAGCACCGGCAAGTCCGCTGCTAAAGCTACTTCTGCCTATCGCGGCATTCTTGAGATTACCGCTAAAGGTAATAGCTTGCGGGTTGTGTTGATCACAGATCTGGAAAATTACGTTCAAGGCGTCTTGCAGTCAGAAGTTCCGAGCTACTTCAAGCTTGAGGCTATGAAGGCTCAGGCAGTGTTGGCTCGAACATATGGATTGCGACCACGCCTGCCGCACAAGCAGCTAGACGGCTTCGATGTCTGCGATTCGTTCTTGCATTGCCAGGCTTTCTACGGCGTGAAGGTGCTGACGGGCATGCAGCAAGAAGCGATCACCTCAACGAAGAACCAAATTCTGGTATACGAAGGGCGACCGGCGCTGGCGATGTTCAGTGCGTGCGCCGGCGGTCACACGGAGGACTACCAGTATTGTTTTTCTGATCCTGTAACCAATGCATTCCCACCACCGGCGATACCATACCTGCAGGGAGTGCCCGAGGGCACTTTGCCGGCTGGCTATCCAAGCGAGAAAGCTATGCGCGCTCTTTTTGCTATGCCGAAACCGGACACGGATGATTCTTGGTCGATGCAGCATTTTAAATGGCGAGTTTCTCTCAGCGCCGATGCATTGGAAGCGCACATGCATCACGTGATCGAGCAACTTCAAAAAGATCCACAGTTTGCTCCTTTTATAAAAGGACCGCAGTCCGGAAAGTTTGGACACATCAAATCATTTGAAGTGGGCAAACGCGGAGTTGCCGGCACGGCGATCAATATGCGTATCAAAACAAGCGAAGGCAATTGGGAGATAAGCAAAGAGCTGACAATTCGCAGCGCATTCCAGAATCCCGATGCAAAATTGAAGAGGCTGCGTAGCGCCAGACTATTTTTCGATCAAAGCTTCGACTCTCTTGGACTGCTGTCCCGCATCCAAATTAGTGGATTTGGCTCCGGACATGGAGTTGGGCTTCAGCAAATCGGTGCTCAAGGACTAGCTACTCGCGGAAAGAACTACAAGCAGATAATCGAACACTACTATCGCACAGCAGTAGTAAAGTCCATTGAGTAGCGCCCGGGAGCGCAGGTGTCCCGCCTGCACCTAAGCGGCCAAGCCTAATTTTCTTCAACAGTGATGTCCGGACCGTCAGCGCTTACTTTTATCGAGTATTTGCCACCCTTAACTGGCGGCAGTGCGGGGAACGGGCGGCTGGAGTCAACTGCTTTCTGAATTGCTTTGTTGAATGCCTCATCGAAGTTTGGTTTGATTTGCAAGTTCGACACTTCACCATCGGCATCGACGGAGAATGACATGCCAACGGTTGTGTCGGCATTTTCCGATTGAGGCATTTTGTAGTTCGATTTGATCACTGTTGCCAATGCCTTACGATAATCCGCAAGCTGTTTTTCCGTGGCCAAAGCGACAGGCGCTTGTGGGTCGGCCGTTGCCGTGGCCTGTGCCGGTTCAGTACCTTTCGTTGCCGAATTTCCTTTGGCAGGTTCGCTAGCTTTCTGAGCCAACATTTCTTCTATCAAGCGCGATGGGAATGACGGGTCGGCCATTGCGGTTTTGTTGGAAGTTCCTTTTGCGATAAATACGATGCATCGGGCGGGATCTGTGGACGGGCATGTGCCAACAACATACGTTTCGTTTGCGTCGGTGGCGATGTATCGAGCGGAACTCCAGGCAGTCTTAGCCGTGCTCCCGTGATAATCCTCGCCTGCAAATGCGCGCTTCAAATTGTAGTAAGGCAAGATGGCGGTCACTACGCCCAACTTCGACACCGGACCATAGTTGGGCCACCAAATGCACAGCAGGTCTGTGTTTTTGGCTTCTGAAACCAGCCCGAAGGATTCACGAGGCTCCGTGAGTTTCATCGTGTCTTTATACTTGAACGTAGGTGGTGGCGTGCCGAACCCAGCGATCTTTTGAGCTATCTCCGCAGCCTTTACTGTCGCTTCGTCCGGCGTTGCCTCAACAATTACAGGATCTGGCTTTACCGTTTCTGCGCCCTTAGTTGGAGCTGTTGGCGCGGAGTGAGGCATAAACATGCTGCCCAACATCATCACCAAGCCAATTGCAAAAACAGCGCCAGCGATGCCGACCAGCTGTTGCTTGCTGACGTTTGCCAGAGGTCCGGTTTCTAATTCGACTTCGTTTATGCTTTGGGCCGCTGATACGACTTTGCCGGATTCCATCACCATGGGACGGTTTCTTAGCGTGGACAGACGTTGGCTTGCAACCTGGGGATCCACAGGAACTTCAGCAAGCTCTTGGGCGTCCGCTGCAATTTCAGTTGTTCTTAGACGCTTGGTGCCAAGCTCATTGAGGGCGCCGATCCAGATCATCCGTTGCATGTTGATCGCTGGCAAGTTCGTTGCTCGAATTTGCGCCGGACCTGAGTGAAGGCCGACCAGCTTGCCTTCCTTAAATATGGCAGCAGTCTGCACAGAAGATGGTACCGGAATAGTGTGTATCAGCGACTTGTTTGTGATTACATGAGCAGCGCCGAAGAAATTCCCGTTGATTGACACCGGCCCGCCTGACACTGGGTCGAGATACATGGCATTGAGCTGATCCCAGGTGGAAATGTCCAGTTCTTGGGCCGGCAACAAGAGCGGACCAAGCTGTCCGCTGCAATGGAAAGTCTGATTCTGATTGACAGAGATAAGACCCATTGTGGCAAAATCCCACAACATTTTGATCGTCGTGTAGGTGTCCGTGCCTGCCCGCTCTGCCACTCTGTTAAGAGGTAGGTAGCCATCAAGGCATTCCCACAAAGCATCCGCCACCCAGCGATCGTTTGCATTGATCGATGAGAAGTCAGCGATGTTGGTTGCTTTTTTGAACCGAACGTCCGGTCCGCCCAGCATGTCAATTACACCCGGAAGTTCTTGTGCGCGCCGAGTTGCTTCCGCCATGATCGTCTCAGCCGGCGTCTGAATCTCAGTAACGTCAGCTGGCCATTGAAAGTTATCTACCGGTTGGAAAGCGAAGTTCCCGGAAGGTTTGCGCCAGATTAGCTCGCAAAGCCCGAGTTCGTTATACAACTCTTCGAAATGAGCACGCACAATGCGAGTTTGGCGAACAGAGATACGTCCAAATGGCACGTTGCGTTGATCGATGAGCGTCATCAGTCCGGAGCGACCGGTGCTCATGGCGCTTTGCAATATCTGCAGTGCTTCTCCACCGCGCATAGAGCCGGACATATCTTGAGCCGAAATCTCAAATGGTACGCTCAACGCCCGATTTAGCTCGGCGACTTTCTCCGGTTCGGCAGCTACCAAATCTGAATCAAGAGCCAAGGTCGCGATGTCATTTTCAAAGAAAGCCGGTGGCAGTTGACCGCGACCACTGGACAGATAAGCGTCTCGAGCGTCCCGACGATTGAAATCCGGGTGTAAGGTAACTGTGCGTACGGCGTAAGTCAAATTCGGATGAGGAAATTTGATAATTAACGCCCAGGGAGCTTCTGCGTAGTTGGTCACGACGCTTGCAAGTGTCACAACTCGTCCGCGTGAGATCAACCAGGCTTGACCCAATACGCGCTCTGGCTGAACCGCCCTGTCGTATATCAGGCCCGTAGAATCGGCGATTGCTTGAAGCGAAGTTATTCGGTCTATATCCGTTGCCATCGGTCACCCTTGGAGGCTTTTTCTCAAGTGTTATACCACGCTGAATAATTGCTAATAGCTATATACTCAACGCGTTGTGGTTGTTTGTGATGTCTTTCCAACTACGCCGCAAGAAATTATCGAAAAGAAGCCCGAGTTATGCGAAACGACTCCGCACCCTAACTACCTGGTGGTTCTCATAAATGACGATCACAATACTTTTGAATGGGTCGCAAGGTGCCTGAACAAGCACATCCCCGGTATGACAGATGATACAGCCTACAAGATAGCTGTCAAAGTGCACAACGAAGGCAGTGCCATTGTTTGGAGCGGTCCGAAGGAAGTTGCTGAGATGTATTGAGAGCAGCTCAAGGCGGAAGGGCTGACGATGAGGTTGGAGCCGGAAGCTTAGTTGGCGTGAGTATCTTTCCGAAAATTCTGGTCCAAACCGGCGGCAGGCACCAACAACACGGTTTATAACCGGCTTTGGTGGCTTCGGAGCGCAAGTGGAATAGCTCGACTCTCGAGGGCCACATCCTGAGGGCAAAGGTACAGGACGGTACGTGAAATTTGTGAGAAAAGTTGTTGCCAACATACTCGAACGGGAGCAACTCGCTCTCAGCGCGTGCAATTTGAGCCGCCAGCGTTAGGACGACGGCAATGAAGAGCAATGAGAAAAGCAATTTCATGCTGGATTAACGCTGCGCAGGTACGAAAGGTTCACCGTTGAGCGTCAACGAATGATCGTCAGCTCACTGCGAGAAGTCATTTTGCGCTCGACCGATTCAACCCAGACCTTAAGCAGCTTCATGTGCTCTTGTTGACGCTCGTCTAGCGGCCTTGGTGAAGCTTTAAGCTCTTGATAGTACTTGAGCAGATTACTGAACAGCCGAAATACGGCTTCGGACTGGGTCTTGCCGGTGCATAGGATGTCGAGCTCGGGTACGCCGACTACAACACGCTTGCCCTTAATCCATAATTTTGCGGACATCGCGCCATCACTCCATGGCAGCGCAACGTTCCATACATTTTTAGCTTTCGCTTCTGTCACGCGGATTTATTCTCACGTAGAACTTCGCTTCGAATGGCTTGCTCTCAAGCCCACAACCAGTATAACCCTGATAACTCAAATCGGGCCTAGTAATCAAGTAGGTTTGAAAAATTTACTATTTCTCTTGGACCAAAGGCACGGTGCCGCCGTCAGCTGCATTCCTTTATATAAGCAACTACTGCATCATTTAGCATCGCCTTGTCCATCTTGTCTATGGCGAACCATTTCATCGCCGGGTTGCCGCGGAACCAGATCAGTTGTTTGCGAGCAAGCTGAATGTTGTGGTGGATCGCCTCTTCGTGGGCTGCTGCTTCGTCCAATTCGCCTTCCAGCAGTTGCACCATTTGCCGGTAGTTAACAGTGCTCATCAGCTTCTGACTGCGTCCATATTGACGATATAGGCGGTCGGTCTCGGCCAGCATGCCAGCTTCCATGAGCAGATAGTGTCTCTTTCTGATTGACGCATGCAGCACTAACCGGTCTTCTGCCGTCAGACCGATCCAGATGGTTCGGAACGGCGGCTCAACTTTCCGGGCAACTTCCGAAAAAGGCAATCCGGTAGTCTGGCAAACTTCCAAAGCGCGAATGATGCGGAATCGATCATTTTTGCCCACTTTCGCCGCGGCTGGCGGGTCCAACTTTTCCAAACGCTGATGTAGCGCATCGTTTCCTTCTTTGTCGGCGTATTCTTGCAACTCGGCGCGCAATTGCTCCTGAGGTTGAACGTCCGGCATTACCAGGCCTTCCAGCAGAACACGGGCGTAAAATCCAGTGCCTCCGCATACTATTGGAAGTTTGTCTCGAGAAAGCATACTGGCGATGGCTTGCCTGGATTGTTCGGCGAATTTTGCCGCCGTGAAATTTTCATCCGGGTTAGCCACATCAATTAAATGGTGTTTGATTCGTGCCTGTTCTTCGGCAGATGGCTTAGCCGTGCCGATATCGAACTCTCGATAAACCGTTCGAGAATCGCAAGCGATGATTTCTGCTTGAAGTTTTTCTGCGATCGCCAGGCTCAATGCTGTCTTGCCTGAGGCTGTCGGTCCAACGATGGCAATGACTAAAGGCTTCTGCTGCGTCATCTATTCATGACCTTCGAGCTTTGAGCCTGGGAGCGCCGGCGTCCCGCCGGCATCTGATTGCATTTGTGTTGGCTTAGAAGCATAAGATGCTGAAACTACAATTGCCATCGGCAGCCAGCGCTCCCAGGCAAGCAACAAGCGCCAGCAGTAGAACTTTCTTCTTCTGTGCGTTGAGGAGACGGTTTGGCATTACATCATCGAGGAAACGGTCGCAAATAGGCCTTGGATGAAACTCAATATCTGTTGAGCTTGATACAAAGCAGGTACCACGACGAAAAGGGCAAGAACTTGCATTGAACGCAGTTCGAAAGATTCGCGCACTGCCAGCACTTGCATGATGAAGGTCCAGATGAAAGGAATCGCTGCAACCACGATGAATGCCGGTCCGAGAAGTTCCCGGTAACAACCAATTGGTGCCATCAGCGTCCAGGGCGCAAAGCTCCAACCGATAAGCACGAAGGCCCGTTGGCAGCGACTTGTCGGGGCGCCAAATATAGATGCTGTCAGGCTATAAAATCCAGCCATGGAAAGCCAGAGCATCAGCCCAAGAAAGATGGAAAACGGCACATAGAGCCAGGCAAGCAAGAGATTCTGAGGCGGCACCATACGCAGCCCGTCCAAACCAAATGCCAGAATAACAACCGCCGCGGCCCCGCCGATGCCGTTGAAGCGCTCGTCTGCAACCGCTGCCAGAAGGCGCAGTGTTTGGATTGGTTGAATTAGAATTCCGGCAAATGTGTCAATCCAGCTAAGTTGAATGAGCGGCTCTATGGCAGCCACTTGCGGACGCTCTATCGGAGATTCGCTGCTGAGATACGCGTCGGTCATATCACTCCATTATCCAGAGTGGCATCTTGTTCCACTTCGGATCTATAGAAGTTGGTAGTAGTCCTTTGAGAAAATTGGTCCCGATCCCTTCGCTTACTTGCGCTGGAGTAGCGCTGCTTGAAGAAAATAGGGAGCTAAAGAAACTGAACGAGGATGAACCGTCATCAACTGGTAAATCCTCAGTAAGTTTGAATTTCTCCTTGCAGTTGCCCTGGAGCCAGGCCAATGCGTCTTCGTAACCGCCCAGTTCATCGACCAGATGCACGTTCTTTGCCTGACGCCCGGAATAAATGCGACCGTCCGCCAGCTTTTTGACCGCTTCCTTGTCCATCTTGCGCCCGGTTGCTACTGCTGTAACGAACTGGTCATAAGAGTCCATGATGATGGATTGCAATAAGGTTTTCTCTTCCGGTGTCATTGCCCGGTCGGAT
Source organism: Candidatus Obscuribacter sp. (assembly GCA_021772155.1). GTDB lineage: Bacteria > Cyanobacteriota > Vampirovibrionia > Obscuribacterales > Obscuribacteraceae > JADYXS01. The sequence continues at coordinate 8,897 of JADYXS010000483.1, forward strand.
GAACCGATATCCTTAAATGCTCCGGACTTGAGGACGAAAGGTTGGATCCCGATCTTCTTTTCTGTTTCCTGCCAGTTGAGCATGTGCATGATTACGCCAATTGATCCGGTCAACGTTCCCGGATTGGCAAAAATGCGATCGCCGGCAGCTGCGATGTAGTAGCCGCCGGAGGCAGCAACGTCTCCCATCGAGATAACGACAGGCTTTCCTTTTCCGCGCACGTCATTTACTGCTTCGTAAATCTCTTGACTCATCCCGACTGTGCCACCGGGAGAATTTATGCGCAGAAGAATACCTTTGATGTTCTTGTCACTAGCTGCTTTCACCAGCTTGCGGCGAACTGAACCGCTTGAATCTCTTTCCGGTAAAAAGCTGCTGCCTTCGCCGCTGTCTTGAATTGCTCCTGACAGGCGAAGCACTTGGATGTGGTCACGATCACTGAGCATGGAAGTCCAGCTCTTTGATTCTTTAGCGGGCTTTGCATCTTGAACGGTTTGATGCGAGCGGGCAAATAGACCAGCCGGTACTGCGGCTACACAAGCAAGAAGTATTACCCAGCCAAGCAGGGAATTGCGAGATGCGGACACGATGCGGTCCTCCATGGGACGCGAAACATCGATAATTATAGCGGAAGCAGACGGACTACATCGGCGGATGCTCTTGTTCTTTCGCCGGAGGACGCGCTATCTGTTGCGGATCTGCTTTGAGCTCTTCCGTTAGCGCAGGAGAGCCTTCGCCACCGACCAGTCGGTTCAGCGCAAGCGTTTCCTCTTCGATCTGGTTGTCCAGGCGCGCTACGGCATCTCCGCCAGCAAGATCAATCAGCTGTTGTCGATGCAATTTTGCTTCGTCGACGATCTTGTCCACATCACGCTGTGCTTTGCGTAATGTGTACTCCATCTCGATTTGTTTTGATGCATCGCTGGCATGTTGCGCTTGAGCAACCATCGCCTTCAGTTCCGACAGATCTGTATTTGCCCGGCCGAAATCATTGCGGTTGTGTCTATATCTGCGATATTCGGTAACTACCTTCTCTGCAGTTTGTCGAACGATGGAATAGAGCATGGTTGCTTGCTCTTGCGAAACTTGTTGCTTCTTGTTGTTTTTGCCAGTTTGTTCGTTGAGAAGATTTTGCAACATGCCGACACCGCTGCTGGTGCCCATCATCATCGGATAATTCACACCGCCAGGCATCATCATTGGTGCCATCTGAACAGCTTGGAATAGAGCGCCACCGATGAGCTGGATTGCCTTGGCGGTAACGTGAGTTTGGTCTGTGGTTGGTTGCAATCTATTAATAACGAATTGAATATCGGGCGACTTGTTGATTGTCGAAGTCCAAAGATCGGTCAGTTGCGCGCGCTCTGAATCGCCGATGGTGTCTGCCTTCTGTTGAGCTTCGCTTTCAGATTCCTGCAAGGCAATAGGCGCCACATTTACGGCTTGGCTCTCTTTCAATAACTTGCGCTTGAGCTTGTCATCGTTACCGACAACCGATTTACTGGCTGTTGGATCTTCAGTTGTTGGCTGCCCCGGTTGAACACTTACGTTCTCCTGGACTTCCATTCTTACTTTGCCATCCGGACCCATTATGAAGGAGTCTTGATCGCTGGTTAGCTTCATCGGAGCCAGGCTCTTAGAGCCGTGCTTGGAGGATGATTTGGCTGAAGAAGCCTGCGGGTGAACGGCTCCAGGACCGTCGCCTTCAAGCAGCTTATCGCAAGCCGGGAGCTCGAATGCCGCATGTTTTGCGTAAGCCATTGGCGCAAGAATAATCGAACCGGCAATTGCCAGAGCTGTAATATAGCTCAGCGGCAAGTTGGTGCGAGCAATTCTGGACATCAAAACCTTCCTTCCATCTGCTATCGCCTGTGGTGCCAGGGTCGTATCATGACAACGAGTGGACACCGCCACCAAACTATAACACAGCAATAAATGTGGTCATAATCGGCAAAATGGGCGCGTTTCCAAGCTGGACAAGGATTGTGGCAGCTTGATAACTATTTGATCATGTTGAGCATTCGTCCACAAAGATTGCCGGAGCAAGCCGGGCCTACGTTATCAGTCTTTCCGCGTGAAGGCTAAAACGGCCAGGCAGATGATTATTCCCATGGTCACAAACTGGTCTGTAACCAGCCAGGCAATCTTGCCCCAGTCAGTGGAGACAAAGTCCTTGAACGCCCAGGCCTTCATCAACAGCAGCAACACTGCAACAACGCCGATGATTTTGGGAATCGGTGAACTGGGGCGCGGCGCGACGGCATATCGATCGGCTGTTGCCGGGACGTAGTCATCTGTATCATCCTGTCCTTCGTATCCGGAAGAAAGGATTTTCGAACGCCCTTTAGTTTTGATCGGCTCATCGGTTCCAGCGCCGGAATCCTGCGATTTGTAACTGGGCAGCGAGCGGCTCGGTGTCGGCGGTTGGACGTTGATACCGCGAGTGCTGCTGGTAGTAGTATTTGCCTCAGGTTCTGGCGGGCGAATCGGTTGCGCCGAAGGCACTGATGGGTTTGCTCCCGGTCCGCTGGAAGCTCCGCTAAAACCGGCGATGAATGATGGTGGCACATTGGTTGGCGGACCTTGAGGTGCAATCGGCGGCTGAGCCGCACGCGCGGGCTCTTGGTACCCGGCATAACCTACCGGCAGTCCCGTTTGCTCCGGTCGTGCTGAAAGAGGCGGATTGTCAGCTGGCACTGGCGGTACTGCCTGCGGTGCCGAAGGCGGTCCTTGCGGCTGAATGCTCTTTAGGCTCGTATAAGATGAGCTCGGACTCTGCACGTTCGGACCAAGGTCGGGCATTTGCCCTGCTCTTGGCGGGTTCTGCGTGTTTGAATTGATCGGGGCTGGTTCTTTTCGCTGGCGGTCGTTCATCGGGCGCCTTGCTGCCAGCAATGGGGAACGCAGAAC
>JADYXS010000484.1 GCA_021772155.1 Candidatus Obscuribacter sp.
GATAAAACAGTTGTGCATCAAGAAAAATGTCGTCGCTGCCGACGTCGTAGAATTCTCACCAATACCGAATCTTCATGCTCCGAATTTCTTGGTGGCAAAGCTGATTTACAAACTTATCGGCTACCGTTTTGCTCTGGATTTAGGCGTAAGCAAGAAATACCTCTAGGCATATTTCAAATCCCGAGCACAATTCATGTAGGGAGCGACGCGCCCGCAGCAGCCCGGGCGGCTCACGAGCCGTTGCTACGACATCTGCTAGTACAACAACTTAAAAAAGAAGGGACTCGGAAACTAAGTTCCGAGCCCCCTCAAAGATGCTGGCAGACGGCTGATTAGCCCGCTATGCCAGCTTGGCGCTCTTCAGCACCATCAACTTGATGCGACTCATTTCATTGGCACTGTGAGTGATACCACCCATGCCGATGCCGGAAGAGTCCCGTCCGCCAAAGGGCATCCAGTCAACTCTGAACGCCGTGTGATCATTCACCATCACCGCCGTTGCATTCAGCCGTTGCACGCAATACAAGGCGTTATCAATGTTCTTTGAGAACACCGCCGCCTGGAAAGCGTAGTCGGTTCCGTTGGCAGCGGCAATGGCTTCGTCGATGTCACTGTAGCTGTAGACGCAGACCACCGGCCCGAAAATTTCCTGCGTTGTGACGCGGACGTTCTTGGGCGGATTAATCAGCAGTGTCGGCGAGTAGCAGGTGTCCGACAATTTCTTGCCGCCACAGGCCAATACCGCGCCAGCCTTCACTGCTTCATCCACCCACTCAGCGACTCTATCGACTTCGCTCGGGCGAATCAGCGGACCGACATCTGTATCGTGCGCCTGGGGATCCCCGACCTTCAAGGTAGCAATCTTGGCGGTAAGGGCCGCGCAAAGCGCGTCCAACATGGAAGCCGGAGCGTACACGCGTTGCACAGAAACGCACACCTGACCCGCGTGGTAGAAGCCGCCTTTCACAATAGACGGGCCCACTTCGCCGAGATCAGCGCTGGCATCGATAATAACGGGTGCCGAGCCTCCATGCTCCAGAGCGCACCTTGTGCCTGGGGCAAGCTTCGAGCGCAGGTACCAACCGACTTTAGCCGAGCCGATGAAGGACAGGTAACCGACGCGCTTGTCAGTGGCCAGCTTTTCAGCCAGCTCATTGTTGCAAGAAAGAGCCTGACACCACCCTTGCGGAAGACCAGCCAGTTCAAGCAATCCGACGAGCGCCAGACATGACAACGGCGTGTTTCCAGCCGGTTTGATGATCACCGGACAACCTGCGGCGATCGCCGGGATGATCTGGTGCACCGACAGGTTGAGCGGATGGTTGAAGGCGCTCAGCGATACGACCACACCAATCGGCTCGACAAAAGTCGTCGCCAAACGATGTGTGGATGCTGCCGTCAGCCCCATCGGCACTTGTTCTCCGTGAAGTTGATGAATCGCCTGGATGCCCAGCTTCACTCCTTGAATCGCGCGGTCCACCTCGACGACGGTGTCGGCGTATGGTTTTCCGCCTTCGGAAATAGCAGTGGCAATCAATCCGGCCTTGCGCTCTTCCATCAGCACCACCAGGCGCTCAAGGATGGTGATGCGCTCATGCGGCGCAAGCCAACCATCGCGATTGTCGAAAAGAGCCTTTGCACGGGCCAGGGCGCTTTCAACCTGAGCACTGTCGGCCATCGGCACAGTGCCGATGAGCGACCGGTCGTAAGGCGACCTGACTTCGATAACCTGACCCATGAGACGTTTCTCCTCTTCTTCAATTTCGAGAACTAACGACTGCAGATTCAGCGTTAGCCCCTCGTTTTGGCTGTAATCGATGGGAACATCGATGATGTGAACTCCCGGGGCATTGAGGCATTCCTTGAGCTTGGGAAGAAAATCCCCAGCCTTCTCAATGCGGTGCCCGTGAGCGCCGTATGCGTTAGCATACGCTACGAAGTCCGGGTTCCCAAAGTCGAGCCCCCAGCTCTGGAGCTTCATTGCATCCTGTTTCCACTTGATCATGCCGTAGCCTGAGTCGTTGAGAATCAGCACGACAAAGTTCATACCCAGTCGAACAGCTGTTTCCAGCTCCTGCGAGTTCATCATGAACCCACCATCGCCACAGACGGCCAGCACTTTGGCATTGGGATGCACCAGGCGCGCAGCCATCGCAGACGGAAGACCAGCGCCCATGGTGGCAAGCGCGTTGTCCAGCAGCAGCGTGTTTGGCTGCCTTGCCGGATAGTTGCGAGCGAACCACAGCTTGTACATGCCGTTATCGAGACAAACGATGCCATCGGATGGCATCGCAGCCCGCACGTCCGCCACAATTTTCTGCGGTAGCATGGGGCAAACATCAGACGCGCTGTGCTCCGCCTGATGACGGATTTTGTGCCGCCTGACCTTGCGGAAGTAGGAAAAGTCCCAGTGGGGCTGAGGCTCGATTGCCTTCGTCAATTCGGCGATGGAGCCGGCAATGTCGCCGACGACCTCGTGATGCGGGAAGTAAACGTCATCAACTTGCGCCGAGAAGAAGTTGACGTGAATGACCTTCTGGTCGTCCAGCATCACAAACGGCGGCTTTTCGACTACGTCATGGCCGACGCTGATGATTACGTCAGCATGCTTGATGGCAGCGTGAACGTACTCGTTGTCGGAAAGTGCCGCGGCACCAAGCGACAGCGGATTATCCGCATCGAGTACGCCGGCACCCATCTGCGTGCTGAAGAACGGGATGCCCGTTTTCTCGATAAAGGCTTGCAACGCCGCGGATGGACGCTTGCGATTGGCACCGGCGCCAGTAAATAGCATCGGTGATCTCGCTTGCTTAATCATCTCCGCAGCCTGCGCGATGGCATCCAGCGCAGCAGCCGGGCGCCGCACTTTGCTCACGCGAAACAGTGGGTGGTCAACTTCCTCGCGGGCGATGTCTTCGGGCAACTCAAGATGCACTGCCCCGGGACGTTCTTCGGAAGCTAGACGAAAGGCCTCGCGCACAAGTGATGGAATCCGCGTCGGGTCGACGATAGTCCGAGCAGACTTGGTCAGAGGCTTGAAAGTCTCGACCACGTCGACGATTTGGAATTGCCCTTGCTTGCTGGTTTTGATCGGCTTCTGGCCGGTAATCATCACCAGCGGCATCGCGCCCAATTGAGCGAAGGCAGCGGCAGTAACGAGATTGGTGGCACCGGGGCCGAGCGTAGAGAGGCAGACGCCGGGCTTGCCGGTCAAACGCCCGTAGGTAGCGGCCATGAAGCCAGCGGCCTGCTCGTGCCTGGTGAGAATGAGCTTGATGGTCGAGGTGCGTAGAGATTCGACAAGGTCCAGGTTTTCTTCACCTGGAATGCCGAAGATGTACTCTACGCCCTCATTCTCAAGAGCTTTTACAAACAGATCTGATGCTTTCACAATATCCTCCGAGAAATAGGAGACGTGAACAATGCCACCACCGAGGCGAACACCGTTCAAATGACAGATAAGGTGCGTCTGGCAGACGCGACACTTAGAAGACTTCCGGCAATGCTAAACATCAGACAGGCACCACAAGATGGCGCAGGATGTTGGCAGTGCTGTTAGCTGGCTTGGGGTTGCAGGTTGGAATATGACCAAGGGCAAGTGGAAGTAGTTAGACAAGCACTCTAGCTAAAATAGATTTCGCGCTTTTTAATTTGATGCTGTTCGTAACGATCCCCCTTGCAACCCCACAAAGGAGCGCAGCCTGTCAGGCGCCGCGATTCGACGCCTGACAGAAAACTAGATAACGTCGGCGTCAGCTCGCGCTAGCAGCCACGGTTGCCACTGAATTTCTAAGAGCCCACTTTTGCTAAACGCTCAAGCTCTCGCTCGAGCAGGTTATTCCCCTGCTTTCGACACATCGCGATAATAGTGCGGGCAGTATGTAGACTGTCGCGATGGCTACTGCCAAGATTGATACAACGAATTGCGTAAGCCAGACGATAGACGTGCTCGGCTTCAGACCAACGTGACTGCGTTTCATACAGATACCCAAGATCGTTCAGCAGACTGGCAGTCGCCAGATCTTCCTGCCCTACCTGCTTGCTGCTAATGGTCACAGCTCGCCACAGAACCCGTTCGGCGTCCGCATTCCTATCGAAGACAAAGTAAAGATGAGCAAGCTGCCCCAACCACGCCGCCAGTTGCGGATCATCAACTCCCGAGGACAGCTCTTCGGTGCGAATTTTCGCTTCAAGTTCAATAATGTCTCTGGAGTACATAGACTTTTCCCATATCGCGCGTCTTCAGTCTGATGACCGCGATTCCAAC
>JADYXS010000485.1 GCA_021772155.1 Candidatus Obscuribacter sp.
TGTGGGGCGTGGACCTCGCGGCGATTCCTCGCTTGACGGCCAATACCTCGTTAATCATATTTCACGGCTCTTTTAAAGTTCAAATTCAGTTCACGCATCGAATCAATTACCTATGGTGAAATCTAAGGCCAAGAAGGCCGCCCCGAAAACCGCCCGGAACCCACAGAAGGATGATTCCGCCAAAGCGCCCCGGCCTGCCGCCAAGAAGGCAGCCCCGGTATCCGCCCCGCTGGCGAAGTCTCCTTTGGGCAAGCTTTCCACGGCCCTCAACGGTCAGGCGGCTGGTGCAGCGCCTGGCGGTGAGGCTCAACTGGCCCATGCGCAACAGGCAATCGGGACCATCAAGAGCGCGTCCGGCGTGGACCTGACCGAAAAGGTCAAGGAACTGTTGCGTCTGGCGCAGGAGCAGGGCTACCTGACTCATAATGACATCGGTGATGCGCTGGCTGATTCACCCATCTCGGCTGAGGAGATGGACGAGATGTATATCAAGCTGCGCAATCTCGAAATCGAGATCGTAGATCAGTCTGATGTTGACCGCGTCAAGCAGCCGGAACCCGAGGAAGAGCCGGAAGACAAGAGCCGTCTCGACATTCTGGACGATCCGGTCCGGATGTATTTGAAGCAGATGGGCCAGGTCCCGCTGCTCACCCGCGAGCAGGAAGTTGAAATTTCAAAACGCATCGAGACGGCGGAGAACGAGCTCAAGCGGATCATTTACAGCTTCGGCTTTTCCGGGAAAGAGCACATCGCGCTGGCGGAGAAGCTCATCTCTGAGCCGCCGAAGGAGCGTTTCGACCGCGTCATCGTCGATAAGAAGATCGAGAACCGCGAGAATCATCTCAAGGACTTGCGCAAGCTGGTCAAGGTCGTGCGCGTGCTGGATCTTCAGGTGGACGACAAGTATGCCGAATGGCAGGGCGCTCCGAACAAGGCCAAACGAGACAAGACTCATGCGGAATTTGCCAAGCTCGACAAGAAGCTCCAGGACTCCTTCCCGAAGTTCTATTTCAAGCAGAAGGTTATCGAAGAAATGGCGCTGGTCGCGGAGAACATCCACGACAAGATCCAGTTGAGCGCGCGGGCGATTGTTGAGATGGAATCGCATCGCAAGTCCGCCCAGCAGCAGCAGATCATTCAGGGCGAACAGCGGAAGATCAAGGCATTGGAAGAGTTTGTCCGCATGCCTTACGAGGAATACCTGAAGGCTTACGAGCAGTTGAAGCATTTCGCGGCCAAGGCGCTTCAGGCCAAGACGGAAATGGTGGAGGCGAACCTTCGTCTCGTGATTTCCATCGCCAAGAAATACACCAACCGCGGCCTTTCCTTCCTCGATCTCATTCAGGAAGGCAACATGGGCCTGATGAAGGCGGTCGAGAAGTTCGAGTATCGCCGCGGCTACAAGTTCTCCACCTACGCGACCTGGTGGATTCGTCAGGCCATAACGCGCTCCATCGCGGATCAGGCGCGCACCATCCGCATTCCAGTCCACATGATCGAAACGATCAACAAGCTGATGCGGGTGCAGAAGCAGTTGATCCAGGATTTCGGCCGGGAAGCGACTCCCGAGGAAATCGCGGACGAGATGCAGATGCCGGTGGAACGGGTTCGTGCCGTGCTCAAGATGGCGCAGCAGCCTATCTCTTTGCAGTCACCGGTCGGCGACAGCGAAGACACCAACTTCGGGGATTTCATCGAGGACAAGTCTGCGGAGAATCCGTCCGACATGACGAGCTACAGCCTGCTCAAGGACAAGTTGAGCGATGTGCTTTCGAGTCTGACCGAACGTGAGCGCAAAGTCTTGGAACTGCGTTTCGGACTCGGAGATGGTTATTCCCGGACGCTCGAAGAAGTCGGCAAACAGTTCAAGGTCACCCGCGAACGTATTCGCCAGATCGAAGCGAAAGCCCTGCGCAAGATGCGTCACCCGACGCGTATTCGTCAGTTGCAGGGATTCTTGGAAATCGAAGAAGCCTTGGCCTAAATTCCAGGCTGCTGCGGGGAATTATTTACCGAGACGGGAAAATAATTCTCAGCAGGCGGACTGGGTTTGCCCAGCGATTGTCCGCTCTGAATTCAACCCGCTCAGGCGGCACCTTGTAGTTCTGGGGCTGACTTGCACGCCCGCTGGATCGCCATCAGCAGTTCATCCAGAGGCAGCACCTTGCTGACATAGCCGTCGGCACCTTTCTGCACCGCTTCCTGCAACAGGTCTTCAACGAAGCCCAAGCCGGTCAGCATGATGACCTTCACGTTCGGGTGCTCTTTCTTGATATCGACCAGCAGCCGCAGTCCATCTTCGTCCGCCAGGCCAATGTCGAGGATGACGAGCTCGGGAATCCGTTGACGGAGGGAAGCCAAGGTCGCCATGGACGTTCCTTCGGATGAGACTTCAAACCCCTGTTTCCTCAAGTAGATGGCGATGAGTTCACGTATCTGCACTTCATCATCCACCACCAGTATGTATTGGCTCATGCCAGGTGTTTAGCAAACATCGAACCAAGATCCGACACCTTGCCCAGCCTGCGCGACAGCCGCCCAGTCATTCGTTGAGACAGCACTCATGGAGTTTTCAAATTGCCCCGAGAATTGTCTTCACAAGCAACTGTTCACTTGAGTAGTTTCAGCTCGTCCCTCAAGGGGTAACCCACTAAACAACGACAACCAGTCATCTCACAAAACAAAATGAAAAAACTCATCGCACTCGGTCTGATCGCTGCATTCACTTCACTTTCCACACATTGCTCCATCGCGGCAGACAAACCTGTTCCTGCCGAGAAGCCGGCAGGGAAGGCACCCCGCCCCGTGCCGTTTCATGGGAAAATCGCTGCTGTGGACATGAGCACAAAGGTTGTCACGGTTGGAGAACGCAAATTTCACGTTCTCCCTGCCACGAGAA
>JADYXS010000486.1 GCA_021772155.1 Candidatus Obscuribacter sp.
GACATTGCTGAGAAGGTCGCCAAGATCGCTCTCGACAACAAATTGCTTCTATTGACCTGCGGCACACACGCACACTGTATTCGACTGATTCCACCACTGAACATGAGTGATGAAGAAGCAGAAAAAGGCATGGCGATTATCGAAAAAGCTGTAGCCGGTATCTAGTTATTGACAGGGGCGCCTTGGGCGCCCCTGCGAACCGTATAAAGAGAAAGCGCAAGGAGCAGATGAATGAGCACCAAAACTGAGAGTCGGCAAGGAAGTTCGCAAGCGAGTTCTTCCCAGACGCACAATAACTACATTGGTGGACAGTGGGTCAAGGCAAGGAGCGGAGAGACATTCGCTAGCAACAACCCGGCAGATCAAAGCGATCTGATCGGACTGTTTGCATTGTCCTCAGCTGCTGATGTTAAAGATGCTGTTGATGCAGCCGAAAAGGCGTATCCGGCTTGGCGTCGTACACCGGCTCCTTTTCGCGCTGAATTGTTGATGAAAGCGGCACGCCTGCTTGAAACTCGCAAAGAAGAGCTGGCTCAAATCATGGTCCGCGAAATGGGCAAAGTGATTAAAGAAGCCCGCGGCGATGTTCAAGAAGCTATCGACATGGCTTATTACATGGCTGGCGAAGGTCGCCGTTTGATGGGTGCCACGGTTCCTTCGGAATTGCCGAACAAGTTTGCAATGGCAGTACGGGCACCGATTGGAGTAGTTGGTGTTATCACACCCTGGAACTTCCCGGTTGCAATTCCAAGCTGGAAGATATTCCCGGCCTTGGTCGCAGGCAACACAGTGGTATTCAAGCCTGCTACAGACACACCAATGTGCGCCCTGATGCTCGTTGAAGTGTTGATTGAAGCTGGATTCCCACCAGGCGTAATCAACTTTGTCACCGGTGGTGGTGGCAAGGTTGGGATGGCGATAGTGGAAGATCCACGCGTTCGCGCAATCTCGATCACCGGTTCTACCTCAGTTGGCAAGCAAGTTGCCGGACGCTGCGGTGAGCTGATGAAGCGCATCTCTTGCGAACTCGGTGGCAAGAATGCAATCTGCGTAATGGAAGACGCTGACATAGATTTGGCAGTCGACGGTGCCCTCTGGGGTGCGTTCGGAACTGCTGGACAACGTTGCACAGCTTCCAGCCGGATCATCGTCCACAAGAGCCGTTATAAGGAATTTGCCGAGAAGCTAGTGGCTCGCACCAAGGCTCTCAAGCTCGGTAATGGTCTGGATGCAGATATCGATGTCGGTCCAGTGGCAAACAAATCCCAATTGGAATCTGTTCACAATTACGTCGAAATTGGCAAGAAAGAAGGCGCTAAGCTTCTGTGCGGCGGCAACATCTTGACCGATGGCGACTTCAGCAAAGGCTTCTTCCACGAGCCAACCGTGTTTGGCGACGTCAAGCCGAGTATGCGAATTGCTCAAGAAGAAATCTTTGGACCTGTCACCGTACTTATCTCCGCCGAAGATTTCGATGATGCAATTGAGATCGCTAATGGCACTGATTACGGCCTGTCCTTGGCGATGTACACAAATGATGTATCACGCGCATTTACCGCCATGCAGGAACTTGAGGCCGGCATCGTTTATATCAACGCTCCAACGATCGGCGCTGAAATTCAGCTTCCGTTCGGTGGTGTGAAACAAACCGGAAATGGACACCGCGAAGCCGGCATTGCCGGTATCGATCAATTCACGGAATGGAAGGCAATTTACGTCGACTACTCCGGAAGACTGCAGAAAGCGCAAATTGACACGCATGGCGATTCACCGGCTGTTAAAGAATAGCGCATAAGCATTTGAATGCCTCGGGCTTCCAAGGTGAAGCCCGGGGCAGGAAAAGCAATCAGGGTAAGTTACAAAGTTTTAGCTCAGCAAATTTGGAGACGATAGGTTATGGATTTCGATTTCACTCCCGAGCAAGCAGCAATCCGCAAGCACGTGCGGGAATTCGCAGAGCGCAATATCGCGCCTGTTGCTCAAGCAAACGATCGTGAATGCAAGTTCGATTGGGATGTCGCCAAGAAAATCTTCAAAGAAGGATTTCTTGGTTTGCCAGTGCCGGAAAAATACGGCGGTCTTGGTATGGACTACATCTCTTACGGTTTGATGACAGAAGAAATCAACCGTATTTGCTCTTCCACACGAACCCTTTTCTCCGTACAAACATCTTTGGTGGCATTGACCATCCTTAAGTGGGGCACGGAAGAACAGAAGCAATTCTATCTGCCTAAAATGTGCACAGGCGATTTCATCGGCTGCTTCGGTTTGACTGAGCCGGAAGCAGGTAGTGATGCTGCTAACCAGCAAACACGTGCTGTCAAAGATGGCACTGACTACATTCTAAGCGGACAAAAGGTGTGGATCTCGTGCGGTTCTATCGCGCACTACGCTTTAATCTTCGCTACTGTAGATCCTAAGCTGGGTCATAAAGGTATCACCTGTTTTGTCGTTGACACCAAGAGCAAAGGCTTCTCTGCTGTGCCGATCAAAGGCAAGCTAGGCTTGAGAGCTTCGGACACCTCAACATTGTTCCTTGACGAAGTTCGCGTTCCTGCTGAGAACATTCTCGGCAAGGTCGGCGATGGCTTCGCTATCGCCATGTCCGCCCTCGACAATGGTCGCTTCTCAGTAGCTGCCGGAGCCGTTGGCCTCATTCAAGGTTGCATCGATCAGTGCACCACCTACGCCATGCAGCGTAAGACCTTCGGCGTTCCCATCGGGGAGCACCAACAAGTGCAAGCAATGATTGCCGACATGGTCGCCGAATGCGAAGCCGGTCGCCTTCTTTACTTACGCGCTGCTCACTTGAAGAACAAAGGCGTTCGTAACACGCTTGAGACCTCCATTGCCAAACTGTTCTGTGGCGAAGCGGCCAACAAAGCTGCCCACAACGCAGTTCAGATCTTCGGTGGATACGGTTTCTCGGATGAGTATCCTGTTGAGCGTTACTTCCGCGACGCTAAAGTGTTGAACATCTACGAGGGTACAAGAGAAATCCAACGCATCATCATCGGACAAGATGCGCTAGGTATTCGCTACGCTAATGGTCAAGTTACGGGCCGTCCTACGGCACTAGCTGGCGTTGCGGGCTAAACCACGCCAAATTAGCGTGTAAATCAGTCGGATAGTTGGAATAACGTCAGCGGGAACTTCTCGCTGGCGTTTTTCCTTTTGGGGGTTTGTTGATGACTGATGAAGCTCGCACTAATACCGTGCCACTCAAGAAGGTCGTCCTGTATAAGCATGGAATGGGTTACTTCGAGCGCCGCGGGCTGGTCGAAGGCAAGGCGTCCATCGAGATACTCTGTGGAGCTGCGGAAATTGACGACATGCTTAAGTCGCTCATGGTCCTGACGGCTGACGGTGCGCGCGTTCAAGCTATCACCTATGATTCAGCGAAAACTTTGGAAGACCGCATGGCGGAATTTGGCTTTGATGTTCGCGACGCCAAAGGGCTGATAGGCATAATTTCTCAAATGAAAGGCCTGCCGGTGACTATTCTGTCATCCAGCACAAGCGTTAAGGGGCGCGTGGTCGGTCTGGACTACTCTGACCAGATTGCAGCTTCCGGAAGTCACGTAATCCGTGAACCTTTTTTGATTTTGTTGAGTGATGCCACTTTCAGGCGGTTGCCTTTGGCTTCCATAACCACGATAACGGTGGATGATCCCTCGTTTTCTGTCGAGCTCAATCAACAACTGGAATTGTTGTTTCAGAACGCCAAGAAGAAAGACAAAAAGGCTTTGACCGTGACATTGCCTGAGACCAAAGGTGAGGTGGTGGTGGCATATTCGATACCGTCACCGATTTGGAAAACTAGTTATCGCCTGGTTTTGGCCAACGAACGTTTGCTCATGCAAGGTATGGCTATTGTCGATAACGTTCAGGATGAAGACTGGCAGAATGTGGAGATGGTGCTGATAAGTGC
>JADYXS010000487.1 GCA_021772155.1 Candidatus Obscuribacter sp.
AGATTCTGCCGAATTTCTTCCAGGTTGTATCTTTGAGCACGTTCGCGGAACTGGTTTGTGTGGCGCCCATGGTTAACTCCAAATTGCCTGAGACTTACTTGGCTAGGTCTTTTCCAGCGGCGTCACGGACCAGCCCATCCAGCCATTCATGAAGGCTGACACCCTTTTTGTCGGCGGCCTGTTGGGCCAGTTTTTTGGTCTCCAGGGTTACCCCTTCCAGGTTGCCGAAGTAGCGTGTGCGCATTGTTCCGCCCCGACGCCCTTTGTGAGGCAGATCGATGTTTAGCGGAGGAGCTCCGATGCCCTTTTTGAAATCGATTAGATAGAAGCAGTTACCCAGCACCCAGCGAACCGCTACTTCGCGAGCGCCTTCCGGCAAGTGTTCCAGTGGTGCCTTGTAGCGGAACAGCGGATTGTTATTGCAGACGATCTCGCCGAATTGCGTGCCTTCCAGCCACGGTGGCACGGATTCATCGCCGACTACAACTTTACCGCCCTCTTTGACGATTCTGGTGAACTCTGCCAGCGATCCCTTCGGGTCTTCGAAGTTATTGAAGCCACCGAAGTGAAAAACAGCATCGAAATAGTTGTCGGGAAAAGGCAAGTGCCTGGCCGAAGAGACGAAGTAGTTTAGTTTGCACGACAGCCCTAGTTTCTCGTAATTGCTTTGCAAGCGATTGCGTGTGATTGAGACCATCGCGCCAGACAAGTCCTGGAGGAACAGTTCGCCGTTTTTTCCAAGCCGACGAGCGATTCTGAATGAGTCGCAGCCGGTTCCGGAGCCAACTTCCAATACACGTGAACCGGGCTTCAAATCGAGGACATCCAACATCGATTCGCGAACTTTTTCTTCATCTTCATAGAAGCTCTCGAAGAGCCAGGCCATGATGTTGTCGTAGAATTCTTCGGTGTAGTACTCCTCGTACTGTTGCTTCGTTTCTATTTCGCCGCCCGTCAATTGGCCAGGGGCGATGAAATGCGGAATACCGTCTTTCAGCACGTAGGATACGTTTGAAGCCGTTACCAGCGCACCTTCTTTGACTTCGTCCTGCTTGCCGTTGCTGTCGGAGCGCAGAGTGAGGGTGGTTTTGTTTATCGGGCAGATGTAGGTATCGAGCAATGCAGTTTTCATAAGTTCTCCTGAGTCTATGCCTGGCGAGGCTTTAATGCTGCCAGCGGTGCTGATTTGATGGAGCTGAAATCAGCTTTTCTTCTTACAAACTATGATCCAAACTTTCTGATGAACGCCGAAGAAATTGTCGTCACAGAATCCAATTATTATGTCTTTGAATTGCTTTTCAAACGTTGCGCGGATTTCTTCTTCTGTCTTGAAGGCGCGGAAGACTACGCCCTTTCTGTAGTTGTAGGGGTCGTTCGTGAGGCGCCAGTAGCCGTTTGGAAGCGGCTCGGCGTCTTGAAGAATATAGGTGTCATGCATCGGCACGGAGCAGATGAAGGTGCCTTCCTTGTCGAGTACTCGACACGTTTCGTCCAGGGTCGTTTCGAATGTGGTGCCTTCATCAACGTAGTAACACGAGTGGCAAGCTAAAACGTATTGGAAAAGTCCTTCCTCGAACGGAATTGACGCATTGCGCCCAGTTCGTACTGTTGCCGGCACTCCTAGCTTGAGAAGTCGCTTGGATGCCAGTTCGTTGATTTCGTCTGAGATTTCGACGCCGTAAACGTCAAATCCGAGATTGAATAGGAGCGGCATGTTGCGTCCGTCGCCATATCCTAAATCCAGAATTTTGCTGCCAGCATAGGTAGAACGATCCATCTTCAAGTTAGGATAGGTTCCCAGGAATGCCCGAACGACAAATTCCACAGGGTAGACGTAGTCAGAATTACGCACCGCGTAGAATTGATTTGTTGCAGAGATTGTCTTCTCGATAACCATCTTGAGTTACTCCTGTGCGAAGGACGTTGCGCTCAGGCGCAGCCAGCGGTCGACTACACAGTATGACAATCAATGCGGCCCAATGCCTGTGAATTCTATAATTTGGCAGAAATACGGGCATGGAGCCGCCTTTCCGCTACAGCGACTTGCTTAGCATGGCGAAAAATTTATCGCTTGGCAGGGCGGCTTTTGGCGTCTGACCTACAATGTAGACTTCTTTCGGAGCCGTACTTTTGGTGATTAGAGCGTTGGCGCCTATAAAGTTGTTTTCGGCGATTGTTACATCATTCGAAATGGATGCGTTGATGCCAATAAAAGTAAACGAACCGATGGTCACGTTCCCGGCTATGCAGACCTGAGACGTTAACCAGCAATGGTCCTCTATCACAGAGCGATCGCCAATCTGGTTGGCGCTCCAGATGGTCACGTTGTTGCCGATTTTTACGTCGAAGTTTATCGAGTTGTTCTCCAGGATAAAACAGTTCTCGCCGACCTGAAGTTCTGTCCCGAATTGGATTGTAGAGCTTACGTAGCTAACCAGTCGATAGCCCTTTTGCTTGCAGGCTGTATATTTTTCATAGCGCAGCCGGTTCAGCTTCTGGCTGCCCAGCGGCACGAAAAGCTGAAATTCATCAGGACTATGTGTCGATTCCAGTGTGTCGAAATCGCTTACTGGAAGTCCTCTGAATTCATCGCTGTTGCGGAATTGCTTTTCCACAGTGAAGCCGCAAACTGTATGCTCGCTGTCTTTGGAGAGATATCGATGCGCGACGTCAGCACCGCGGCCGGTACCAAAAATAATTACCTTAGCCATTTGCGTGTGCCACCATGTAGTCGGATTTCAGCTTCTTGCGATCCAGCTTTCCGTTGGCGTTCTTCGGCAACTGGTCGACAAATTCGAATCTCGTCGGGATCATATAGTGTGGGATGATTTCCTGCAGCTTGGTTCGCAGCTGGCCTTCTTCTATACCGATGCTTTCGGTTTTTATGAAAGCTACGATTTGGCTTAAGCTGCGTATCTCGCAATGAACGACCGCACTTTGTTTTACCGAATCGATGCAGCTCAGAGCGTTTTCAATCTCTTCCAGCTCAATGCGATAGCCCATGTGCTTGATCTGGTTGTCTTGCCTGCCGAGAATATAGACCTTTCCGTCTGCCGGGTTGATGTTCACGACGTCCCCGGTGCGGTAGGCTGTATCTTTGAAGGCGTCATGTGCAGGGTTTTGAATGAAACCGACTTTGGTCCTTTCCGGATCTCTGTAATATCCGAGTCCTCCGTTGGGTCCAAGCAGCACTAACTCTCCATTTTGACCCGGAGCAACCGGCATGAGTTCGTCGTCGACAATCAGGTAGTCGAAGTTTGGAATCATAGAACCCAGTGGCAGGAACCCTTTCACGTCCTCGAAATCGTCGGGCGATACCTCGTAGGAGGAGCAGATGCAGGTGCATTCTGTGGGGCCGTAAACGTTGTAAAACGTGATCCTGGACGAATACATATCGAACAGTTGTTTCAACTTGGCTTTGGGATAGCCCTCACCGCCGAATATGATTCGTCGGAGATATGTCATGTTGGTGCGGCTAACGGCCCGAACCGTTTGCAGAAATATCAGCATTGATGGTACTGAAAACCATGACGTGCACTTGTATTCGTCCAGCAGTTGCATAAGTTTGCCGGGGTTGCGCACAGTCTCGGCGCTGAAGAGCGCGATCGATGCTCCTGAGAACAATGATGAGTAAAGGTCGAAAACAGAATTGTCGAAATAGAGCGGATTGACGTTGGTGAGAACGTCTTCGTTCGTGTAGCTGTAAGTGTCAATGCTCCAGGAGATCAAATTTAAGACGTTCTGGTGGGTCATCGTGGCGCCTTTCGGCACGCCTGTTGAGCCAGAAGTAAACATCACGTATGCCGGGTGGTTGGCGTTGATTTGCTGAAGCTGAATTTGGGCCCGCTCGAGATCGTGTCTGGCGATCGATGTCGCATCTTTTCCAGCTGTTTGGTAATCGACGGAGTTGAAACCTGCGGCCTTGATCGCATTTTTCAGTTGGGCTCCACAGAGCACCATTTTCGGAGCGCATTGTCCGAAGATCTTTGAAAGCCTTTCGACCGGGCTGTCCGGATCGAAGACGCTATAGACAACACCGGCTTTTAAAGCACCGAGGATACAGGCAATCGTGAGAATTTCTTTGTCGCCTGAAAGGCAGATAAGGTCTCCGGCTTTAAACCCTGAGGCTCCCAGGTAAGCGGCCAGAGCATCGGAATGTTCGTCCAGTTCCTTGTAAGTTGTTGAGCCGGCCTCGGTGATAACAGCTGTCGAGTTGGGAAACTCAGCGGCTACCTGTTTGAATTTTTGTCCTAGATTATGTATGTACACAGTGCTTTCTCAGATTACTAATCCGCCGTCAATCTCAAGTATTTTGCCGTTGAGAAAATCGTTCTTGATGCCGGCAATAACAAAAGCGGCTATTTCGTGAGCCTTGCCTAAGCGCTTGAGTGGCACACGAGTTATCGTGTCTTGCAAGACGCGATCTGTTATCGCCTTGTGTGTAGAGTCTGTGTCACAGAATCCTGGTGCTATGGCGAAACATCTTATTCCCAGGGGTGCAAGCTCTTTGGCCCAGACCTTCGTCAACGCTTCAAGTCCGGCTTTTGCCGCGGCATAGGCCGATTGTCCGGCATTGCCTCTGGCGCTCACAGAGCTGATATTAACGATCACGCCTTTCGTTCTTTTCTTCAGCATGGCTTCCACTACATGTTTGGACGTGTAGAATGCCGAGGACAAATTGGTGCTCAGCACTCGTTCCCATGCCTGCGAATCATGCTGCTGGACGCCGCCGGCGCCGAAAGATATGAGTGGTGCGCTGTAGAGAATTCCGACGTTGTTAACAAGAACGTCTATCGGTCCAATATTGGCTATAACCTGAGCGATCACTTGCTGGATTTGCTCTTCGTTGGTTACGTCGCATTGAAAGGGGTGAAATCCGGGCCGCCCTTCCAGCGCCTTCAATCCGTCGCTGTTCACATCCAGAACTGCTACGATTGCGCCTTCGGCTATAAGCTGATTTGCAATCTCCAATCCAAGTCCGCTTGCGCCGCCAGTTACAATGCAAGTTTTCTTTTCAATCGGAGGCATTGTTATGCGCTGGTCTTTTGTGCAATGAGAGCTCTGATAGCCCCGATACTTTGCATGTTGGAAATTTCGTCGAAAGTCAGTTCAATTGCGAATTTCTCTTCGATTGCCACAATTAGCTCCATGTGGCGAAGCGAATCCCAAAGTTCGACGTCTGACATAGTCATCTCGTCTTTGATGCTGTCCGGAGTGAGTTTGAACAGCTCGTTAAAGACACCATCGAGCTTGGTTTGTGAGGCACAGGCTAGGGCTTGCAGTTTGGAAGACGTTTGCATGGCGGCGGACCTTTGTTTAACGGTACTTGCGACTATCCGTCAGGCATACTATAGCCCTGATCGCTCGTCCTGGGGCGGAATTTCAAGTTAGTTGTTGCTTGAAACTGTTTAACGCTTGAAAAATGCCTTGACTGCTTCGAACACTCGCACGATTTCATCTTCGGAAAGGTTTACCCACAGAGGCAGCCTTAAGATTCTTGAGCTGATGTTGTCGGTTTTAGCCAGCAAGCCGTGGGTGCGTCCGAATTTTCTGCCGGCTGGAGAGCTATGGAGCGGGACATAGTGGAAGACGCCGCCGATGCCTTGAGACTCAAGATAGTCAAGAAGCCCTCGCCTTACTTCAAAGCTTTCGACGAGCAGATAGTAGATGTGTGCATTGTGCATTCTGTTTGGCGGAACAATGGGCCTGCGCACAATTCCTTGCTGTTCTAACTCGGCAAAGAGCTCGTGGTAGCGATACCAGATTTTGAGCCGGGCATCGGTTATTTCCCGGGCCTGTTCCATTTGCGCAAAGAGGAATGCTGCTGTAATTTCGCTGGGCAGGAAGGATGAGCCAACATCGGTCCAGGTGTATTTATCAACCTTGCCCTGGAAGAAGGAAAGCCTGTTGGTTCCTTTCTCCCAGATCACTCCAGCTCGTTCAATGAAGCGCTCGTCGTTAATTAAAAGAGCCCCTGATTCTCCGGAGACGATGTTTTTGGTCTCGTGAAAA
>JADYXS010000488.1 GCA_021772155.1 Candidatus Obscuribacter sp.
TACGGTTTTCTCCCGTCCGATCACCTACACTCTTAGTTCAGATTCCTGACATTTGAATGTCAACTCATCATAAGAGCGCCGGCGTCCCGCCGGCTTCTGCTGCAACAAAATCATTTCGGAGCCGGCGGGACGCCGGCGCTCCCAGGAACAAGCAGCGGTCGCTTCTAAAATTCCATACGATACGAACAGTTAGCAAATACGGAGCAAAAAACCCATGACAAAGATCGCTTGCTTGTTTCCAGGACAGGGCTCACAAAGCGTGGGCATGGGCAAAGATCTCTTCGACAAACATGACTTGGGTAGAAAGACGTTTGAACAAATCGATCAAATCGCCGGCCGCTCGCTAAGCAAACTTTGCTTTGAAGGTCCGGAAGAGGAACTCAAGCGCACCATCAATACGCAGCCGACAGTTCTCGCTGTTTCACTTGCAGCATGGCAGTGTTACCGAGCTGCCGGCGGTCCAAAACCAGCTTATATAGCCGGACACAGCCTTGGCGAATTTTCCGCCCTTGTGGCGGCAGAAGCACTTTCGCTGGAAGCTGCTGTCACTCTTGTCGATAAACGTGCCCGGTTGATGGAAGAATGTCCTCGAGGAGCGATGACCGCTGTTATCGGCATGTCTCCGACAGATCTCGAAGCTCTCTGCAAACAAATTAGCGAAGAACAAGCGGCAGCAGGACAACCGAGCGTCGTAATCGTGGCCAACTTCAACACACTCGAACAACTGGTCATTTCCGGGAGCCCGGAAGCTGTCACCGCAGCTGGTGCCAAAGCAAAGACAAGTGGTGCTAAAGTGATACCACTTCCGGTTGGCGGAGCGTTTCACTCTCCATTGATGGCTGAAGCTGCGCGGGAATTTGAAGGCGAGCTTAAGAACTGGACTTTGACCGACGCTGCATTCGCTGTTGTACAAAACGTTGATGCGCAGCCGGCAACTTCAGCTGCTGAACTGAAATCCAAATTAGCTCGGCAGATGCCCAGCGCCGTGAGATGGGCAAACACCATTGAATTCATGCTCGGTGAAGGCGTGACCACATTCATTGAAATCGGTCCAGGCAAAGCTCTGGCCGGTATGGTGAAGAAGATTGACCGCAAGGCGACAGTGTTCAACATCTACGATAGCGAAACGCTGCAAAAGACCTTGGAAGAATTGCGCTCAACTGCTGCGGTGTAACCCCGGGAGCGCCGGCGTCCCGCCGGCATTTAATCGTTGTGGCCGTGCCACCATAGGTGCAATCAGGTGCCGGCGGGACGCCGGCGCTCCCAGGCAACACAAGGGCGGCACATGGCCACACCCCTCTTCCAGACAGCGTCCCAGAAAATCCAGAGACACTATTTATTTGGTTCCGGTTGCATAGCGCTTTACCCAGCTGTTCAAGTTTGGTAGCTTCAGACCTACGGCGATCTCTGCGGCAATGGCCATCTGGGCCTGGGTTTTGGCGGCGCTTCCACCATTAACAACGATAGTTTGCAATATCTGAACATCGTTCCTTGAGGACAATCCATCCATCATTTGCTGCATTAGCGCCTGAAGTTTCTCAACTGCATTCTCCTTACCAAAGGCCTTTTCTACGGCCGCGCGCTCTCGTTCATTTAACTTGATCGCATCGACCGCCTCACGCCCGCGGTATTGATCGACTCCGTCGACTTCGCCATATCCTTCATCGCCAGTGTATCTATCTTTACCGGCCGCCTCATCTTCTAACAGTCTTAGCCTATCCAGTTCCTCGGTGCCCAAACCGGAGTTCTCTGGATCCTGCCCGCCCTTGCCGCGTTTGACGGAGGAGTCTCTGTCAACCACTACCCATTTTTTGGTGTTGAGGTCAAAGCCGAACGGTGGACCAGAACCTGGTTCAATTGCAATGCCCCTCGCTTCGAGCTTTTGCTGAAGAGCAGCAAGGCCGGGTTCGGCCGAGTTGCAGTCGCACTTACCCTCCAGGAACATGTATAGCTCCGCTCCGCCGCCATCTGTTGTTTCATGGACCGCTCTTGGATTTACTTTGCCTTTTGCATCATAGATGTCTGCCTCGTACCAGCGCTGTCCGTCCAGTGGCGTCCGTTTTACTTTAAGCACCACTTCTGGCATTCCTGGACGGTGCTGCAACTCAATCACAACAGAATCAACGCCTGACCAAACCTGTCCGGTTGGCTTGTAGTCGCCGAGCCACGGTGGTACCTCATCGGGTTCTATACCAAAGTCCTTCAGCAGTTCACGTGTTTTCTCCACGTTTGCAGCCTTCACTTCCCTGGGGCTCTTCCCTTCCTTCGACAACTCTATTGCTTCCGGACTCAGTCGTTCAGGAGATATTCGCACCCGGTCGTTGCCTGGCATGTCCATGAAGAGTGGGCGGTTAGCTGCATTCGGCAGTCCGAGATGGCGTGCAAGCGCCTCCGGCATGTAGCACATAGCTACCAAATCAGAGCGTGTGCCGTCGAAAGGCAATCCATCACCTGGTTGACCAGCGGTCTTTCCATCACCTGGTTGACCTGCGGCTTTTCCATCAGCGACTGGGCCTGCGGTCTTTCCGTCACCTGATTGACCTGCGGCTTTTCCATCACCTGATGGACTAACGGTCTTTCCGTCACTTGGTTGACCAGCGGCTTTTCCATCAGCGACTGGGGCTGCTGGTTTCTCGCCGTGTTGAACAAACAGAGTTCGTCGCGGTTCACCTGCTTTTTGAATTTCGGCCCAAGCTGTCGGTGTTTCGCCCACCTGGAAAGCCTTTAATCTCGCCGCGCCTGCCGCATCGACCGTGAACTCAACAGCGGTAGCCGGACCAGCTTTACCTGCATTTGGGCCAGGTTCGACGGCAACGTCTGCCGCTGGGGCAACGTTCTCTTTACCGACGGCACGATCTGCTGCGACGCCAGGTTCTTGGGCAACTTCCGTGCCCTTCGAATTCTTTGCTAACTCACCCAGAGGAAATTGGTGCGCCGCAGTCAGTACGCCACCAACCATGGCAAAGGTGTAGGCGCCCTTTATAGAATCACGCGCGGAGGCAAAGCCCTTCCCGTGTAACAGTGAATCAGCCTGTGCGCTCACTATCCCGGCAGGTATACCAGATACAACGCCGATGGCAAGCTTGTTGCGAATCAGGCCGGTATCGTGCAGACCTCGGGCACCTGCAGCTAACGTAGCAAAAGTGAGTCCGCCTCTGGCAGCGTTGGGTAACCGATCGGCTCCAAGGTCCAGCACGCGCTGTATAACATTGAAACTAGACTGGTCATTCTTAGAAGGCGCCGATGGCAGCAGGACACCTTCGTAGATGGCCCCAGTTAGAGCCGCTGAGCTAACTGCGCGCGAGAAAGACATAGTTTCGCCGAGGGCTACGGGCCCAAAGGCTTTGCTCATGCCTTTGTTCACGCCTTTATGCAGAAGAACAAAACTCGGGATCATGCCCACGGCTCCGCCAATCTGCTGGGCATGCCAGTCGGTCACGTCGCTTGCTTCCTTCGGCGCGGCCATGAAGGTAAGTTTGGGACTGATGTTCGTCAGGAAGGTACGGTCGACGATCTGGCTGATACCAAGAATAGGTGTTTGAACCGCGGAGTACGTTGCCGATTCCAAAAACTCAGCGACAAAGCCATTGCTGGCAGTTTCTTGCGCTTGAGTGTCTGCAAGGTGCACGGCAAATGCAGCCCCGGCCTTTGATTCAGTTTTATCTAGAAACGCTTCTGGTGGCATTTGAGAAACCCGTTATACGGCGCTGGCAACAGCATGACTCAATGGCAGAAGTTAGTCAGTGGGGAAATTACGTGTATTCCTAAAGGGAAACTAGACAATCGTGCACGCCTAGGAGCGACGACTCGCAGGGTGACTTTGCCGGGTGGCTTTGCAGGCTGACTTTGCAGGCTGACAAGGGGTGGCGCCCATGCGCCACCCGGGCGGCTCAGGAGCCGCCCATACGTCCGAAAACGAAAGCGCCCGTTTTCACGGGCGCTTTCGCTAATCTAGTTCCGTCAGTTCTCTCGCCAACTTACAGTCTGATAGCCCGTTTGCGTCGCGACCGACGACGATACTATCGCTGTTGTCGTCGCTGACAGTGTAATTTGACTGGTCAACAAATCCCTATCGAAGTGGTATGGCGCGTTGCCGTTCATATTGATGTAATTGCCTACGACCGACCCTGTTACGGCGCCATTTCCATTGTTCTTGACCGTCGCATTGGGAGCGTAGATCACTCCGGTAAGGGCCCCGTTGCCCGCGATGCTAACTTCAGATGTACCGGAGTACCAGATTCTCATATTCTTCGACTGTCCAGAGGTGTTTGAGATGCCATTACCGCCAATACTTATGGTCGAACCGGCGCCTTGAACATAGATGTTGACTGGACTGGTACCGGAAAGTATCAAGGACGCATTGCCGGCAATGCTTAGAGAACTCACGACATAATCTCCCGGAGCCAAAGTCATGGTCGATTTTCCACTCAAGCTGACGGCCCCTAAGTTAGTCGCGGTAGCGGGCGCAGTTGGTGTAGGTGGAATCGTAGGCGCTGTAAGTACATTTGAAAACGTATTATCTGCACCATACGTGTTAATTGCGCCAGTTGGATTCTGTCCAGACCCAGCCTGGTTATTGACCTGACTGGTGCCGGATCCAGCCGTAAGGTTTGATACGCCGCCGTACGAGCTAACGCTCCCGTAAACGTGATTATTACTCCCAATAACGGTGTTTGTCCCGGACGCCGCCGCTGCTCCGTTTGGACTGTACGACTTAACGTTGCCACCAATTGAGGAGCCTGAGCCCAAATTCACTACTCCGATAGAACCGATGTCGCCGCCTGAATTTAAGGTCCCCCCAGCCCCGCTAGTAGACACGCTATCAGTGTTTGGATGCCCGTTTTGGTTGACACCGGCTTTTCCGAATGCAGCGAATGTAAACGGATTGACTTGTGATGTGGTTGTAGTAACAACATCCGAAACTACCGCTGTCACTAATGGCTTCAAAATGATCGAAACACGTTTGGTAATTAATGGCCTGGCTGTGTACCACGAACTTACAGTGACCTGCCGCCAGGAACTTCCAACAGGCATGGTCGAATCATACAGAAACGTAGTAGATGGAGGCGTGGCTCTATTTACAGAAATGCTGGCACTTACTCCGGTCGGCAATGGTATCGCTGCAATCTGCGCCGCAGTCAAATAGGTTACGGTCGGTGTACCATCGGCGACTGCATCGTCTAAGGCAGTGTTAGTCGTAAAAAGCGTATTGGCGCACCAATCAAGCGTCGCCTCACATCCGCTACGCAAGATGTTTCCATGCTTGGCTTGTGCTGCTTTTGTAAATGCCGGAATGACGAGCGCACTGAGGGCATACGCCCAGATGCTCATTATTAATCCCATCGACAGAACGGTCATCAATGCCATTCCGGATTCTCTTCGATTAATCTGTTTCATCTGCTTCTCCCACTGCGCTCCAGTTATCATGCTGCGCTTAGAATCTACGGAGGATTCCCTACGGATGTAGACATCGCATTGTTTCGGATAAATACTTCTTGTTTAAAAGCCAACGTCACGGGCTTGTTTACTGAGTAATCACGCTTTCTCACTTCAAGATTGATAATTACACCAGTAAAATTCGCCAACGTTGTAGTTGCGACGTCGACTGTGTTCTGAGGCTGTCCGCTGGGTGTGGTGTCATCAGTCGAGCCTCGTCGTGCGAGATACTGGAATATAGCCAGATCGTTACCAATCTTGGGGCCGATTATGCCTTTTACAAGAGTCTGAGCAGACCTAGTCCTGCTGGCAGCCACGTACCCAGTGGCATCCCTTCCCGGAGCTACAAATACCTGCAGAATGAACTCGCCGGCATTGTCCGGGTCTGCAATAACGTTGTAAATATGGGTTTCGACGTTCGCCTGATTGCCCATCGCCTTGGTGGGAACTGGATTACCTTCACCCGCAGTATGCACATGAGGGGCAGCCAGAACGCAGGGAGCACACGTTGCTTTGATCATCGTGGGCCATCCAGAGGAGTCATACACAGGAACTTGCACGATTAGGCAAGTATTGCTCAGCTGGTAGCGCCCGGGATTCGGCGTGCCATGCGTGGCCCATCCAGGCCAGTTGCCTCCAGCCGGTGCCTGCCCCGCTCCGTATACTGGATCTTGCAACGAAGGAAAGTAGCTCGTCCCTACCACTAGACCGCCGGCGTCCTCGGCTCCGAAGACATCTCCGAGGCTTCGTCCTTCGCGGGCGTCTTTACCGATTCTTTCTATCGCAACCCGGCAAGAATTCACTGCGTCGAGGTTGTTTCCTGTTTTCATTTGAACTGAAGTATTCATCCAAAGTACGGAAAACATAGCCGTTGCTATTAGTGACGTACAAACCAAGGAAATGAGCATCTCGACCAGAGTACCGCCAGTGGCTGTCCTCATCCTTGCAATAGAATTTGATTTCTTCATGGTGCAAGACCTCAGTTATGGATGCCGGTTTGAGCAATGATCGTACGCGCGGTCGAGGTGCGTATTCCGCCTGGCTCATACCATGTGACCGTCACATCCAACTGAACAGTGCCTGCTCCGCCATTGACGATAACCGCCTGCACCAGTCCCCCATCCTCAACGTCTCCACGAAACAAGTTAATCGAGCCTGCAGTTGAATACGTGAGCGCCACTGGATCGAGTTGCAGCGCCCGCGGAAAGAACAGATCAGTTACCTGACCTGAGCTGAGTTGGTTGACTCTCAGGGTATGCGTCCCAGCAAAGCCAGTCAGCTCATTCCAGCTCAAATTTCTGGCGTTGTCGACAATCTCTTGGATGATGTCAGATGCCATGACTTGATTCTTCGTCTTAGTGCTGAAACTCTGGCTCTTCGTCATCTGACCCATGATGGCGGCCATCATGATCCCACTGAGCACGACGCTCACTAAAACTTCGACCAATTGATATCCGGCGGATCTTCTCCCTTGCCGAATGACTGGATTTTTGCCCTGTCTTCTAAAAATCTTGCCAGAAATGCCCTGCACGATAACCCCAGCAGAAAAAGAACCCTCTTTTCTGCTGTTCCCACCACGCGTATGCCCGAAACCCCGGCAATGGGGGGCTGTAACAATTGTTTAGGTTGTCAACAGGGGTGCGATTCGTCTTATCTGCCACACAGGCTCGTAAACACCAGCTTTTGAGTAAACCTAAAGCTCCCGCCAACTAACGACACGCCGATCAGTCATCGTTTTCGTGTAGACGGTCACTGGCGTGGTTGTGGTTGTCGTAACTTGCTGAGCCACGGTGTAATACGGAGAGATGGTGGTATCAGCAAAGGCCTTGTCGTAGTGGAACTGGCTGTTACCAACAATATCCATCTGCTTGCCCACAACAGATCCGTAGAAGTGAGCATTTCCATTTATTTGCACGTTTGAGTTCGGCCCGTATATGAGTCCCTTGAAGTCCGCATTTCCATTTATGTGAGTATCCCCACTTCCGTTGTAAAAGATCCGCAAACCAGTCGGAAGTCCGTTGTTACTTATCCCATTTCCGTTTATGTGAATCGGCGTGGCACTGGCGGCTCCTTGGACGTAGATGTTCACCGGACCGGCGCTGCTGTTGATAATCAATTGAGCATTGCCGGAAACTTGAATGGAACTGACGATGACGTCAATCGGACCAACTATAGTTTGCGTTTTGTTCCCACTGAGCGAGATAGCACCAAAATTGGTAGCACCGGCAGGAGCAGTAGGCGCTGGCGGGAAGCTCGGAGGGGCGGCATTCAAATTAGTATTCAGTGAATCCGACTGTTCCGACGTCGGCAGCCCAGTGCCGGTATTCACACCTTCGGTAAAACCGCTCTGGTCACCATTGGTGTTCAAAGTACCCTTCACCACTGAGTTAGTACCTCCGGAAGCGCTCGAGGATCCCGCCGTGTAGACATTCAAGTCGCCACCGAGGCTAACACTGCCTGTCAGAGCCGCAGTTCCGGAGCTTCCCACATCCCCGGCCAGAGCATCTACGTTGGCGCCACCATATGCACCATCACGTGAATCGTACCCATTGGTAATGATGTTTCCGTTTGCACTAAAATTCCCTCTGCTAAACATAGCCCACGCTGAAAATGGCATTTTCAGAGGCTCACCGGCCACCACCGTTGTGGTGGTTTGACTCGAGGTGCTTGATTGCGTCACGTACGACGGTTTTAGAACCACCTGGATTCGCCGCGTTCGGTTTCCGAGGTGAGCAGTTCCTGTGACCAGGCGCCAGCCGTTCGACGTCAACTGTGATGCCGCATTCGAGGAATCCAAGAGTTCATCGTAGAGATAACTTCCAGAAGGAGCAGTGATGTTTTTGACGCTCACAAACGAAGTCACCACACAATTTCCATTGTCTCCAAGCACGCTACTGGGAACAGAGGTAGTGGATACGCTCGAGTCGTCGACGGTGCTATCATCGGCAATCGCGCCGCTCTGCCCTTTGGCAGACTTGTTCAACTCCGAAATGGCCCAATCTAACGAGGCCTCAGAAGCCGACCTCAGTATTTTTTCCTGCTTGCCTTGCGTCACCTTCATATAGACCGGCGATAAAGAAGTCATCATTCCAGCAACATAAATCAAACCTATGGTGGATAACAACATGACTGTAATCAGAGCTGTCCCAGAGTTGTTTCGAATTCTTGGTCTTTCCATTACATTGCCCTCGGCTGTTCAATTTGCTGTTTCCGTGGCTAAAGCGTTGTTGCGCAAAAATACTTCTGTCTTAAACCCGACTACTGCATCGTGAGTATCGCCTTTGTCGTGCTTCCGAAGTTCCAAATTCACCAGAACTCCCGTGTAATTAGCTACCGCGGCCGGGTTGCTGATCGTCTTGTGAGCCACGCCTGTGCTGTCGGTGCGATCGAGAAACTGGAAGATTGCCAAATCTCCCCCGTTATCACGCGGCCCAATAATTCCCTTAAGCACAACTTGCGGTCCGCGCTGCTGATCCGCAGGGACGTATCCGGCCACTGCCATACCGGGAACCTGCACGTATTCCAACTGAAACTCGCCCGGGAACTCGATTTGATCGGAGCTAACCACTCGGTAGATGTGGGTTTCAACGTTGGCCTGGCTTGATTGTGGTCGACCTGCACCGTAAGCATCCTTTGGAATTCGCGTCGGAAATCCGTTGGCATCGAAGATCGGAACCTGGACAATCAGCGTCGTGTTCGACAGCTTCCATCTGCCTGGTCCTGTGACTCCGCTGTCAGTCGACCAGGACGGCCAACCATTTGGAGGGGGCGTATCGAGATAAATAGGATTGTTATTTGAAGGAAATTGGTCTGTTCCTTCAACAAAGGTTATTGGGTTCCCTTGATAGGTGAACGGTATTTTCTCGCCGAATACATCACCCAGGGATCGGGCTTCCCTTACGTCTCGGCCAATACGCTCGACTGCAATACGTTCACCGTTCAACGCATCCATCTTGTTGCCAAATTTCTGGCTCACTTTGTTTTGCGCAACCAAAGTAACCACTGAGGCGGCAGACACCATAGATACAATTACGGTGCAAACAAGCATCTCCACCAAGGAGCTACCAAAGGATGTTCTAGGTCTAACGCTCGCAGGTACCATCGGGGAGCGAGGGCATACATTCTTGCAGCCCCAATGCCAGCGGGACGCTGGCGCTCCCATAGCACTCCACGCTCCCAGGGCTTGTTTACCTGGGAGCGCCGCCGTCCCGGCGGCATGAAAACGGGCAAGTCTATTATCGAGCCAGCGGGA
>JADYXS010000489.1 GCA_021772155.1 Candidatus Obscuribacter sp.
ATGAAATTGTTGTAGCACCACCGGCGGTGCGCAGCGAAATAGCCCTACTGTTTCGCATAATCTCGGAGTTCTAATGTTCGAATTTGTGGTGGCATTCGTTTTATTTTATATGTGGCATGGTATGGGCGTCACCGTCGGATATCATCGACTGTTGTCTCACCGTTCATTCCGAGTTCCAAAAGCGATTGAATACTTTTGGGTCCTGGGTGGCTACTTGGCATTTGAAGGTTCACCTATGTGGTGGGCCGCTATGCACCGGGCGCATCATCGTTATGTAGATACGCCGCTGGATCCACACTCGCCACGCTATGGCATCAAGAACGCCCATTACGGTTGGATTTTTCACAAAGGTTATCCGGAGCACATCGTTCCCGGAGCTCAATGTCCGGATTTGTATAACGATCGTGTTTATCGTCTGCTCGATTGCGGCGGCGATTGGCACAAAGCTCACATCTTGACGGGACTGCTCGGTACAGGATTTCGAGTTGTACTATTGGTGCTATTCGGCTGGCAAGTTGCATTAGCAAGTTTGTTGGCTGGACTTTGCATGCTCCAGATTCCATTGCTCTTGAATGTGGTTTGTCATATCCCGCGCCTAGGCTACAAGAATTATGCGCTGGAAGACGATAGCGTGAATGTGTGGTGGGTTAGCTTGTTGGCGCACGGAGAAGGGTGGCACAATAACCATCATGCTTTTCCTGGTTCGGCACGCACTGGAATGAAGTGGTACGAGTTTGATGTTTCATGGTGGCACATTTCCTTCTTGCGCCAGATTGGTTTGGCGACAGATGTTCATGAAGCTGTTAGGAAGCCGGACATCAAATCCGTGGCGGCGTCAAAAGAACCTGTTGCGGTTGTCAGCGACCGTTGAAGCTTTGCGCGGATTGACTGAATCTTATAAGCTGGGTTGTGGCTGTAGGGGCAGGTTTACGGCGAACGTATGAATTTTCAGTCGGGCTTGGACAACTTGCACTTGATGTTGGTAGTGGCACGGCGCGAACTAACAAGTATTCTTCGCGGGCGGGCCGAGCGCTTCTTATTTATTTGGACGTCGCTTCTATTTGTGCCGTTAGCGACCGTGGGAATTCTTACAATCTTCCTGTTTATGCGCACGACGGATGTGCTTCAGCCAAAAGTGCTGGCAATTCCCAGTGCCGGACAGCAGGAGCTTCGCCATTTCATCGCGACGCTAAGAACATTCCCTGAGTTCGCGGTCAAGATTGAAGATGTCCCGAAAAAGTGCTTCGAACAGAAACAATGTGATGCATTTATTCAGCAAGATCCAGACGGCGGCATGGTTCTCACCAGCAGAAGTTTTTCAACCCACAAGCAGCTCACGAGAGTGATGGACGCCGCGCGTTTGCAGGTCTTGAAGCAGGTCTCGAACAGCACAAACGTCAATAGCCTGCTTCCCTTGCAAGTGATGGAGACGAACAGCGAAAAGTTTAAAATGGAATCTGAGTATCTACGCCACGTTGTTATTGGACTGTACGTGTTTGCTTGTTTGTATTGTGTCGTCTGGCTGATACCAGCCATCGATATAGTCAGATATGATTTTTTGCACAATAATCTCCATGTGAACCTTTGTTTGCCGGTTCCAATGACAGTGGTCATCGGCGGCAAACTGATCTCCGGAGTGGTGATGACCCTGATCCCTACTGTCCTTTCATCCCTGTCCTTTATCGGTTCGGCGGTAGTGGCACTTGCGATCATGTTTGAATATTTGGCAAGTGGTGTTGATGTTTTGTCTATGCCCTTATCTGCAGCACCACGATTACCGTTTGCAGAGCTGCTGTTGCTGCCTTTTGTCATTGTAAGTGGACTTGCATTTCTACACGCCTGGTTGATGATGGTGGTGATTTTCTTTCAAGGGCAGCGATTAGCCGTTTTCGTCAGCACGACGTCGTTATTCATACTGGCCCAGATGGCCGTGATGTACGGCGTCTCCTTACCATCTGACCTTATCTGGGCAAACGCAGTTCCGTTTCTTGGACTTGCTTCCCTGGTGCATGAAGCCTTGGACGGACGTCTGACGATGCTTGGCAGTATAATCGCCTTTGGTAGCACCTTTGTATTGACTGCCGTAATGGTGCATATGGCCGGTACATTTTATACGCTTGAATCATGGTCTCAGCGCTGGGCCAATTCGAGACGGGCAAAGTATTCCGGGAACTCCGCGTGAGAACAATAGAGGTCAAACAATTAAGTAAAGGCTTCATGGTGAAACGCGATGTTTCAGTGAAAGCCATTGAAGACATCACATTCGAGTGTGACTCAGGTGAGATTTTTGGACTGCTCGGTCCTAATGGAGCTGGTAAAACAACGACGCTGCGCATAATTTCAACTTTGCTTTCTCCCGATTCGGGATATGCCAAGGTTGCCGGATTTGACGTGGCGACTCAACCAGAGCAGGTCCGCAAGCATATTGGTCTTGTTTCCTCTGACATTTCGATGTATTCGAGAATGACCCCAAGAGAAATCATGCGATTTGTCGGACGCCTGAGTCGTTATCCGACTGAGTTGCTCGAGGGGCGTATAGATGAAGTGATCTCGATATTGAAAATGTCCACATTTGCCGACACGTTTTGCGAGAAGCTATCTAGCGGAATGAGGCAGCGGGCCTCGATTGCACGAGCAATCGTGCATGATCCGCCGATTATTATTTTGGATGAACCTACGTCGACATTAGACGTGGCGGCAATCAGGGACGTGCATGTTTTCATGAGTGAAGCCAAAGCGCGCGGCAAAACGATCTTATTTTCCACGCATATCATGAGCGAGGCCCAGAAACTGTGCGATAGGCTGGCCATTATTGATGGTGGCAAAATAAGAGCGATGGGCACTTTTGAAGAACTGCAGGCCCAAACTGGTGCGACAGAGCTGGAGCAAGTCTTTTTATCGTTGACCAACGGCGGAGAAAATGGCACTTAGCGATCTCGTCACTATCGCCAATAAGGACCTGCTACTGCTTTGGAGAGATCGCTCACTTCCGTTCATCATTTTATTGTGGCTGGCACCACTTGGCGGGCTGGTCCGTTCCGCTATGACGCCATCGGATCCGGACAGCACTCCTGCTCGTATCAACTATTTGCAATCGCGTCCCAACCATAAACGGCAAGAAAGGTTACAGCGAACTACCAAGGATCACGAAGTTAAAGTTGCGGTTGAGCATGTCTATATAGGTGTCATTGGCGGTGCGCCTCCCAATCTTGAAGATAGTAGATTCGCGTTTAGGTCGATGCCAGAGTCGGAAGGAATTTCGGCATTGGAAAGAGGCGACATCGACATCCTTGTGCGATTTCCAGACAATATACGAGAAAGCAAGCGGGCGACTGCAAGGATAATGATCATCAAGGATCTGTCTATCAGCCGCAGTGTGACTGCCTCAAGCATGTTTTACAATTACTTGGAACAACAGCAAGTTGAGCAGACCAAACAGCGCATTGCCGAGATTGCACCGGAGCAAAGATGGGTGTATTCCAAAATTGATACCGAGTTTCTGGAAGACGATACGAAACCGTGGAGTCAACAGAAATTGTTTGGTATCGGCGGCGCCTTGATTCTCGGGGCAGCACTGATATCAACACTGGTCATGCTGATAATTGTGGAAGAGAACAATCAGCACACCCTGCCTATGATGCTTGTGTGCGCGGTTGATAGAAGGGTGATTTTTACCTCTAAACTTCTGTTTTGCGCTCTTCCGGCGATCAGTGCTGTGCTCACAGCTACTTTCCGTACCTGGCGAGCGCTGCCGCCGGAACCTATCTCGGCGCTGACACTAGCCGCTATCCTCGGCACGGCATCTCTATCCGGGCTGATTTTTGTTTGGATAGCATCTGTTGCGCTAGTGACGACGGCAGGGAGAGCGAGAAACAACATAGAAGCTGCAGCGAAAGTCGGTGCTCCTATGATCCTCATTGGTCTCATGGTGATTGTTGCTATGACGCCTCTGGTGTCGTTGACACCGGGACTCAGCCTGG
Organism: Candidatus Obscuribacter sp.; assembly: GCA_021772155.1. Taxonomy (GTDB): domain Bacteria; phylum Cyanobacteriota; class Vampirovibrionia; order Obscuribacterales; family Obscuribacteraceae; genus JADYXS01. The sequence continues at coordinate 3,981 of JADYXS010000489.1, forward strand.
TTCCAGTCACCAATCTCGTCATGTGCCTGAATCAACTAATTTCCGCATCACCAAATTGGTCGATGTGTGCAGTGGCTCTATCGACTTCAATCCTATTTGCGTTGCTACTTACAGTCTCCGGCATGCGCACGTTTCGTTGTGAGGAGGGACTGCCCGGTGATGTGGCCGCTGCGGATCCACGGCTAAACGCGCTATTCTCTTTCTTTTTGTCCGGTGCGGTGTTGGTGCTCCTCTACAACTTCGTCGGGCTGCCCGCACGAATAGTGTATCCAGCGGTAGGAGAGATTGTAACTGCGGCCATGTTTCTCGTCGTTCTGGCTGCGGTGCTCAAGAGCAGTCGGATGTCACTAAAAGCGGTGCTGTTCTCGAAGACGAGTTGGAATGCCCAAATTGTGCTACTTCTGCTAGGCATTGCTGGCGGTGCTTTGACCGCCTGGCCGTTCTCCTTCGGTGCTTCGTGGAATTTTGGATTCGTCGCCACTCCGGAGGCTTTGAAAGTCAACCAAGTGATAACAGCGCAGTCTGTTTCGACTCTTGCTCTAGTGCTTGCGTTGGTGCGTGTAGTGGCGGAGGAACTGGCTTTGCGCGGTGCACTGGTCAAATTGTTGGTGGGCAATGTTCCAAACTACGCGATTATTCTCTTGTTAGCTAGTCTTGGTGCGGCTCTGCACCCTCTTGGTACTCAATGGTTCGTCATGGCGTTATTCTCTGCTCTCTTGACCTTCGTTCGGCTGAAGAGCGGCTCTGTGATACCTTGCATCGCCATGCGTGTTAGCCACCATATCGTCTTGTGGTCCATCTGGGGCAAAGTCACGTACTGAGGATCAGGATGAGCGAAAATCAAAACCCGGTCAAAGTGGACATACGACGAATAGAAATGGATGCGGGACCGAGCGATTCGCGGACGAAAAACCGGACAGGCTCCATTGCTAAATTTGGGATGGAAACCTACAATCAGCCATTTTACTCAGACGTGTGCGCGAACTGTGGGAAGCGCACACCGATGGAGGGCGGTACCGTTATGGTAATGGATCCGGATTTTTCGTTTGATGATTTCAACGGAATGATCAGTTGTGCGGTAAAGTGCCACTTTCTTTTTGGTGTTCTGAAGCGCGCTAAGATTTCTCCATGCTGCAAGTCCGCATGTCGAATCGCTTCGGATTATTTTGTGTATCACACTGGATTTGGCAAGGATCTTGTCGTTCGGACCATTGATGGTGCCGAACCGAATTCCGTCGAATTTGCCCTGCATATCGCCGATGATGACGGATACAGACCGGCACCAGTGCTGACCCACGAGGAAATGCTGACCGTCAAGAGAGACAGTTTGCTGCGATTCGCGGCGCAATTTCTGGATAACGGCAAGGATCCTGCACCAGGTCTCAGTTTCATTAAGAAGGCGTTCCAGCAGTTTCCCGGCGATCCGATGCAACTACGATTCGTTCATCGGCTTCTCAATCGCAAGCAGATCGGTCTTGCTGAAGGTATTGCACGGGAGCATCTTGCACGGTTTCCCGAAGACGCCCAGGCTCACTATCTAATGAGTGAGGTACTATTGCAGGGCTACGCTGCAAATTGGCAGGAAAAGCAGTTGTTGTCCGAGGCCGAGTACCACGCGCGGTGCGCGCTGAGTTTAAATTCCAACCTACAGGAAGCACAATTATCGATTTGCAATGTGCTGAGATTACGTCAAGATGCGGGCACTATACAGGCGTTTGAAAAATTGGTGAGTGACTGGCCTGGGTATGCGTCGGGACACTACAATTATGCGCTGCATCACCTGCCGACAAGGCCAGAGGTCGCGTTCAAACATTTCTGCATCGGCGAACAGCTTGAGCCAAGGGATGCGGACTATCCGCTCGGTTGCGCACGCGCGAGCATGAAACTTGGTCGAAAACAAGAAGCTTGGGATGCCATTGCCAGGGCGAAGAAACTGAACCCCGATCATCCGCGCATCCGCGAGCTTGAACAGCAGTTGGGTGCGAGATCATCTTGAGCCGTAGCACAAAGGCGATCTGACTCTCAATTGTCGGCGATTACACAAGGTGTATGGCGACCTAGTTGAAATGAGCCCGGCACACTGATTTCAAGTGATCGGAGGTAACTCGGTCCGGTACAATGATGGCCTTCTGGCACTTAAGAAAGGACTTCAACATGAACTTGGTCCAGCGAAGAGATGATGGCTCAATCGCGCTATACATTAATGGCGATTTGCAGTTTGACAGTAATGACGAGCGAATCTATCACGAGGCATTAGCGCTTCCTGGATTGGCCATTGCGCAAGCGCGGAAGCCAGGCAATCTGCGCGTATTAATCGTCGGTGGTGGCGATGGGCTGATTGCCAGAGAGCTCTTCAAGTCCAGTTCCATCGGACACATTGATCTTGTTGATTACGATCAAGAGATCGTAGATTTGGCCAGAAAAGATTTCGCCCATGTCAATGCTTTTAGCTTGCATGATGCTCGCTTGACTCTGCATGTCCGGGATGCCTGGCAATTCGTCGATGATGCTGCGACGGCCGGCGTTCAATTTGACTTGATCGTAAGTGACCTGACGGTGCCAGACGACGCTACCGGAGCCAGATTCCACAGCATTGAGTGGTATCGCATGTTGGCGCGTTTGCTCGGAAGTACTGGTGTGCTCTCCGTAAACGGTGTTTCGCCTCAAGCGACCCCGCAAGCATTCCTGTCGATCTTTAATGCAGTGATGAGTGGCGGTCTGCATCCCAGACCTTATCATGTTTCCATTCCATCGTTTGCTGCCTGCGGATACGGGCATGACTGGGGCTTCCTGATGGCGGGCACAACGCCAATCGCCGCCTTTGAGTTGGAGCACGCCACACTCGCTCAACCGCGAATGACGCTCATGAACATGGATGAGGTGCGCAGGTTATTTGTGCTGCCCGAAGAACTCTTCGCTTATCAATCTGAAGCGGTACCAGGGCACGCTGGCAGCTCTGTTCTCATTCACTATTTCAAAAATACTGATCGCCTCAAACGCTTTTCGGACAACACGGTGGATAGCTTCAATCTTGATACTTTGACATTGAAGACTCCGGCAGGCGATACAGGCGAAAACATATTGCCGCCCGAATTGAGAACTGCTTTGGCCGAATGCATCTACTCCGGCGCTGATGCCGCTGGCGATGCGTCCTCAATGCAATCCGCTTTGGTATCAAAAGTTCTTGAACTCATGCCGTCCTTGCAGCAATTTCACACCAAGCAGATAATTGCCGACTTTGTTGATCGCCCGGCGGCCTTTCTGCAAGCTATCGACATTTCCACTTTGGTGTCTCGGCTGCTCGAGCGCGCGGCGGAACTTCCTGCGCAATTGGTTGAAGAGCTTAAGCATCTCCATGAGAAATTGACTGAATGGGCGGGTGATTACCTGACTCTGGTGAAGCTTGGCGAGCGCGTGGTAACCATTTTGACCCTGGTGGTCGTTGTTGGCAATCTTGTTTATCCCGATGCGGTCTACGCAAAAGGTGGAGACGGCGGGCATGGCGGTGGCGGTGGTCACGGCGGCGATCATGGTGGCCGTGCAGGTGATCGTGGTGTGCGCGTCGGCAACAGGGCCGGTGCCGGACGCGGTTTCGATCGCGCTGATCGCGGTTTTGACGGCGCTCGTAATGGTGCCTGGGGAGACCGAGGATATGGTTATGGTGGATACCATGGATATTGGGGTCACAACTGGGGTGCCTACGGCTGGGCGCGGCCATGGCATGGTTTCAACTGGGGCGGTTATGTGCCGCCTGTGTACGTCAGCGGTAACAACTGGCCATCCGTGAATGTTACTCGCAACCAGTATGTCGACGAGACTGGCAACAATTATCCGGCGCCGACATACAACTACAATAACTCGACGCAGAATTACTCCAACAACAGCAATAACTCCAATGACAATAACTCCGACGCAGACGACGACAGCTCGTCCTCTCAAGTAGCTTCGTTGCAGGGCGGCTCGGGTCAACCGGCGGTCTACAAGCTTGGTGGCGGTGCAGACCTGCTTGCTAACGGAACTATTGCTATCTCTCTTACCGATCAAGCCTATCTCATGCCTACAGCGCAAGGCATGCAAGTTGTCGATCAGAGTACGGGCCAAACTATTATGTGGCTGGCTAGCGATCCTGCTCTGGTTTACCAGGCGGCCGTTGAAATCCAGCGCCAACGCCATCGTCTGTTGAATGTGATCAGCAATGCGCAGAGTGGCGATGGTGGCGATATCTCATCGGATCGCTTGGCCAAGATTCAGGAACACGCCGATCGCCTTCAAACTGCTTTGCAAAGCCTCGGTACGATTCCACAAAATCCACCAAGTCCGGATGAAGCACAGCCACTTGTTCCAGGTGGAGTCGAGGTCTTTGCCAGCGTGTGGATGACACCTGATGGGAAATTCCTCGCTATAAAGCGCACTAACGGCCAGATTGTCTATATGAACGGTGCCGGCTGGTACAGCAATATGGGGCAGACCAAGCTTAAGGAGCCTTATCCAGCGCAGTTTAAGTCCGTTGCAACAGCTTTCTTATCTAAGATGGTGTCAGATTCCGACAGCACCAAGAGCATGTTGATGCAAGATCAGAGCGAAGGCGGTCAGCACGTCGATCTGCTCAATCGAGAATTGGCCGAATACCAAGGCGATCCCAATGGACAACCGGATGACATGGTCGATTACGGTAGCGGCAAAGCTAGACGCTCGGAGGCAATTCGACTAACTCAGCTTGCACTTTCTCGTACGCAGAGGAAGCTTGATGAATTGCAAGATCAAGTAAACGCCATGCCAGCTGAAAACAATCTTGCTCGGCAAGAGCTTTCTAGTCTTGGTGGTGCAACGTAAGTTGAGCTTATGATGAAAGCAATTATCTTAGACACGCTCGATCCTTCGTCAGATCTCTATCGGGATTGGGAGAAGCTCGTAGTTGCCAGCACTACCAGTGGTGTCATGCAGAGCTTACCGTGGGCGGAGTTCAAACGCAGGCAGGGATTGCAAACGCTTCATATCGGCGTGTTCGATGAACATTTGATCGCCGGCGCCATTTTTTACATCGCCCCGCGATATCACGGTTCAGGGCTCCTTGTGGCCCCCGAAGGACCGGTGTTACCTTGGGATGACGGACCAGTGGCTACCGAAGCGCTGCGGTTGATAAAAGACGAGGCGCAGAAATACGCGCAAAATTTCCGCCTGCTCGGGATGCGAATAGAGCCGCGTTTGGCGCAGCCGTTGCCGAAGCTGCTGCGAGAATTCGGTCGAGCTCCACTAGATTTGGTGCCAAAGGAAACGTTATATTTGGATCTGAGGTTGTCTCAAGAGCAACTGCTTGCCAGCATGAAACCCAAAGGCAGATATAACATCAAGCTTGCTCAACGTCGCGGTCTGAAGATCGTGGAAAAGTGCGGCGCTGACGCTGTCGGGCAATTTTACGAGTGTATTTCCGAAGCGAGCAAACGCGACGGTTTTGCGCTCGAACCGCGCTCGTTTTTTGACTATCTTGCTGACACCTTGTGTCCGACTGGAGTTGCACGCTTTTTATTCGCCGAGCATGAAGGTGAACTGCTAGGGGCCCTATTGCTGATTACCTACGGACAGCGCGGTACCTATCTATATGGTGGCATCACCAATCACAAACGAAATTTGATGGGCGGCTATGCGCTGCAGTGGGCTGCGATTGAGGCGGCTCAAGCGGCTGGCTGCAAGACCTACGATTTTTATGGCTTCAACGAATTTTGCGCCCCGGGGCATCCTTATTCGCGCTTCTCGCAATTCAAGCGCCAATTCGGTGGTGCAGTAAATAGATTTGTCGGTGCCCATGACTGCTTCTTTATTGATTGTCTGGCCGATGCTTTCATCAAAGCTGTGAATGAGTCTGATCCCAAAGCAACTGGCCAACATTTGGAAGACTTTGCTGATCGTTATGGAACAGAAAATTCGGCACTCGTTTGCTACAACAGCGATTCTAAGAGGTGAGCAAGTGCCGCGCGGTTCTCGTCCAGGCATTAACTCCCGGAATCATCGAGAAGCAGCTGATCATGCGCGGCTGATCGGCTTGCTGATCTTATCGGTTTAGGCCATAGCTGGTTCGAGGTGCGCGGCGCGGTTGCGTTGTTGCCAATCGGTCCATCGTTCTGCGCGCTCAAGGCGCCGGTCGAGGGCATATTGCAAGGCTTCCTGACGCTTCTGCTCAAATCTTGGACCTTGCTTGAGGGCAAGGATCTGTTTGATTAGCTTGCCGGTCTTGCCAGTGCTTTTTAGCTGACCCAATTCAGTGAGATAGTTGCGTGTGTCGTCGGTTCGAATGCAATCGTCGCTTTCGACCAGTATTTCCAGCAGAGATTCCAGAAACAGGTGAACGTCTTTGGAAGCCGATGTGGCGTCCCCGCGCAGGTATGTCTGGATCACCTGACCTATCACGCGTGCATGGAAGGTTGACGCTAGCGCGGCAGGCTTCAGCGCCTTGGCCCAGCGAGTGGCAGATGTAAGCGGCGCATACTCCTGCGCGTAGCCACCCGGTGGACGAAGACCTTTCGACGTCTGCAATTCAACCAACATATCTCCCAGGTGTTGTGCATTCAGGCGTCCGTCATCAATGGTGGCAATCAATGCTTCTATTGCGGTGGCGTGTTCTTCCTTCTGTTTTGATGACAATCCTAGCGTGAGCATTAGCAACGCGATTCGTGTCATCGGCACGTCTGGGTCGTATAACTTTTCCAAATAGGTTGTATTCAACTTGCCTGTGGAGTCGACTCCATCATGCGCTGCAATCCGCTCTACGCCTTCTGCGAAAAATGCATCTAGAGACATTGGCGTGATGGTTTTCCGCCAATCTATATAATAGGCATCCATGCGCCGATGGAAATTGGCGGTGTGCATCTGCACTGTCACCAGCTCCTCGGCGAGTCTCGTATCGGCGGGCATGGCGGGAAGTCTAGAAAGCAGTTTCCACTTGGGGTCCGTTGTGTGGGATCGGATTACCTTTGGTTGCACGGTAGTGAATGTGAGTTCGTATCGTGCCCTTGTCGCGCTATCAGGACCAAGTCCACGATGTCGAGCCTCTACTCTGCTGTCGTCACCGAGCGGGCTACGCGCTCTGGCCGCTGCGATCCAGACTGCTGGCGTCTCGCCTATTTGTATGTCATCGTCACCCAGTGCATATCTAAGCGCTTGTATGAATTCAGACCGAGGTAGCTTCACTGCGCGGGCTAAGGCCAGTTCCCTGTTGTCCGGCGCAATTCGGAGCAATGCCAGGCATTCATCCTCAATATCTCGTTCTCCCTTTGTTAGCCCTAAGACACCCAGGAACTGTGAAAAGAAGCCCTTTTGATAGCCTGGGTTCGTATTTGAAAGTGTTCGAGCTCGCTCGACTAGAATGACCGGATCAATCCATCCGCCTTCGTGGGTTGGCGTGCTAAGTAGAATAACGGATTCTCTGTTTGCGACTTTCTTCCCCACTTTCACGAAACGGCGACGAACAACATCATCAACTTTGTTGAGCTGCGATAGGCTCTTTGCGAAATGACGCAACCAATTGGCTTCCTCGTGTCCGGTAATCCAGGTCACTGTGGTGTTCATAATTGGGTCGATGGAAAATCCGACTGACCTTGCAATGCCCAACAGAGCATCAGTTCGTGCCTTGAAGTCCGGCGGCTGTTCTGCTCCGAGCCTGGCGAATCCGTCAAGCATTATTTCCACTTCTTCGGCAGTAGGTACGAAACCCCATTGCTGGTGAAGAATTCTGGACGTGAAAAAAATCATGCTGTCTAGATCTTTCAGAACCGGCAATCGTTTGTCTGGGTTCAAGCGAGGAATATCCATTCCAGTGAATTCTAGAGCTCCTAGTTCGTGGACGTTACTTGATAGAGCTTCCAATACCATGTCTAGTTTTGCAGCCGATCGGAAAATATTTGGAAGTGCTTCGCACCGCCTGTAGTACTCTTCTAGATCGATTGCTGGCGGTACCGACTGCTCTTCTTCCGGTTTAGACGATTTTGAAGGGCGCAATTGGATGACGTTATCTGCAACGATGGTTTCATTTTTGTCGACTTGGTCTGCCGTCAACGACGTTGTCCCAACGCCGACCCAATCGGCAGCCTGTTGCCTATGTTGGATGTTGATGCGGGGCAACTTATTCTGCATCAGTGCAATCAGCTTGTCGTCTTTTGCCTTTAGCTTGGTTAGCAGCGTGAGTGCTCGTTTTTGAACATCACTACTTTCGCTGTCCATCGCTTCTATCGCGGCCATGGCTGCTATTCGCTTTGAAGTGGGGTGTTTGTCTACAATCTCCTTTAGGCATTTCAACGCTTGTGCTGAGTGCTCTTTTCCCTTTAGAAGAAACACAGTAGGAATGCTTTCGCACACCACTTCCACGGGAAAGTCCGGATGACCGACAAGTGACGTCAATTTCTGAAGGGACCAGAGGACAACCTTAGGATTGCGACAGCCCAGTAGGCGTAGATAGTCTTGATGCAGAGCAAAGCTTTCGCTTTCTGTGAGTTCAAGCGCATCGTGCAGATCCGTAAACCAGCTTACTTGGAGGGTACTGCCGCTATCCGAATGCTCCAAATTGAATCTGACGAATATAGGCAAGATTGTGTTGATCAGTCGAAGTCTATCGATCTTCTGTTCTTTGCAAAGACGCAGAAGCCCACGCTTCCATCGGCCCCCTGCCAATTGTGTAAGTTGCCAGCGCGATATATTCTCGCCTTGCCAGGCGTTGCGTCCGGAAGGTGGACCTTGCTCATGCGTGAGCAGTCTCATACTCAGATCGTCGGCAAGCATTTCCCAAAGCAACTCGATGAGTCGCTCGTCTGCCAGAAAAGCCTCGGCGACTGTTCCCTCAACGATCTCAGCTTGAACAACCTTGCCGTTTTCCCAACGGTTCGGAGGCTGCGGGATCACTCCCGGAAGAGATAAGGCCATTCCTGAAAGGTAACTCGGAGTATGTTCAATCGCTACAATCCCTTCGCATTCCAGCCGTCGTGCGACCGCCCAGTGTGAATGCGGCGTTTCTGTTGCTATCCATTCTATCCATGCGGCCATCCAGCTCGGCTGGCGAGCCGCGATAATCTGATAGCAGTGGTTGGGCAAAGGGACAACGTCTTTCTTTTTGATATCAGTGATACCAGATGTGGCCATCACAGCGATACTGGCAACTTCAATCGCCTCTTTCTTCACCACTTGTGGGGGCATGGATTTGGCTTGTAGCTTGGCGTCCTCTACTTGTTTTATGAGCCGCTGAATTCTCTTGGGCGCGTCCATTCCTGTGGTCAGCAGTCCAATGAGTTTGTTCTGGGCCTGAGTCAGGTAGAAATTGAGTTCAGTGTCCGTCGTGTGGTGCATGCTACTAACTTCTAACCATTGCAATGCACGAGGAGCGAGAGCTTTGCGATCCTTTTCGGACACGTCGTTGAAAAAAGTGATGGTTTTCTCCACACTAAGTGTGCTGAGAACCTTATCCAGATCTTCTGTCGTCATCATTCATTCCTAATTGTTTTCGGGATCAGCTAGGATTTCCACTGCAAGGATGTGCTTGCACGCACCACGATCGTCCGGATGCTTTGCTTGCCATTCGCAAGTACATTGAGATTTGCTTTCAGTCACGACAACCCGATGTTCCACATTGGTGCCTTTGACGTAGGCTTCAACTTGGCTGCTGGTCTTCTTGGTTATCCTCACACTGCCTTCCTCAACTAACTTCCGGGCATTAATCAAGCGTGGTTGCAGCTCTTCTACCATGTCCATATTGAACGGCAGTTCTCGGTGAAAGTATGCGCTTTCCGCAAGGTCGTAACCCACCAGTCCTCTGGTACCAAGAGTTGCCAACGCTTCTGCTACGGAAGATTCATCGACATTCAATGTGGTTGCCAAAGATTGCGCGTCGACGCACGCTTGCCACTGTAATGTGGCGCGCACTTTTGCCAGGTCGTCATCTTTTCTAGTGTGAGCAAGTTGCGAAAGAACCTGACCTTCACCGGAGAATCCGCGTGATGCATCTGGGCTAAGCACAAGGTGAAAGCTAGCATCATCGAGGAAAATCTCCCACCCGCTGACGCCGTCATCTCCGCCATAGACCCGAACTTTGTTGGCATACCGCACAAGTTGTTCCAGAACTTTCAGCCTTCCTGGTGCTCCAATCAAAACTGACTGCGGTCCCTCGCGTGGACTCAGTCGCAATCCCTTTCCAGCGGGCACGACATACGACATCGTTCCCTTTTGCGTCATCAAATGTTTTGGAAGAGTGCCGAAGAAACGCCTCGCTTCTTCACCGGAAATTTCAAATATCGGCTTAAGCTTAGATTGGTGCGCCTGCACCTCTACGAATCCCTTAAGCCATCGAATAGGCAATTTAACCTTTTTCTCCACAACTTTTTCGCTGCCACGCTCAAGTTCCACTCGGTCGGCGCCCACATTAAGTCCGACCTTTTCGGAGCTGAGGATGTTTACAAGCGCCGCTCTCATTGGAGGATTAAAGTCGACGTTGGTCGTGCCACGTCCAACGAAATCGCCATCAATGGCGTTCGGTCGCAGGTCGACCCTGGCGTAAACGCCGCAACAGACTGAAAAGGCTTCGAAACGAAGACGGTCTCCGCCGCTTGTGACGACCGGGTCCGCCGCCAAGATCATTTCTCTAATTGCAGTCGGGGAATAGAAGCGGGTGCGGCTGATTTCAGACACGGTAAGCAATAAATCCGCACTCCGACGAGCTTGAACTAACCGCCCCTGAAAGAAATACGGGTTTTTGTCGACCCCACCGCAAGTGGCCAGACTCAGGTGCTTGCCTTTGCCAAGGGTCTCCAATTGGGACGCGAATGGGTATGCGTACGCGTAATTCATTCCACCGCTCATACCGTAACCTCAAAAGACCTATCAATCTGATGCCACAGATTGATGATTTCTAGTCTTCGAGACCGGACATGCTGGGCGATGCCTCAGGCCCTTTAAGAGTCTCCCAGGCGCGGCTAAGCCATGGTTAACTATGGCACTAAGGGCATTGCTTAGTTAATCAACAAGCATTTCGGGCCTGTGGCCAGCTAGTTTTCTTTACTGTTTGGCAGATTTGGAAATTTGAGCATCTTTTGCCTAATATGCCACTGTCCGCGGTGGCGGCTTGTCAACCGGAAGCGGCCTTAGATGCGATCGGTTTCTTCGCTAGAGCCTGTTTTCCGGGGCGGTGTCAAGACGTTGGGTCCGTGTTAGGATCACATTCTCCCTTTCTGCTGACAAAGTGTCTGTTTCATGAGCGTTATCGGTCAATCGTCAAGAGAATTGCACCAGCCCGCGGGGCTCATTTCAATTGTCGTTCCCATTTTTAATGAGGAAGCGAACGCCGATGAGCTTTTTACTAAGTTGCAAGCCGTGCGCGATCAAATGGCAGTGCCGATAGAACTTGTGTTTGTCGACGACGGATCTCAGGATGGCAGTTTTGAGCTGGCAAAGCGTTTCGCTCAGACTCACAGTCGTGTACGAGTGCTAAAACTGTCCAGAAATTTTGGCAGCCATGCAGCTATCATGGCCGGACTTTGTCAAAGCACCGGGGATTGCGTGATATTTATGGCCGGCGATCTTCAAGACCCGCCTGCCCTTCTTGCTGAGCTGATTGCACGTTGGCAGAAAGGTTTCAAGATCGTCTGGGCTGCGCGCATTGTGCCCGACAAGATATCTTCATCGTTGTATTGGCAGTTGGCGAACTGGGTCAGCAACAATGGATTTCCAGTCGGGGGTGTCGATTTTGCCCTTTTGGACAGGAAGGTTGTCGATGCTCTTGTGCAACAAGCGCACGTGCATACATGTGTGTTCGTGCAAATTGCTGCCACAAAGTTTGATGCGGACGTTGTGTCTTATGAGAAGCTCGCTCGCAAAAGAGGTAAGTCTGGCTGGACACTCAAGAAGAAGCTGGGGCATGTTTTTCTATTACTACTGGCCTCGATAAAACCACTGCGTGTTCTTCTGATGATTTGTCTTTCGCTTTGTCTGGTAAGCCTGCTTTGTGGCATTCTACTGCTATTTTCTTGCTGTTCTCACACGCTTCTATTTCCGCTTGGAGTTGCAACGTTGTTTGCGGCGCATTTGCTTTGCGCCCTTATGATCCTGATGATAGGCTTGCTTGGGGAGTACCTCTTCCAGGTAAAAAACCAGATTTCGCATGTGCCGCGATTTGTTGTGGAGGAATCCGTCGGAGTGGAGTTGGGAAATGGAATTGCGTCCGATAGGACTGATGTATGAATTTCGCTGCCCTACCGTACAACACCTTCCTTCGCTATCTGCAACCGTAGGGGCGCGCGCCGCCCTTCCGTAGAGCTGAGATCCTTGCATCCGCGAGTCTAACGGGATTCCTTGTTTTGGGGAAGCAGTCACCGACATCAAGGCTGACTCTGCCTTTGGGAAAGTTCTCAATCAAACCCATAAACAGAAGACAGCGCATTAGTAAGAAGCTAAACCTGAGATGGGTGTGTCTCTACTTGGGCCTCGTTATCTTGCTAAACTGAAGGTATTCCGTCCATAAAATCACTCAGTTAGGTTCTGCGGTGCAAGTTGAACAAATGAGCATTGGTAGCAAAGCCTTCCCCAGGCTATGGGTAAGCGTGGCCATGGCACTGGCAATAGCAGCATTCATTGTAGGCGGACTGACCGGCATGTATGGCCAAAGTGCCTCTCACACCGGATTTCTTTCCAGCACCAAGCTTTCATGGTTGTCACGCCTTGCTTATAACGGTGGCTGCCTCTGTATCTGTGCTGCATTGCTCCGCGTCGCGCTAAGAAGCTATTGCGCAGCGCACAAGCCAATAATTGCCTCGAAAGGTCAACGCTATGTGGCGTTGACCTTGAGCACCATATTGATATTAGGTTATAGCTGGGACATATTGTTCAGGCAAGAACACTGGCCATTTTCAAACACCCCTATGTTCGGAAGCTGGCGATGGTCCAATCCATTGAAATACAGTGCTCCCGGCATTTATGGTGTGCCAGCTTCAAACCCGCAATTAGAATTTGCCCTTACAGAGAATCGATTTTATTCGCCTTTTCACTCGTCGAAAGAATTTTGCGCCATAGTGAAAGTTGCCGAACGAAAGCATCACAGCCAAGATTCTGGAAGAGTAGAAGCGCTGCGCTGGCTAGCCCACAGGTATCAGCAAACGCGCCGATCAGATCCACAAGCGAATCCTGAGCTAATCAAACTCCGCTGGTACGACCGCCAATGGCTTGTCGATAAACTGAAAGTCCCATCAGCTGTAAACCTCCAACAGACACTTATGACAGAGGTAAACGTTGACGCCCGCTAAACGAAACGACGTCTTGAATGATTTTCAAGAGTGGCTCCTTCAAGATGGCTCAGCGTGGAATCTGGGATTCTGTCGCATTCTGTTTTTTGCCGGTGTCCTGACCATTTATGGAAGTGGACACTTCGTTGAATGGGCCGGGGTTCCGTCTATATTTTACGATCCGATTTCGTTCTTCGGCCATTTGCCAGCACCTTTCGGTCAGCTAGCGCTGCTTCAATGCTTGACCATCGTTTGGTTCGTGTCGCTTACTTTATCTATGTTTGGTGCCTTTACCAGGGTTGCCACTATAGGCAGTGCCCTCATCGGAGCCTACCTTTTGGGACTTGGACACAACTATGGTTTTTTACATCATCACGAGAATCCAATAGTGATGATTATGTTTCTTTTGGCCTTCTCTAGCTGTGGAGACAGGCTTTCGCTAGACAATCTGGTGCTCCGTCGTTTCAAGCGAATGCCTGGCAGACCTGAAGCCGATTCCCGGTACGGTTGGCCAATTCGCCTTGTATGGCTGGTTCTTTGCTTTACTTACTTTGGTGCTGGAGTTTCCAAAATTGCCTGCTCTGGATTGATGTGGACAACATCTGGTGTGTTTGCCGACTTGGTATGGCAAGCAGGACTGACACATCCACGCCAGTTGTGCATTTCGCAATCGGTTTTAGATGCTAATCCCTGGATCGGTTTTATAGGCGCCAGTGCGGGACTGTTTTTTGAACTTACTGCCCCGGCACTTCTGATTTGGCCAAAATGGCGATTGTTCGGCGTATCAGCACTGATTCTGATGCACCTCGTATTGGATTATTTTACGGGAATCGCTTATCCACAGTACATCTTATGCGCATTGTTTTGGGTACCTTGGAACCGGCTGCTGCATGGTCGGCAAGCAGCTGCTGTAGCGCAGAACCAGTGAGCCCGGAAGCAATAGAGTCTCAGTAGATATTCGGATAGAACAATATCTATCCTGCAGTCTTGCAAGTTGCAACTGGAATATTTTGCAGTACTTGATCGGTGAATTCTTTGCTCCCAACAAGTTTCTCCCCTTCGGCGAAAATGTCGCGCGTGCGATAGCCGGCTGTCAGCGCAGTATCTACAGCAACTTCAATAGCGCGCGCTTCAGCTTCCAGGTTGAAGGAGAAGCGCAACATTAGAGCCACCGATAAGATTTGAGCGATAGGATTGGCTATTCCTTGCCCGGCAATATCAGGCGCTGAACCGCCGGACGGTTCATACAACGCGAATCCCTCGGAGTTCAGGCTTGCTGATGCCAGAAGCCCTAAAGATCCGGCTAAAACCGCAGCTTCATCAGTTAGGATGTCGCCGAACATATTCGTTGTGACAACAACGTCAAACTGTTTGGGTTCGCGAATTATTTGCATCGCGCAATTGTCGACAAGCATTTCGTCCAGTGTTACATCTGGGTAGTTAGCGGCAACTTCGCGCACCACTTCCCGCCACAATTTCGATGCATCCAACACATTGGCTTTGTCGACAGATGTGACTTTTTTGCGCCGACCCTGAGCCGCGTTGAACGCGACATGAGCCACCTGTGCGACTTGATCTTCCGTATAAGAAGAGACGTCGCTAGCAACCCGCTTACCATTTTTGATTGTGGTCTCTTTAGCGCCGAAATAAGCATCACCAAGAAGCTCACGGATGAATAGAATGTCAATGCCGTCTTTCACAAGGTCATAGCGAAGAGGGCAAACATGCGCTAGCTCGGGAAGCAGGCGAACCGGGCGAAAATTGGCGAAAAACTTAAAGTTCTTTCGCAGTGCCAAAATGGAATTGGCTTCGCAGTTCTTCCATTTGATTTGATGTTGCTCAGACACCGGACCACCGACGGAACCGAATAGAATGGCATCACTTAAACGACAGACTTCAAGCGTTTCTTCTGGCATATGCGATCCGAATTTGTCGAATGCCGCGCCGCCGGCAAGTGCATGGTTCAGTTTGAACTGATGCCCGTATCCGTCCGCTATCGCTGACAGAACGCGTTCGGCTTGTTGCATCACTTCCGGTCCGATCCCATCTCCGGCAATTACCGCTATGGTTTTCTTCATGGTTCTCAAACCTCAAGCTAGGACGGGTTGGAAGTACGATTGCTGCTTGGCGCGGAACGCCTGAACGTCCTGTTCGTAGGACCGAATATATTCTATGTCATCGAGGCCGTTTAGTAGGCAATACTTGCGGAAGTCGTCGAAGGTGAAGCAGTGGCGTTCGTCACCCGGTAACTGAATATATTGACCGGCCAGATCTACATTTACAACATAGACTTCAGCCGCTGCCGCTTCGACTAAGATCCGATCAATAACTTCGGCTGGTAAGGTCACAAGCAACAGACCGTTCTTGGCGCTGTTGTTGTAGAAGATGTCCGCAAAGGATTTGCTTATGACAGCTTTGATTCCGGCGTCACGCAAAGCCCAGACTGCATGTTCCCGTGACGAACCGCAGCCAAAATTGTCGTCGGCGACCAGAATTTGAGCACCTTTGTACTTCGGTTGATTGAAGGCGAAATTGGGATCGCCATCTTTCAATCGGCGAAACAGATTCTCACCGTATCCACCGCGTGAAATACTTGTGAGGTACTGCGCTGGAATGATCAGGTCCGTGTCGATATCTTTCATTGCTATCGGCAAGACTTGGGAATTGATTGTTTTGACTGGTTCCATTGCTTCCCCTACTTAGCGAAGTATGATTCTGGTGAGGTGATACAACCGGCGACGGCACTGGCTGCGACAGTTGCAGGCGATGCCAGATGCGTGATGCTGCCCGGACCTTGGCGTCCCACGAAGTTACGATTGGAGGAGCTTATGCAGCGCAAGCCTTCGGGAACCTTGTCGTCATTCATGGCAAGACAAAGTGAGCAACCGGGCATCCGGAACTGCGCTCCGGCGTTTTCGAAGACTTTGTCCAGGCCCTCGGCTATTGCCTGTGTGCGTACCGATTCCGAACCAGGCACCACGTAGAAGGTGACGCGCTCGTGTACCTTTTGTCCAGCCAGTACTTGCGCTGCTATCCTCAAATCTTCTATGCGACCGTTGGTGCAAGAACCAACGAAAGCCCAGTCAACTGCTACGCCTAAAAGCGGTTGTCCGTTTTCCAATTTTACATATTGCAGTGCCCGGTCTCGACCGGCGTCAGCAACAGCTGCTCCGGCACCGGCAGTCTCCGTTAACTGTGCACCCTGACCAGGATTAGTTCCCCAAGTTATCATCGGGCGAAGTTCATCTAAATCGATGATAACTCGCTTGTCGTAAGGGGCTCCGGGATCGCTTTGAATGCTATTCCAATAAGCCACCGCCTTGTCCCAATTTTCATCCGTGGGCGCGTGCTCTTTACCGTTGAGGTAAGCATAGGTGGTGGCATCCGGAGCTATCAGTCCTGCTCTGGCACCACATTCAATGCTCATATTGCAGACGGTCATCCGTTCTTCCATGCTCATCGCGCGCACCGATTCGCCGGTGTATTCGATAACGTGCCCGGTAGCACCACCGATACCAAGTTCGGCTATTAGCTTGAGAACGGCGTCTTTGGCAAACACTCCCTTACGGAATCGTCCACGGAATTCAACCAACATGGATTTCGGGCTCTGTTGCAGCAAGCAGCCAGTGGCAAGTACGTGTGCCACTTCACTTGTGCCGACGCCGAACGCCAAGGCACCGAAGGCACCATGTGTGGAGGTATGCGAGTCTCCACAGACGATAGTCATACCCGGTTGGGTCAAACCGAGTTCTGGACCGACCACGTGGACGATTCCTTGTCCGCCGTCGAAATCGAGCAGGCGAATGCCGTGGCGTTTGCAGTTGTTTCTCAAAGCTTCCACTTGCGCTCTTGCAGCCTCGTCATAGATTTCCGTGCGATTTTGACGAGTAGGAATGCTGTGATCGATAGTGGCGATTACGCGAGTTGGATCAGCTACATTAATGCCGCGTTTCTCGATTTCCTGAAATGCTTGAGCAGAGGTGACTTCGTGAACCAGCATCAAATCGATAGCGAAAAGTGCCGGGTGTCCCTCGTTTTGTCGAACGACATGACTTTCCCAGATCTTCTCAACGATGTTTCGCGCAGTGGTCTTTTTGCCGCTTAAGGCGTCCTTTGTCTGTGGTGACTTAACGGTCATGCCACAACCTCCTTGCGGCAATCCTGCCGTCTCAGCAGATACAGTTCTAAAGTGTCAGCTAAAGCTTTGTAGCTAGCATCGATTATATTCGGAGAACAACCGACCGTGCACCATGTCTCATCGCCTGCAGTGGCTTCGATAGTAACTCGCGTTGTGGCGCCTGTGGCTGCATCGGGATCAAGTATTCTTACCTTGTAATCAGCTAAGCGCACATGAGTCGTTTCCGGATATACAGCGTGAAGGGCTTTCCTCAGCGCCTGGTCAAGCGCATCAACCGGACCGCAACCCTCGGCCGCCGTGTGATAAACGGTTTTTCCGATCCGCACCTTGACCACGGCTTCTGCGCTCATGCCGGCTTTCACTACATTCGATACTACTTTCTGAACGTATTGAGGAAGTGAACCGCCATTGGTGTCACAGAGCACCACCCAGTCAGCGCCCGCATCAACAGCTGTCTGTAAACACGTCAGCGCGTACTGAGCGTTTACGGCGTACCCGTCAAAGAAGTGTTCAGCATCGAACATAACTTCGCGTCTATGTTTTTTGAGAAACCTCACCGATTCCCGGATCAATCTCAGGTTCTCCGTAAGCGTCGTTTCCAATACTTTCTCGATATGGAAAACTGAGGATTTGCCGACAATCGTAACAACTGGTGTTTGGGCGTCTATCACTGCGCGCAGATTAGTGTCGTTTTCCGGCTTGGTACCAACTCTGCAGGTGCTTCCGAATGCCACTAGTTTGGAATGTTGCAGACCTAGTTGCCGCGCGCGACGGAAGTATTCCATGTCTTTGGGATTGGAGCCGGGCCAACCTCCTTCGATGTAGGATACGCCAAAGCCATCCAACAGTTTTGTTATCTTCAGTTTGTCTTCCAGAGAGAAGCTCAGTCCTTTGCGCTGGGAGCCGTCTCTCAATGTTGTGTCATAGAGATGCACAAAGTCCGAGTTGGTCTTGTGCATCGACTTGATTGTAGACATGAGAGATAGTTGCCTCCATTGAACTTATTGCTACGTGCCGGACGTAAAATAACTTCTTGAGCTGTTGGATCAGCGGCTCGATCGGACGAGTGCCTTCAATTGTGATTCGCGCTCGAATCGTCCCATGATCGGGTGACCGACCCGCGGACATTGTGCACATGCCAAAACCACGTTGACGTAGCCGTCCGAGTAGTCTCTCGAGCCCGCCTTCTGCATCGGACATAATTACTTCGAGACTGTACTTCATACGGTTGCCTCCATCATTTGCGAATTATTTTTGCCTGGCGGAACCAACGGCCAGACATTTTCCGCAGGATCAATTAAAACGTGAACAAAAAGTGGACCCGGTTCTTCAAGAAGACGGCGTACCGCACCTCCAACTTCCGACTTTAAACGAACTGTAATTGCCGGAATATCAAACGCTTCCGCCAGTTTCGCAAAATCCGGGTTATCGGACAGGTCGACTTCGCTGAATCGTTTCTCGAAAAATAATTCTTGCCATTGACGCACCATGCCGAGACCGTGGTTGTCGAAAACAACGACCTTGACCGGCAATTGATATCGTTTGATTGTGGCCAGCTCTTGAATGTTCATCATGATTGATCCGTCACCGCTGATCACGATGACGCGCGATTCCGGCATGGCGAAATGTGCACCAATCGCCGCCGGCAGTCCGTAACCCATAGTGCCAAGACCACCGCTGCTCAAGTGCTGGCGGGGGCGTTTGAAACCATAATGTTGAGCGACCCACATCTGGTGTTGTCCAACATCACAGCTTATGTAAGTGTCGGTGTCGGCACGGTCGCTGAGTTCTTTGATGAACGCAGGGGCGTAGACGGTTTCAGTCGGTGCATCGTAACGCCAGGCGTATTCAGTTCTGTCCGCGTAACATTTTTCAACCCATTCTTGAATTTCCGGTCGCACATGCAGCGCATCCATCGAGATTTTTATATTCCCACGAAGCGAGCATTGCACAAATCGCAATTTGCTGTTTTCGGAATCGTCTATATCCATATGTATTACGCGAGCATGGGGCGCGAATTCCTTGAGTTTGCCTGTAACGCGATCATCGAACCGGGCTCCGATGCAGATAAGCAGATCGCATCCTTGAACTGCGAAGTTAGCTGCTTTTGTACCGTGCATGCCGAGCATGCCGAGGAACTGACTGTGGTCATCCGGCAAAGAGCCAAGTCCCTGCAGGGTCGCAACAACCGGCATACCGGTTGCTTCGACGAATCGTCGGAAGGCATCGACAGCATTAGCTATACGAATGCCGCCACCGGCATAGATTAACGGGCAGGCGGCTGAAGCCATCATTTCGCGGGCGGACTCAAGTTCTTCTATCGGAGCCAATTCGGCCGGTTCGTATTCCGTCGGTCCGAAGCCCCATGCCGACACCGCGGCTGTGGCGACATCTTTCGGAATATCGACAAGTACTGGGCCTGGGCGCCCAGATCGTGCGATGAGAAAGGCTTCTCTAATTACTCGAGGAATATCATCGGCTGTGCGCACGATATAGCTGTGTTTCACAATCGGCATGGTGATACCGAATATGTCGACCTCCTGAAATGCGTCAGTTCCCATATAGTGAGAGGGTACCTGACCGGTGATCGCCACCATCGGTACCGAATCAAGAAATGCGTTGGCGATTCCAGTAACCAGATTGGTGGCACCTGGACCGGACGTAGCCAAACAAACCCCAACCTTGCCGCTGACTCGGGCATAGCCATCGGCTGCCAGGGCGGCTGCTTGTTCATGACGAACAAGCACGTGCTTGATACCGGAGTCCAACAAAGCGTCGTAAACCGGCATAATCGCACCGCCCGGGTAGCCGAAGACGATATCTACGCCTTCATGCTTGAGAGCCTGGATGAGGATGTTTGCTCCGTTCAATGTTTAATATCTCTTGATGCAGAAAGCCATTTGGGGAGCGGCCTCAGACGCCGCTCGGCGCTTTTTTTGTTGCTTTTGCAACCAGGACATTTTTGCGCGAAGCTCTTTCCCGACTTTCTCAATCGGGTGATTCATGTCCTTTTGCAAGAGTTCGTTGTAGTTCGGACGACCGGCTTTGTATTCCTCAACCCATTCCTGAGCAAATTGTCCGTTTTGGATTTCCTTCAAAATTTCCTTCATGTTTTCTCGGACGTGTTCATCAACGATGCGTGGCCCGCGAGTCAGGTCACCGAATTTCGCCGTTTCGCTGACGAATTCGTGCATGCGCGCGAAGCCGCCTTCGTAAAGCAGGTCCACGATTAGCTTAAGCTCGTGCAGGCACTCGAAGTATGCAACTTCTGGTTGATAGCCGGCGTCCACTAGCGTTTCCCAACCGGCTGCCACCAGCTCGGTGACTCCGCCGCACAAGACTGCCTGTTCACCGAACAGGTCGGTTTCTGTTTCTTCTGCGAATGTTGTATCGATGACACCAGCTCTGGTGCCGCCCAGTCCGTGGGCATAGCCGTATGCAACTTCACGAGCTGTGCCGGTTGCATCTTGATGTACTGCAGCCAGACAAGGTACACCGCGGTCTTCTTGAAACTGACTTCTTACCAGTGCACCAGGCCCTTTCGGCGCCACCAGAACAACATCTATGTCGGCCGCTGGCTTGATCATCTTGTAATGGATATTCAAGCCGTGGGCAAACATTACTGCTGCGCCAGACTTCATATTTGGCTCGACCCAGTTTCGGTAGGCATCTGCCTGCGCCATGTCCGGCATCAACATCGCAATTACGTCTGCGCCTTTAACGGCGAATTCAGGCGAAACAGGGTGAAAGCCATCGCTTTCAGCTTGCTCCCATGTCCGTCCGCCTGGACGAAGACCGACAACAACATCGCAACCGCTGTCGCGTAGGTTCATAGCATGTGCGCGACCCTGGCTGCCGTAGCCAAGAATAGCGATACGTTTTTCACGGAAAAAATCTTGGAATTTAGCTTCTTGCTGCTGTGGTTTCATGTTGCTTTTCCTTGTGGGTGACGTGGCAGTTATTGGAAAGTGGGATAGTTACTGCGCCTTCGGAGGCAGAAGAAACGAGCCGCACGTATTTTGCGAAAACTCCGGATGGATAAACGGCCTTTGGCGGTTTCCACTCGGCGGCTCGAGGGACCAAATCTGCTTGTACATCGACAATCCGCTCATCGATGTTTATTGTGATCAAGTCGCCGTCTCGGACATGGGCTAAGGGTCCGCCCACTGCGGCTTCCGGCGAAACGTGTCCGACGACGAGTCCGTGGCTGGCGCCGCTAAACCTACCGTCGGTGATCAGGGCGACTTTGTCTGCAAGACCTGCGCCC